>JACUTZ010000107.1 GCA_014859545.1 Gammaproteobacteria bacterium
TCGAGTCCAGCCGGGGGAGCCACACAGCAGTAAATAAAACCGGCCTCGTGCCGGTTTTTTCGTTTCCAGGCAATGGCAACAGGCTGGACACTCACTATGGAAACTCTTGCTTTGACAAAAAACCGTCAATGCCCCACACTCAGATGTACCAAAATGCGTACATCCGGAACTTTCCATGACCACACTCACCGCTACCGACGCCCGAAAGGCCTTGTTTGAGCTGTTGAAAAACGCCAACGAACGCCATGAGGTCTACCATATCCGCTATAAAAACGGGGATGCCGTGCTGATGTCGCAGGATGAATACGACAGCCTGCAGGAGACGCTGGCCCTGCTCTCTTCGGCTGATTTCCAGCTGGGCTTCAGGCAGGGCACACAGGAGGCGGAACAGGGGGATACCCTATCCTTTGAAGAGGTCTTTGGAGAACCGCAGTGACCTATCGTATTCGCTTGACCCGCCAAGCGGAAAAGGATGTGAAACGTCTCCCCCCCAAATTGCAGGAAAAACTCAAGACCATCCTGCGCAATCGGCTTGCACACGACCCCTATTCCGGCAAGGCCCTGGTGGGTGAGCTAAAGGGCTACTATTCGCTGCGTCTCAGCTATCAGGACCGTATCGTTTACTCCATCCACGATGCAGAGCTCATCGTGCTGGTGATACGCGCACGCACCCACTACGGCGATTGATTGCGGCATCAGGCAATCAGTCCCAGATTCTGTTCCTGCAGCTTGCGGATGGTGTCGCGCACCTTGGCGGCCTCTTCGAACTCCAGGTTGCGGGCATGCTGGTACATCTGTTCTTCCAGGGCCTTGACCCGTTTTTCCAGATCCCTGGCCGACATACCGGCATATTCGATCAGTTCTTCGGCCACCTTGGCAAACTGCCTGGGCTTGCCGGGCACACCGGGATAGCCAGATTCGAGGATGTCGTGCACCGCCTTCTCCACCCCCTTGGGGGTAATGCCATGGGCCTGATTGAAGGCAATCTGTTTGGCACGGCGGCGATCGGTCTCGTCGATGGCGCGCTGCATCGATCCGGTGATCCGGTCGGCATAGAGGATCGCCTTGCCATGCAGGTTGCGCGCAGCACGGCCGATGGTTTGGATAAGTGAGGTTTCGGAACGCAGGAAACCTTCCTTGTCTGCATCGAGGATCGCCACCAGCGCGACTTCCGGCATATCCAGGCCCTCGCGCAAGAGATTGATCCCCACCAGGACGTCGAACTCGCCCAGGCGCAGGTCGCGGATGATCTCGATACGCTCGACGGTATCGATATCCGAGTGCAGGTAGCGCACCTTGACCCCGTGCTCCTCGAGATATTCGGTCAGGTCCTCGGCCATGCGCTTGGTGAGGGTGGTCACCAGGACCCGCTGTTTGCGATCACTGTAACGGCGGATCTCAGACAACAGGTCGTCCACCTGGGTGGTAGCCGGGCGGATCTCCACACCGGGATCGAGCAGACCAGTGGGACGCACCACCTGCTCGATCACCGCACCGGAGTGGGCCAACTCATACTTGGCCGGGGTGGCGCTCACATAGATGGTCTGCGGCGAGATCCGTTCGAATTCATCAAAACGCATCGGGCGATTGTCCAGCGCCGAAGGCAGACGAAAGCCGTAGTTGACCAGGTTTTCCTTGCGCGAGCGATCCCCCTTATACATCGCGCCGATCTGCGAGACGGTGACGTGGCTCTCGTCGATCACCAGCAGGCCATCGGCCGGCAGGTAGTCGAACAGGGTCGGCGGTGGCTCGCCGGGGGCGCGCCCGGACAGGTAACGCGAATAGTTTTCTATCCCGGAGCAATAGCCCAGCTCCAGGATCATCTCGATGTCAAAGCGGGTACGCTCTTCCAGGCGCTGGGCCTCGACCAGCCGGTCGGCATTGCGCAGCTCCGCCAGACGTTCCTTCAATTCGACCTTGATCTGCTCGACCGCATCCAACAGGGTCTGGCGCGGGGTAACGTAGTGGCTCTTGGGGTAGATGGTCAGGCGTGGTACCCGGCGCAGCACCTCCCCGGTGAGCGGATCAAAATAGGCCAAGGACTCGATCTCATCGTCAAACAGCTCGATGCGTACCGCCTCACTGTCGGACTCGGCCGGGAACACGTCGATCACCTCGCCACGTACCCGATAGGTGGCACGGTGCAGCTCCATATCATTGCGGGTGTACTGTAATTCGGCCAGACGGCGCAGGATGAAGCGCTGATCGACCCGATCGCCGCGTACCAGGTGCAGCATCATACTCAGATAGGATTGGGGGTCGCCCAGGCCGTAGATCGCCGAGACCGTGGCGATGATGATGGTGTCACGCCGTTCCAGCATCGCCTTGGTGGCGGACAGGCGCATCTGCTCGATGTGTTCATTGATCGAGGCGTCTTTTTCGATAAAGGTATCCGAGGCCGGCACATAGGCCTCAGGCTGATAGTAGTCATAGTAGGAGACGAAATACTCCACCGCACTATGGGGGAAAAACGCCTTCATCTCGCCATAGAGCTGGGCCGCAAGGGTCTTGTTATGGGCCATGATCAGGGTTGGGCGTTGCACCTGGGCGATCACATTGGCAATAGTGAAGGTCTTACCCGAGCCGGTCACCCCCAACAGGGTCATCCCGGCCTCCCCGGACTCCAGCCCATCGACTAGGGCCTTAATCGCCTCCGGCTGGTCACCGGCGGGGGGGAATTTGCTCTCAATTTGAAAAGTCTTGCTCATTAGGGATTTAGCTTCATCGATTCTTACAGTAATATGTCGGCTATTTGCGTCAACTTTCAGCCCTGAAGGAGCTTCTGCTTGGACACGCACCTTTCCCACCGCGTACAACGTGTCAAACCCTCTGCCACCCTGGCGATCACCGCACGGGCCAAAGAATTAAAGGCACAAGGCAAGGATATTATCGGTCTGGGGGCCGGTGAGCCGGATTTCGATACCCCGGAACACATCAAACAGGCAGCGATTGCAGCGATAAATGCCGGATTCACCAAGTATACCGCAGTTGACGGCACCCCCGAGTTGAAACAGGCGATTATTGCCAAATTCAAGCGCGATAATGCGCTCAGCTATGTGCCGGATCAGATCCTGGTCTCCTGCGGTGGCAAACAGAGTTTCTTCAATCTGGCCCAGGCCCTGCTCGACCCGGAAGACGAGGTCATCATCCCCGCCCCCTACTGGGTCTCTTACCCGGATATGGTGCTGTTGGCCGAGGGCAAGCCGGTGATCCTGCAGGCCGGTCTGGAACAGGGCTTCAAGATCACCCCGGCGCAGCTGCGTGCGGCAATCACCAGCAAGACCCGTCTGGTGGTGCTCAACAGCCCCTCCAACCCGACCGGCGTGGCCTACACCCTGGCCGAGCTCAAGGCCCTGGGCGAGGTGCTGCGCGATTTCCCCGACATCATCATCGCCAGCGATGACATGTACGAACACATCCTGTGGGGCGATGAGCCGTTTTGCAACATCGTCAACGCCTGCCCTGAGCTGTACGAGCGCACCGTGGTGATGAACGGCGTCTCCAAGGCCTATTCGATGACTGGCTGGCGCATCGGCTATGCCGGTGGCCCAGCATGGCTGATCAAGGCCATGAAGAAGGTGCAGTCACAGAGCACTTCCAACCCCACCTCGATCTCCCAGGTGGCGGCCGAGGCGGCGCTCAATGGTGACCAGGGCTGTATCACCGAGATGCTCCAGGCCTTCAAGCAGCGCCACGACTTCGTGGTCGAGCAGCTCAACCGACTCCAGGGAGTACACTGCCTGCCCTCCCAGGGAGCCTTCTACTCCTTTCCCGACATGCGCGAGGCCATCGCCGCAATGGACGGCATCAATGATGATGTGGAACTGGCCGAATACCTGTTGAATGTGGCCGGGGTCGCCCTGGTACCCGGTTCGGCCTTTGGTCAGCCCGGTTACATGCGGTTATCCTTTGCCACCAGCATGGACAAGCTGGACGCGGCGATACAACGCATCGGCAAACATTTAGGCTACAAGCCGAACTAACTTTACAGGCCGTGTCGAATTTTCCTACATGACAAAAGTCTAGGCCTCGGCTAGTTTTTCCGTAACACATGGAGGTGTTATGGACATGGATGTTACTTTCATTCCTGCACGCCGCCACATCGGTGGCTTTTCCCTTGTTGAACTGATGCTGGTGCTTGCCATGCTGCTAATCCTGTTCGGCATGGCTGCACCGTCCCTGAGCGATCTGCGTCTCGATTCACAACGCAGTGCGCAGCTCAATGGTTTGCTTGGGCATCTGTATTATGCGCGCTCGGAGGCGCTTAAACGGGGGGAATGGGTATCCATCTGCAAAAGCGCCGATGGTGAGTATTGCACCGCCAGTGGTGATTGGGAACAGGGCTGGATCATCTACGAAGATCGCAACCGCAACCGCGCCCGTGATCCAGGAGAAACCATCTTGCTAAACCATCAGGTCAGCGGGCAGTTGCGCATCCGCTACAGCGCATACCCCGTCTATAGTTCCAATCGCTATGCGATTTATTACCCCGATGGCAGCAGCCTGGGCAATGGTACCTTCACCTTTTGCGATCGTCGTGGCGCAGAGCATGCCCGCGCGGTGATCTTGGCCAAGAGTGGCCGGGCCAGAAGCAGCGACCTTGCATCCAATGGCTCGGCGCTGAGTTGTCCGACATAAGAGAATGGCTCGCGCAGAGACGCCGAGGCTCAGGGGAAAGCGCTTTTGAGCAGGCAGGAGCACTCGTTCTTAGGCTACTCTGTCTGTTGCCGCGGAACATACCTGTTACTCTGCGTCCCTGCGCGAGATCAGCTGTTATCCCTAGAGTAAATCTGCACTATTCAGATTGAGCAAACGGAAAAATGCCTCGGCCTTGTGAAAGGTTTCCTGGTATTCATCCTCACAACGCGAATCACTGACGATCCCGCCACCCACGGAAAAGTAAAACTGCCCATCGCGATGCAAGGCAGTACGAATGACGATATTGCTATCCATGTTGCCATCGAAGCCCAGCCAGGCGATCGCGCCACAATAGATCCCGCGTCGCTGTGGTTCCAGCTCCTCGATGATCTGCATCGCCCGCAATTTTGGCGCGCCGGTAATCGAGCCGCCAGGAAAGCAATTGCGCAGCAGGCTACAGGCATCTTCACCGTCGCGCAACTGGGCGGTGATACGGCTGACCAATTGATGCACAGTGGCATAGCTTTCTACCCGAAACAATTCCGGTACACGCACCGTGCCGGTGCGACAGCTGCGTGACAGGTCATTGCGCAGCAGATCCACGATCATCACATTCTCCGCCCTGTCCTTAGCACTTGCCAGCAAACGCTGACGCATCAGCGCGTCTTGTTCAGGGTCGGCCAGTCTCGGCCTGGTGCCCTTGATCGGACAGGTTTCGACCTGCCGATCCTGTAAGGATAAAAATCGCTCGGGAGAATTACACAGGATCTGGCCATAGGGTGTGTTCAAATAGGCCCCAAAGGGTGCGGGGCTTTGCGAACGCAGACGACAGTATGCAGCAAAGGGATCGCCCTCCACCCGGGTAGACAGGCGCTGGGAAAAATTCACCTGATAGCAATCCCCCTCATGCAGGTATCGCTGAATACGTGCAAAGGCATGGCGATAATATCCCGCATCCATATTGCTACCAAGCGGGGAGCGGGCAGACAAGGGTTCTCCCGGGATCGATTCCGGCACCGCCAACAGGCGCTGCTGCAGGCTCGACCACTGCTCACGGGTTTGCGCCTGGGTTTGCCAGGAAACCAATTGGCAACACTGCTGCCGGTGATCGACGATCACCGCCCAATCATACAGGCCCAGGATCAACGGTGGTGTCGGTAAATCGTCGCTGGCAAGCTCAGGCAACGGTTCAATACAACGGGCCAAGTCATAGGCGAAAATCCCTAGTGCACCACCGGCAAATGGCACACCGGCAAGCGGCTCACGGGGATGTTTTTGCAGGCAGGCCTGGATCAGACTGAAGGGGTCCGCATCACTCTGCCATGACTCCTGCACCGATTGATAATGTGTTATGCCCTGTTCGGTGATCAGTGTCGCATAGGGGTCGGCCACCAGAATATCGTAGTGACGATGGGCAGAGGGCTCTGGCCCACCATCCAGCCACATCGCCCATGGACTTGCGGCGAGCGAGGCGAACAGCAGGCTGACATCATCAGGATATGGGAGTGGGATATGATGGAATCGATGCATATGGGGGGATACTTTCAATCCAGCAACTGATGTTTGATGGCGTAATGGGTCAATTCCGCATTTTGTTTCATCTTCATTTTGTCCAAGATACGGGTACGATAGGTGCTGATGGTTTTGACGCTCAGTGACAGGCTGTTCCCGATCTCGGATACCGTATGTCCTGAGGCGATCATTCTCAATACCTCAAACTCCCGGTCGGATAATAATAAATGCGGCGTAACAGATCCCCCCCTCTTGGGAGTATTCATGCCGCGGAGATAACGGCTTACTGTCCACAAAGACAATCTTACCGCAGACGACTACAGGACGTAGCCGTCTGCGCCTCTGCGGTGAGATCTTTTTCAAGGGGCGAGTAGATACCAGTAATTTCAGCTTCATCGTTCCGATCCCATGCTTTTCACACACAACCATGCTGATCCGTGTTTCCCTGCACGACAAACATGGCCTGGCATCATGATTGTTTTTCTGCAGGCAAACTAGCACAGATGTGCCCGCGGATGTAGCGTGTGGGCGGGATTGACTGACGGTAACTAAATTACTCAGCCCCTCTATCTGATATCTCTCGCAAAGACGCCAAGAACGCCAAGGGATTATGGGCACCTGTTCGAGTGCACCGCTTCAGATAGCTACCGGCATCCTGCCTTATGTTCATGGACGGTAGCTACTCGCCCCTTGAAAAAGATCTCACCGCAGAGGCGCAGAGGATTAACGGTAAAACCGTATACACATGTCTATCTACTTAAGACGAGTTCGCCCCTGTTTCGGTAGCGTAAGCGTATCTACTCGCACCTTTTGAAAATAATTTCACCGCAAAGGCGCAAAGGCGCAAAGACGCGAAGGGTTAATGGACACAGCACGCACCAAACATCGGTTTAATACCGATATAAGAGGGGTTATCACGTACGATCGAGCATGCAGCTTCGATCCGCGTGGTAATCATGCACCATTGAACACTTTTGCGTCTTTGCGCCTTTGCGGTAAAGGTGTCTTCCATCGGAAACGGTTAACTCCCTCTACAGTGTGAATACATCATGGGGAGGATGAGTAGTTACCATGGACGAACGGTATGTCACGGGCGCAGGGATGCGCAGGAGTGACCAAGCCAAATACCGTCCATCCTTGGACATAAATCTTTTCTTGGCGTGCTTGGCGGCTTGGCGAGATCTGCTCTTAATGGTTTTATGCCCCACTGAGGCGCAGAGGAACTCCTTGATGAGGGAGATGATTTAGAACTGGGGCAATAGTAGCGCTGGGAATCCCGAGCACCTTCCGATCAAAAAAGCCGACCTTGCGGTCGGCTTTCTCATTATTGGTCGGGGCGAGAGG
>JACUTZ010000245.1 GCA_014859545.1 Gammaproteobacteria bacterium
ACGATACTGTTTGCCACCGGTTTTGATTACCGCGTACATTGCCGCTCTCCAAAAACTGAAATCTGTTGTTACAACAACGAAAGACCGGCAATTCTAGCGCCACAAAGGCAACAGGTCAAACGCCTATTCAGAATATTTTCAGTAAATCACGGCACTTTGCTTGACAGGCCACCCTGCGATACCTAGGATTTCGTTTCTTTGCGCCACCTCAGACCGAAAAACCCATGGATATCCAGGACGTCTACACCCTTCTTGCCGACGACCGCCAAGCCGTGGACCGCTGCATCCAGCAGCGGCTGCACTCGGAAGTGGTGTTGATCAACCAAATCAGCCATTACATTATCAACAGTGGTGGCAAGCGACTACGCCCGATGCTGGTGCTGCTCAGCGCGCGCGCCTTTGACTACCAGGGCCACCACCACCACGAACTGGCGGCGGTGGTGGAATTCATCCACACCGCCACCCTGTTGCACGATGATGTGGTCGATGGCTCCGATCTGCGCCGGGGCAAGGAAACCGCCAACAACGTCTGGGGCAATGAGGCCAGTGTGCTGGTCGGTGACTTTCTCTACTCGCGGGCCTTCCAGATGATGGTCGGGGTGCAGAATATGCGCGTCATGGAAATCCTCGCCGAAACCACCAACATCATTGCCGAGGGCGAGGTAAAACAGTTACTTAATATCCATAATGCCGACCTGGACGAGGCCGGTTATCTGGATGTGATCCGTAGCAAGACCGCCAAGCTGTTTGAATCTGCCGCCCAGCTGGGAGCGGTACTCAGCGGCCGCAGCGCCGAGGAAGAACGCGCCATGGCCGCCTACGGCATGCACCTGGGCGCAGCCTTTCAGCTGATCGATGATGCCCTGGATTACTCGGCATCCAGTGCCGAGATGGGCAAGAACATCGGTGATGACCTGGCCGAGGGCAAACCCACGTTACCACTGCTGCGGGTGATCCAGCACGGCACACCGGAACAGGCGGACCTGGTACGCCAGGCCCTGGAACAGGGCGGGCGTGATCGCATCGAAGAGGTCTGCGCAGCGATTGAATCTGTTGGCGCAATCGCGTACACTTCGCGCGCTGCGCAGCAGGAGGTCGAGCAAGCCATCGCGCCCCTCGCCATTCTGCCCGACTCGCCCTGGAAAGAGGCCCTGCTCACCCTGGCCCATTTCGCGGTGCATCGGACGCACTAACACAGCATCACCGGCGTTATCCCGACACGCCGAAAGCGGTTCATCATCACACCATCGGGGTGTAGCTCAGCCTGGTAGAGCACTGTCTTCGGGAGGCAGGGGCCGGAGGTTCGA
>JACUTZ010000246.1 GCA_014859545.1 Gammaproteobacteria bacterium
ACCGCCCATCCCTGGGCATAATCAGTACGCTGCCTCCTGGCGTACTGAAATACCGCCCATCCCTGGGCATAAATCCGTGCTTGGCGTCTTGGCGAGATCATCCCTTAGTGTTTTTCTGTTCCACTGGGGCGGATGGGGGAGTCGTCAGCGTTTTTTGTTTGCCCAAGTACTGGTAACTGAGCAGTCCCAACAGGATCGCCCCGGTGCCGATCAAAACCGTGCTGGTGATCGCCTCGCCATTGAACAGATAGCCGATCAGTAGCGCCAGCACCGGGGTGATCAGGGTCACCAGGCTGAGCGCCCCGGCGCTGATGCGCTTGATCAGGTAGAAATACAGATTGAATCCCAACACTGTGCCAAACAGTGCCAGGTAGATGATCGCCAGCATGCTGCGACTGTCGAACTGTGTTGGCAGCCGTCCATCCAGTCCCCACCACGCCAGCAGATACAGGGGCACCGCCAGACTCAGTGCACCGACGTTAATGGCCATCGGATGCAGGGGGCTGCCGATACGCTTGACCCACACCGCGCTCAGGGAATGAAGCAGTACCGCCAGCAATATCGCTGCCACCCCCTGCGGGGCGATCTGTCCGTGCAGGTCGCGCGGGATGAAGATCAGCGCCAGGCCGCCAAGGGCCAGCAGGATCCCCAGCAGTTTGCCGGGAGTCAGGCTGTGTTCATTCAGCCAATGGCTGGCAAATAGGCCAATCAGGATCGGCGACAGGCCGAACAGCACCGAGATGAGTCCGGAGGGAATGTATTGCGCACCCCAATACACCGCGACCATCGAGGCGAAGATCCCCATTCCTGCAGCCAGGTAGGTGCGGCGTGCCTGGACATGCCAGGGCAGGGCGATGCGCAGTGCCCACAGCAGCAGCAGGCAGATCACATAGCCCAGCAGCATGCGCAGGGTCACGCCAAACAGGAATCCGGCCTCTTCACCACTCCACTTGATCGCCAGTGGGGTGGTGGCCCAGATCAGGATGATGCCCAGATAGGCGATCGGTACCGACATGATGGGCACTTCTAATTATTCTGAGTGCGACAGATTGGGCACTCAAATCCGTGCTATCAAGGCGCAAATCGCACGTAATAGCCAGCTATTGCGAAGATTTGCAACGCAGAGAGCGCGGATTTGAGGGTTCAAGATGCGTGCTCACGAATAGTTAGAAGTGCCCTGATGTTCTCCAAAAACAAAAGGGCCGCGGATGGTCAGTCCGCGGCCCTGTTGGGGAAGTTAGATGAGCTTCATAAGTTAGGTCTTAAGCCAGATACGCTGAAAAATCATCGCTTACTCGTAG
>JACUTZ010000006.1 GCA_014859545.1 Gammaproteobacteria bacterium
TCGAGCGATTTTATCGCCCCTAGCCCCTAGCCCCTAACCCCTAACCCCTAACCCCAAAAGCATTAACCGCAAAGGACGCGAAGATCGCAAAGGGTCGTGCTCGCTTGGCCCTTCCTTGCCCCTAGCCCCTAGCCCCTAGCCCCTAGCCCCTAGCCCCTAGCCCCTAGCCCCTAACCCCTAACCCCTAACCCCTAACCCCTAACCCCTAACCCCTAACCCCTAGCCCCTAGCCCCTAGCCTACTCCTTGACTTGCAGCTGCGACAGACACATCGAGGTCTGGGTCACCAGGTGTTTGAAGTACTTGTAGCTTTGTGCATCCAGGCGACAGGAGCGAGTGTGGCGATCGGCGTAGAAGATCCCTATCGGTTTTTCACGGATAAATAGCGACATCACATAAAAGCTGTCGTTGCGGATCAGCTTGTGTGCCGCGATGGGGATCAGTGGAAAGAACTTGCTGCGGTTCTCATCGTCCAGCCATAGCGCGAGCGGTTTTTCCAGCAGCCGCACAAACAGGTTATGGCTGTTCAGATCAACGGCAAAGCGATTGAACAGCGGGTCATTCTCACTACCGAGAATACGGCGGGCCTTGAGCTGAACCTTGTCAGGAGTGAGCATCGCAAACATCACCCGGTTCAGTCCCAGGCCATCGTGCATGCCCTCCATGGTCAGCATCAAAACATCGCGTAATAGCAGCTCAGGCTCTGGATTGCTCAGACGCTTGAGTGCTTTTAGCAACACGGGACGTTGCGGAGCCAGGCAAAAATCGGCCTGGTCATCGGCGCTGATGAGTTCCGGTAGGGGTTTGTTGCCGGGTTCCATCTGCGTCTGCAGGGGCACCGGATGGAGCAGGGCCATGGCCGGATGCCAGACCCCCAGATGCTCGGTCTCCCGGGCTGCTTCCACGGCATTCTGGTGAACCAGGGTGGCGGTACTGGCGATGTCGGCGAGTAGCAGATCGGCCAGGGATTCCAGTAGGTTGAGACATTGGCGACCATACCAACCCTGTTCGGCAGCTTCGGCCAGCTGTGCCGAGAGCATCACGCTCAGCGCCCGCTTGTGACGGGCATTCTGGCCGCGCAGGCTATCCAGTAGAATGGCCGGGAGCTTCCAAAGCTGGGCCAGTTCGATGGTCAGTTGGTCGCAGCTAAAGCCGAACACCACGTATTCGGCTTCGTCGGCTTCTATGTGCTTTTCGTGCATCAGCTCACGTACCCGGTCCATCTCCTGTGGGGCGTGCAAGTCCAGCAACATGGCGCCAGTATTATGCAGAATGGCGGCAAGATAGAGTTCATCCGCGATGGTTTCCTTGCTCAGGCGGGCGATCTCGCGTACCTGTGTGCCGGCGTGCAGGGCCTGGGAGAAGTGGCGCAACAGCCGTTGTTGTGTTTGTTCGGGTAGGGCGTCGATGAACTCCAGGTTTTCGGATAGCTTTTGCACATGGCTGATACCCAGCATCATCAGCCCATTGCGCACGGTGGATATTTCGTTACGCAGGTGTTTGTGACGCAGATTATTGATGTAACGCATCAGACGCATGGCCAGACCCGGATCGGTTTCGATCAGGGTGACCATTTCATCGATATCGGCGTCTTCCTGGCCACCGAGTACGCGCAGGCGTTCGGCATTGGCTCGCAGAGAGGGCAGGCAATGCATGTCGAGTTTTTTTACCCAGCCGGCCAGCGCGTCATTCATTGGGCGTGTTCCATCATCAAGGGGTTGGGGCTAGATGCCATCATGGGGTGATTCTGCCGTTTTGCCCGCGTCACTGCAATCCTGAGGCACTGAGTATTTCTAGTGTGGCAGCGCTGGGAATGTGGCGCGGATATGGAGTAGAATGCCCGGAATGCTGGAATCTACGGCTGTCTTGCAGGGGCCGGATTCATCTATCACTAAATCAATGGATTACATGTTGCTGGTCGCACGCCCAGTATCGGACAGGAGAGCATATTCATGATGGTCATTATCGGCTGGCTGGTTGCGCTGGCCTGTATCTTTGGCGCCTATGTGGCGATCGGTGGGCAGCTTGCGCTGTTGATGTCGCCGGCCAAGTTTATCATGATCTTCGGCGGTGCCCTGGGTGCCACGATTGCCGCTAGTAATCCCCATGGTTTCAAACATGTTGTTGGCGGCGTTGCCAGTTGTTTCAAGGGCTCCAAGTACAGTAAAAAATTCTATATGGAACTGTTGGCCCTGCTGTACGACATCATGGCCAAGGGTCGCAAGGAAGGGCTGATGGCACTGGAATCCGACATCGACGAGCCGGAAAACAGCCCGGTGTTCAGCAAATATCCCCTGATTCAGCGTAATCACCATGTGATGGAGTTTGTGACCGATTATCTGCGCATGATGGTCGGCGGTAATCTCAATCCGATGGAGATCGAGAACCTGATGGACAGCGAGATCGAGACCCATCTGCAGGAAGAGATGCATACCGCCCATGCGGTGAGCAAGATGGCGGATGCGCTGCCGGCTTTTGGTATCGTTGCTGCGGTGATGGGGGTGGTGATTACCATGGGATCGCTGCATCTGCCGCCGGAGGAGCTGGGCAAGCTGATTGGTACCGCGCTGGTCGGTGCCTTCCTGGGTATCTTGCTTTCCTATGCCTTCATCTCACCCCTGGGCTCGGTGCTGGAGAGCAAGGCGGCCGAATCGGCCAAGGCCTTGCAAACGGTCAAGGTGGTGCTGCTGGCCTCGATCAATGGTTTTGCCCCGCAGGTTTGTGTTGAGTTTGGGCGCAAGGTGTTGTTTGCCAATGAGCGACCCAGCTTTATCGAACTGGAAGAAGACATCAAGGCCCGCAAGGGTTAGTGGGCTCGTATGTCGCAGCTGATTGAGCAGGCAGGATAATCCGCATGGCGATCGACGAGAAAAAGCGCCCGATAGTCATCAAGCGCATCAAAAAGGTGGCCGGTGGTCATCATGGTGGCGCCTGGAAGATCGCCTATGCGGACTTCGTGACGGCGATGATGGCCTTCTTCCTGCTGATGTGGCTGTTGGGCTCAACTTCGACTGAAGAACGTGCGGCGATTGCCGATTATTTTCAAAACCCCAGCGCCATCCCCGGTGCTGGCGGTGCCAGCACCAGCATGATCAAGCTGGGTGGTGCGCTGGAGCTGCCCCGTGGTGATGGCGAGCCCTTGCGTGACCCGGCAATCCAGCAAGCCTTGGAGACCCAGGCGGTAGAACAAAGCCAAAGCATCGATGAATTGATTGAGGAAAAGCTCAAGCTGGATGAGCTGATGGAACAGCTGCGTGAGCAGATCGAAAACACCCCCTCCCTGGCCGATTTCAAGGATCAACTGTTGCTGGATATCACCAGCGAGGGTTTGCGCATCCAGATCGTTGATAAGCGTAATCGGCCAATGTTCGACCTGGGCAGTGCCGAGTTGCGTTATTACACCAGCGAGATCCTGCGCGAGCTGGCCAAGACCCTGGCCACGGTGCCCAATCATCTCAGCATCAGTGGACATACTGACAGTACTCCCTTCCTGGGGGTGCGCCCGAATTATACCAACTGGGAGCTTTCCTCCGATCGGGCCAATGCGGCGCGGCGGGAATTGTATGCCGGAGGCGTGCCGGTGAAGAAGTTTGGCCGGGTGGTGGGCCTGGCCGATTCAGTGCATTTTAACAAGAGCGAGCCCAATGCCCCGATCAATCGGCGTATCAGTATTGTGGTATTGAACCGCGCCACCGAGCGTGCGATTGGTCTGGTGGAGGCGAACTCCCCGGCGAACTCGCCGACAGCCCCTCCGGTGTCAGCACCGGGGGCCGGACCTGCTGGTGCTGCCGCACCACCAGCCGCTGCGATCATCCCCGCCCCGGCCGCCCCCGCAGGGGTCTTTCCACCATCCGACCAGGAGTTGGAAGAGGCCCTGTCACGGGCCTTGCGTCAGTAGCCCCGATAGAGCCGAACGCTACCCACGGGTTTGATTAAGCCCAGCTGGGTTCCTGCATCTGCGCCGCCAGGCGATGATAGCTCTGCAGGCGTTCTGCACTGATCTTCCCTTGCTCTACCGCGGTGCGTAGCGCACAACCCGGTTCATGCCGATGGCTGCAGTCGCGAAACTTGCACAGGCCCTGATAAGGGGCCAATTCACGAAATCCCTCGAGCAGTTTGGCCGGGCTGACCGACCAGAGCCGAAAGTCGCGCACCCCGGGCGAGTCGATCAGATTGCCGCCATCGGGCAGGTGGTAGAGGCGTGAGGTGCTGGTGGTATGTTGACCCAGGCCGCTTTGCTGGGAGAGCGGGCCGACGGCAATGTCGTCGCGCGGGATAAAGGCGCGGATCAGCGAGGATTTCCCCACCCCGGATTGGCCCACAAACACGCTGGTGTGGTGCTGTAACTGCGCGCGCAGTGCCTGCAGGCCCTGCTCGGCCACGGTGCTGGCGGTGAGTACCGTATAACCGATCTGCCGATAGCGGGTCAGGATGGTCTCAATCGCCTGACGGTTGCGGCTGTCGATGAGATCGATTTTGTTGAAGATCAGTGTCGGGCTAACCCCGGTGAGCTCGGCGGCGACCAGGTATTGGTCGATCAGATCGGTGCTGTACTCGGGGGCCGGGGCGGCGACCACCAGGATTTGATCGATATTGGCCGCTACCGCCTTGGGTTTGTCATTGGCGTCGGGGCGGGCCAGTTCACTGTCGCGCGGCAATTGTGCGGTGACCACCCCGCCCTCATTGGCGCGCTGCCAGATCACCCGATCGCCGACTACCAATGGCGGCAGATTCTGGCGCAACAGGCAGCGGTGGTTATGGCCTTGCTGGTCCTGGATCTCCAGACTGGCACCGTAGTTGGCGATCACCAGACCGGCTTCCTCGCTGCCCAGACTGCCGGGGTCGATCGCCTGGTTGGCCTGGGCCAGTTTCTTTTCCAGACGTTGCTGGCGTTCCTGTTGGATCTTCTCGATCCGCCACTGTTGGCGGCGGTTCAGTTTGCGTTGTGCCATGGGCTAGCGTAGTCCGTCGATGTGGGCGGCGAGGATGAAGTCGTTGGGCGACAGACCCTGGACGGCGTGGGTGGTGAGGGAAATCCGGCACTCGCGATAGCCAAAGCAGATCTCCGGGTGGTGATCCTCGCGGTGGGCCAGCCATACCAGGGCATTGACGAAGGCGCTGGTCTGGTAGTAGTTGTCAAAATGCAGGGTTTTGTGGATCTGGGCCTGCTGCGGATGCCACTGCCAGTCCTCAAGCTGGCCGAGCAGGGCGGGGATCTCAGTCTCATCCAGACGCCTCAGCCCCTGCTCAGGGCCAAAGCAGTGTTGCTGGTGCAGCGACTTACTCAAAGCGGTAATACTGCTGGTTGAGGTACTTGACCACGCTGCCGACCTCTTCGTCAAACCAGGCCAGGCCGAGATTGTTTTGGCAGAATGTGACCTGGGTTTCCAGCGCGGCCAGGCTGTTGACGCGTCGATCGGCACGGGTATAGATACCACTGCCATCCGCGCCAAAGCCCTGGGCATGGCAGGCCACGCAGTTTTGTTCGTGCAGGGTTCTGCCTGCCTCGGGCTTGGCCTGCAGGCTGCTGGCAAACAGCAGTCCAAGTAGGGCGATGGGGATTAGATAGGGCATCTTGTGACTCCTTGTTGACTTGAGTATCAGGTCTTAAGTCTAGTCGAGAGCTGGGCGATACGCACCGGCGCTGGTGGGTGAGAGTCGTGCCAGGCTGAGTAGAGCGGGTCGGGGGTAAGGGTACTGGCATTTTCCTTGTAGAGCTTGACCAGGGCGCGGATCAGGTCTTCGGCTGAGGCCTGTTCGGCGGCAAAGTTGTCGGCCTCGAATTCATGCTTGCGCATCGACAGGGCCATCAGCGGCTGGATGAAGAAGCTGAACACCGGCATTACCAGCAGGAACAGCACCAGTGCCGCATGGGTGGATGGCTGGGCCACGCCCAGCGCGCTGAAGAACCAGGGCTGCTGGATCAGCCAGCCCAGCAGTGCCAGTCCGACAAAGCTCATCAGCATCATCTGGATCAGGCGGCTGCGCACATGCTTGCGCCGGAAATGCCCCAGTTCATGCGCCAGTACCGCCTCGATCTCATCGCCGTTCAGGCTTTCCAGCAGGGTGTCGAAAAACACGATGCGCTTGTTATTGCCGGTGCCGGAGAAATAGGCATTGCCGTGGGCGGAGCGGCGCGAGCCGTCCATCACGAAGATCCCCTGGCTGGTAAAACCGCAGCGCTGGAGCAGGGCGTCGATACGCTGACGCAGCGCCTCATCCTGCAAGGGCTCGAAACGATTGAACAGCGGCGCGATAAAGGCCGGGTAGGCCCACAGCATCAATAGGGTAAAGCCACTCCAGACCAGCCAGACATACAGCCACCACAGCGCCCCGGCGGATTGCATCAGCCACAGTACCAGGGCAATCAGCGGGATGCCGAGTACCAATAGCAGCAGGCCCTGTTTGAACATGTCGCTGATGAAGAGCGCTGGGGTGGTGCGATTAAAGCCAAAGGCCTGCTCCAGGCGAAAGGTACGATACAGGCTGAAGGGCAGCTCCAGCAGGCTGCTGATCAGCAGCAGGCTGAGGATAAAGCCCACCCCCAGCCACAGGGCACCCAGGCCCGTGCCTTGCCAGAGTTGATCCAGCAGGTTCAGACCACCACCGAGGGTAAACAGCAGCAGGATGAGCGCCCCATAGAGGCGCTCATAGTGCCCCAATTTGAGTTTGCCCAGGGTGTAATCGGCCGCCTTTTGATGGGCCTCCAGGCTGATCTGGCCGGCGAAGGCCTCCGGCAAGGTGGCGCGATGTGTGTGTACATGCCGGGCCTGGCGGCGGGCCAGCCAGATCTCGACCCCCAGTGAGAGTGCCAGCATTAGAAGAAACAATAGGGTAAAGCCGTGCATGGACTAAAAATCCTTTATGGATACGCCGCAGCAGGGTAGCCTCTGATAGAATGACTGGCAAGTGGCCAGGCCCGATTCGGTCAGTGGGCCTGAGACAAGCGAGGTAGGGCTCTGATGCGCAAAGACAGTAGTAATCTGGTCTGGATCGACCTGGAAATGACCGGACTGGAACCGGATCAGGACAGGGTGATCGAGATCGCCACCATCGTCACCGATGCCCAGCTGAACCTGCTTGCCGAAGGCCCGGTGCTGGCCATCCATCAGAGCGAGGCGGTATTGGCGGGGATGGATGAATGGAATCAAACCCATCACGGCCAGTCGGGCCTGCTGCAACGGGTACGCGACAGTCGTATCGATGAGGCCGAGGCCCAGCAACAGACCATGGCCTTCCTAAGCCAGTTTGTGGATGGGCGCCAGTCGCCGATGTGCGGCAACAGCATCTGTCAGGACCGACGCTTTCTGGCTCGCCACATGCCGGAGCTGGAGGGCTTTTTCCATTACCGCAATCTGGATGTCAGCACCCTCAAGGAACTGGCCAGACGCTGGTATCCCGAGGTCTTTGCCGGCCTGAGTAAGACCGGCAGCCACCAGGCCCTGGATGATATCCGGGAATCCATCGAGGAATTGCGCTACTACCGCGAGCGGATGCTGCGTTAGCCGACAAATTTTTGACATTCGGGGCTGTGGGGGTGGGGAAATGACCGACGCAGGTCAGGTTGATGTGGTTAATTTATTGAAAAATAACTAGATAATTACTGTGATACAGCGCTGGCATATTGCTTGCTTCAATTCAAGACAGTGGCATTATTAAGGAACCCCAAGATGGCCCAAAGCGAAGATCTGGATCTGGACGTCAAGCCCAAGAGTGGCAACAAAAAGCTGATTATTATCGCGGTGCTGATTGGCCTGCTGGTGGTTGTGGTCAGTGTTGGCACGACGTTAATTCTGTTGGGGGGAGGGGGCGAGAAAGATGAGGCAGAACCTAGCTCGGTGGTAGTGGCCACCCCCCACTATCTGCCGCTGGAAAACATGATCGTCAATTTTGCCCAGCGTGGTCCGGCCCGTTTCCTGCAGGTGGAGATGCAGCTGATGGCCCATGATCCGGCGCTGTTAAAGGTGGCTGAACAGCACATGCCGGTGATCCGCAATGACCTGCTGGTGTTGCTGGGTTCGACCAGCTACGAAGCGGCCAGCAGCCGCGAGGGCAAGGAAAAGTTGAATCACGAGATCCTCGATGCGATTAATCGCATCCTGCGCGAACAAAGTGGCCAGGATGGGATCCAGGCCGTGTACTTCACCAGCTTTGTGATGCAATAAATCCATGTCCGGCGCCGACCTGCTATCGCAAGACGAAATTGATGCGCTGCTGCACGGGGTCAGTGGCGGTAATATCGATACCGCTGGGGATGAAGGTCTGGACCCTGGCGATGCGCGTAATTACGATTTTGCCAGTGAGGATCGCATCGTTCGTGGTCGCATGCCGACCCTGGAGATGGTCAACGAGCGCTTCTCGCGTTCGTTTCGCATCAGTTTGTTCAACATGCTGCGCCGCTCGGCCGAGATCTCGGTGGCCGGGGTGGACATGATCAAGTTTTCCGAATACATCCACACCCTGTTCGTCCCCACCAGCCTGAACATGATCAAGATCAAGCCGCTGCGTGGTACTGCGTTGCTGGTATTCGATCCCAAGCTGGTTTACATCCTGGTGGATAACTTCTTTGGCGGCGATGGCCGCTATCACGCCAAGATCGAGGGGCGTGAATTCACCCCTACCGAACAGCGGGTGATCCAGATGCTGATGGAGCTGGCCTTCAAGGATTTACGCGATGCCTGGGCACCGGTGATGGATGTGGATTTTGAATACATCAATCGTGAGGTCAATCCACAGTTTGCCAACATCGTCAGTCCCACCGAGGTGGTGGTGGTCTCCAAGGTGCATATTGAACTGGAAGGTGGTGGCGGTGACCTGCACATCACCATGCCCTATTCGATGCTGGAGCCGATCCGCGACATGCTGGATGCCGGGGTGCAGAGCGACCGTACCGATGTGGACGACCGCTGGATCGGCGCGATGCGTGAAGAGGTCAAGAATGCCGAGGTGGAACTATCCAGTGTCCTGACCGAGGCCAATCTGACCCTGCGCGATGTGCTGCGGATGAAACCGGGTGACATCATTCCCATTGAAATGCCCAAACTGGTGACCCTGCGTGCCGAGGATATTCCGGTATTTCGTGGCCAGTGGGGGGTCTCTAACAAGCAAATGGCGATCAAGATCGTTAAGCAGGTTGAGCGACCCGCCCAGGGACGTTAGACGAGGAGCCGCAAGATGAACGATGAAACCAAACAGGATACAGGTGACGCTGTGCAGGAAAACGATGAGGCAGTGACAGACGATTGGGCCGCCGCCTTTGCCGAGCAGGCCCAGGCCGAGGCCGCCGCGACCCCGGCACCGATGGAGGAGTTGCTCGACGAGGGGCGGCCGCTCTCTGCTGACGAAGTGAATATGGATGTGATCCTGGATATCCCGGTCACCATTGCGATGGAGATCGGCCGTACCCGTATCAATATCCGTAATCTGCTGCAGCTCAACCAGGGCTCGGTGGTGGAGCTGGATCGTCTCGCCGGGGAGCCACTGGATGTGCTGGTCAATGGCACCTTGATTGCCCATGGCGAGGTAGTGGTGGTCAACGAAAAATACGGTATTCGCCTTACCGATGTGATCAGTCCGGCCGAACGCGTCAAAAAGCTGAAATAGGCGGAACTGTCGATGGCTCTTCGTGCATTTCTGGTCGGCCTGTTGCTGGCAAGCTCTCAGGCCTGGGCAGAAACGTCCACACGCACCGCCAGTACTGGGACAAGCGCCGGTCCGGTGGGGCCGGGTGAGGTGTTGCAGGTCTTTGCCGCGCTGATCTTTATTCTGGTGCTGATTGTCCTGGCCGCCTGGCTGATGCGCCGTTTTGTCACGATGCCCTCGGGGCGATCCGGGGCACTGCGGATGCTGGCGGCGATCTCGGTGGGCCAGCGCGAGCGGGTGGTGTTGGTGCAGGCCGGCGAAACCCAATTATTGATCGGCATCGCCCCGGGTCAGGTACGCACCCTGCATGTGTTTGACCAGCCGGTGATGTTGGCCGATGGGGCCGAGCCTGTGGCCGGTGAACGTTTTGCCGAGCGTCTCGCTGCGGCGATCCATCGCCATCGTGCGGAGAAGGAGAAACCGCAATGAGGTGGCTGGGCCTGCTGTTGATCCTGCTGCCACTGCCCTTGCTGGCGCAGTCGGGGCTGGAGGCGGTCACCGTCACCACCGGACCGGATGGGGAGCAGAACTACAGCCTGAGTATCCAGCTGCTGCTGTTGATGACGGTGCTGACCTTCATCCCGGCGGCGGTGATGATGATGACCTCGTTTACCCGCATCATCATCGTGCTGGCGATCCTGCGTCAGGCCATCGGCCTGATGCAGGCACCCTCTGGGCAGGTGCTGGTGGGTCTGGCCCTGTTCCTGACCTTCTTTATCATGGCGCCGGTGTTCGAGCGCATGAACGAGGAGGCCCTGCAGCCCTATTTTGCCGAGGAGATCAGCCTGCAACAGGGGCTGCGCAATGCCTCGGTGCCGCTGCATCAATTCATGATGGGCCAGGTGCGCGAGCCGGACCTGGCCCTGTTCGCCGGGCTGGCCGGCTATGAGGATGGCTTTGAATCCCCGGAGGCGGTGCCGCTGACGGTGCTGGTACCGGCCTTTGTCACCAGTGAATTGAAAACCGCCTTTCAGATCGGCTTCCTGTTGTTCATCCCCTTCCTGGTGATCGATCTGGTGGTGGCCAGTGTGTTGATGTCGATGGGGATGATGATGCTCTCGCCGATGATCATCTCGCTGCCCTTCAAGATCATGCTGTTTGTATTGGTGGATGGCTGGTCGCTGGTGATGAGTACCCTGGCCGCCAGCTTCTACGTCACCTGATGGGGATGCTGCCATGAGTCCCGAGGCCGTTCTGACCGTCTTTCAACACACCCTGCAATTGCTGCTGGTGTTGATCATGATCGTGCTGATCCCGGCGCTGCTGGTCGGCCTGGTCGTGGCGATGTTCCAAGCGGCCACCCAGATCAACGAAATGACCCTGAGCTTCATCCCCAAACTGCTGGTGACGATTTGGGTGTTGATGCTGGCCGGTTCATGGATGTTGCAGATGTTGCTGGATTTCACCCGACGCATGTTTGACAACATCCTGCTGCTGATTGGGTAGCGCTGGCCATGACCCTGTCGATGGCCGAGATCACCGCATGGATAGGCAGCTTTCTGTGGCCGTTCATCCGCATCGGGGCGATGTTGATGGTCGCCCCGGTGACCAGTGCCAATTATGTGCCGGTGCGGGTGAGGGTGATCATGGCCTTTGCCATCACCCTGCTGGTGGTGCCGCTGCTGCCAGAGCCACCGTTGGCGACACCGTTTTCCTGGGATGGGATCAGCATCATCATGCAGCAGGTGTTGATCGGTGCCTCGATGGGCTTTGTCTTGATGATGGTGTTTGCGGCCATCGTCACCGGCGGCCAGCTGATCGCGATGCAAATGGGTCTGGGTTTTGCCTCGATGATCGACCCGCAAAACGGCACCCAGGTACCGGTACTCAGCCAGTTGTTCGTGATCATGACTACCTTGCTGTTCCTGGTGGTAGACGGGCATTTGATCCTGATCGCCATGGTGGTCGAGAGTTTTCGGCTGTTGCCGATCGCCGCCACCGGGCTGGATCGCGACAGTTTTTGGGCGATGGCCAATTGGGGTACCCAGATGTTTGCCGCCTCGCTGTGGCTGGCACTGCCGGCGGTGGTGTCACTGCTGCTGGTGAATATCTCCTTTGGGGTGATGGCGCGCGCCGCGCCACAGCTGAACATCTTTGCCATTGGTTTTCCGGTGGCGATCGTAATGGGCTTTGTGGTGATCTACTACACCCTGGGCAATGTGGCACCGCAGTTTAATTTTGTGCTGATGCAGGGCTGGGATCTGATCGACCTGTTGCTTGGGGGGGGCAGCTGATGGCCGAGTCGGAGAGCGGTCAGGACAAGTCGGAACAGGCGACCCCCAAACGGGAGCGCGAGGCGCGCGAAAAGGGGCAGATCGCCCGCTCCAAGGAGCTGGCCACGGCGGCCGCGCTGATCGCGGCGGCCTCACTGTTTATCGTCATGGGTGAGGTCTTCGTGCGCAGCCTGGCCGAGCTGGTGCGACGCAATTTTACGATCCCCCGGGAGTTCGTCTTCGACGAGGGGGCGATGACGGTGCAGCTCTCCAGCTCAGTCAATGACGGGCTGTTTGTGATGCTGCCGCTGTTTATCCTGATGGTGGTGGTGGCGGTGCTGGCCAATATCATGCTCGGCGGCTTCAGTTTTTCCACCAAGGCGCTGGCCTTCAAGGGGGAAAAACTCGATCCGATCAAGGGTCTGGGACGGGTGTTTGCCTGGCGCGGGTTGATGGAGATGTTCAAGGGCCTGGCCAAGTTTGTGCTGGTCGGCACCGTTGGTCTGCTGATGCTGAATTTCTACAGCGACGGGCTGATGCAGATGGGCCGGGAGGCCTTGCCGATGGCCTTGGGCCATGCCGGGGAGATCCTGGTCTGGTCCTTTTTGGTGATCAGCTCGGCGCTGCTTGTCGTGGTGGCGATTGATGTGCCCTTCCAGGTCTGGGATCACCAGCGCCAGATGAAGATGACCAAGCAGGAGGTCAAGGACGAGTACAAGCAGACCGAGGGTAGCCCCGAGGTCAAGGGACGCCAGCGTCGCTTGCAAATGGAGATGGCACAGCGGCGCATGATGGAGCAGGTGCCCAGCGCCGACGTGGTGGTGACCAACCCGACTCACTATGCGGTGGCGCTGCGTTACGATGCCAGCAAGATGAATGCGCCGGTAGTGGTGGCCAAGGGGGTGGACCTGGTGGCCAGCCGGATCCGCGCGGTGGCGGTGGAATACGATGTCACGGTATTGTCGGCCCCACCACTGGCCCGTGCAATCTACTACAGCACCGAGCTGGACGAGGCGATCCCTGATGGGCTGTATCGGGCGGTGGCGCAGATCCTCGCCTATGTCTATCAGCTCAAACAGGGTCCGATCTATGGCAAGGATGGTCTCAAACCGGTCGATCTGGACGAATTGCCGATCCCCGATGAGCTGCGCCGGGATGAATAGGGGCCAGTGAATCGGGACCAATCCCAGAATTGGCCGAATATTTGCTGTGTTTCGCACAGTGACAGATTTTAGACACCTTCGGGTATAAGGGCAGACACGTCATGGCAGAAGGCAACCGCTTCACACAACTACTCTACGGGGTCGCCCGTAGTGGTCTGGGTGCGCCGCTGATCGTGGTGATGTTGCTGGCAATGGTGGTGTTGCCGATGCCGCCCTTTCTGCTGGATGTGTTTTTCACCTTCAATATTACCCTCTCGCTGATCATCCTGTTGGTGGCGATCTATGCGCTGCGGCCAATGGACTTTGCGGTCTTCCCGACCATCCTGCTGGTGGCGACCCTGCTGCGCCTGGCCCTGAACGTGGCCTCGACCCGTATCGTACTGCTGGAAGGGCATGCCGGCACCGGTGCGGCCGGGCAGGTAATCGAGTCCTTCGGTGAATTTGTGGTTGGTGGCAACTATGCGGTCGGCCTGGTGGTGTTTGTGATCCTGGTGATCATCAACTTTGTGGTGGTGACCAAGGGCGCCGGGCGTATCTCCGAAGTCAGTGCTCGCTTCACCCTGGACGCCATGCCTGGCAAGCAGATGGCCATCGATGCCGACCTCAACGCCGGCCTGATCGATCAGGATCAGGCGCGCCAGCGCCGCGAGGAAGTAGCCGCCGAGGCGGATTTCTATGGTTCGATGGACGGTGCCAGCAAATTCGTGCGCGGCGATGCGGTGGCGGGGATCCTGATCACCATCCTGAATGTGGTCGGTGGTCTGGCCATCGGTATGGCCCAGCATGGCATGGCCTTCAACGATGCGATGCAGGTCTATACCCTGCTGACCATCGGCGACGGTCTGGTGGCGCAGATCCCCTCGCTGGTGCTCTCCTCGGCGGCGGGCATTATCGTTACCCGGGTTTCCACCTCGCAAAACATGAGCGAGCAGATCAATACCCAGATGTTCAGCAATCCCAAGGTATTGGGGGTGGTGGCCGGGGTGATCGGCGGTTTGGGCATGATCCCGGGCATGCCCAATACCCCATTCCTGTTACTGGCCGGGGCTACCGGTGGCTCGGCCTGGTGGCTGTATAAGCGACAGCAACAGGAGGAGCTGGCCGCCGAGCAGGAAGTTGCCCAGGTGGCGAAACAGCAGGAGGTGGAGCTACCCAGCAAGGAGCTCAAGGAGTTGACCTGGGATGATGTGCCGATGGTTGATCCGATCGGCCTGGAGGTGGGCTATCGCCTGATCCCGCTGGTGGACAAGACCCAGGGTGGTGAGCTGATGGGGCGGATCAAGGGGGTGCGGCGCAAGCTCTCCCAGGAATTGGGTTTCCTGATCCCGCCGGTACATATCCGCGACAATCTGGACCTGAACCCCAACGCCTACCGGATCAGCCTGATGGGCGTCACCGTCGGCGAGACCGAGATCCACCCGGATCGGGAGATGGCGATCAATCCCGGCCAGGTCTTCGGCAGCCTGGATGGCATTGTCGGCAAGGACCCGGCCTTTGGTCTGGAGGCGGTGTGGATCAAGCCGGAGCAGCGTGAGCAGGCACAAAGTCTGGGCTATACCGTGGTCGATCCCAATACAGTGATTGCGACCCACCTCAGTCAGATCCTCAATAACCATGCCCATGAAATGCTCGGCCACGAAGAGGTGCAAAAACTGTTGGAACAACTGGCCAAGAGCGCACCCAAGCTGGTCGAGGATCTGGTGCCCAAGTTGCTGCCGCTGGGTACCGTGGTCAAGGTGCTGCAGAATCTGCTGGGCGAGGGGATCCCAATCCGTGATATGCGCACCATCGCCGAAACTTTGGCGGAGAGTGCCAGCCGTGTTCAGGATGCCGGGAATTTGACAGCGCTGGTGCGTGTTGGTCTTGGACGGATGATCGTTCAGAAAATCAATGGCTTGAAACAAGAACTCGAGGTGATTACCTTGTCACCAGAGTTGGAACAGATATTGCTTGGTAGTGTGCAGGCCAATGCCGAGGGTGGTGCTGGCCTGGAACCGATGCTGGCGGAGCGCCTGCATCAGGGTCTTGTTGAGAGTGCACAAAATCTGGAGATGGCCGGCAAACCGGCGGTACTCCTGATTGCACCGCCGATACGGGAATTGCTGGCGCGTTTCGTCAAGCACAGCATTCCGGGATTACACGTGTTGTCGTACAACGAGATCCCGGACGACAAGCAACTGAAGATTGTTGCATCAATAGGCAACCAGGCGTAGTCCTTACCCCGCCTGGTTGCCGGATAAGCCGTGAAGACGAGGGCTTGGGGTATGAAGATTAAACGCTATTTCGCCAGTGACATCCGTCAGGCCATCCGCATGGTACGTGAGGAGCAGGGACCCGATGCGGTGATCCTCTCCAATCGCCGGGTAGATGGCGGCGTCGAGATCGTCGCGGCACTGGATTACGACGAGGCGGCGGTACGTCGTATGGCCAGTGCTCAGGACCTGAGTTCGAGTGCCTACACGCCCAAGGAGATCCCGCCCTCCATGCAGCCTGCCCGGGTGGCGGCCAGCCTGGCCGGAGCGGCCCCGCCAGCCAACCCACCCGGAGAATTTTCCAGCAAGGCCAGCTTTGTCGCCAGCCGTGAGGCCCCACCGGCGGTAGACAAGCTGGACTTTGATTTTCCTTCCCCGTTCGATCCTGTCGCCGAGCCAGTGGCAAGCCCATCCGGGCGCCAACGCCCGTCCAGCCCTAATCCCGAGATCGTCTGGTCTCAGGACCCCAGCCTGGTGGCGATGCGCGAAGAGATGCAGATGCTGCGCAGTCTGCTGGAAAACCAGCTCAGTGGCCTGGCCTGGCGCGAGATGAAGCAACAGCATCCGCACCGTATCAAAATCCTCGAAAAACTGATGCAGATGGGGCTTTCCTCAACCCTCTGCCGCGAGATCGCCGATCAGATCCAATATGGCAATGACATGCCTAACAACTGGCGTCAGGCACTGGGACTGTTGGCGGCGCGGGTTTCGGTCACCAATGATGACATCCTCAACCATGGCGGCAGCGTGGCCTTGATCGGTCCCTGCGGCGTTGGCAAGACCACTACCGTGGCCAAGCTGGCGGCCCGTTTCACCCTGCGCCATGGTCCCGGCAAGGTGGCACTGGTGACCACCGACAATTTCCGTATCGGCGCCCACCAACAACTGCGCACCTATGGCCAGATCCTGGGCGCGCCGGTGCATGTGGCCAAGGATGGGGAAGACCTGCAGGCCATCCTCAACAGCCTGCGTGACAAACAGCTGGTGCTGATCGATACCGCAGGCATGGGTCAGCGTGATGTGCGTCTGAGCGAGCAGTTTGCGGTGCTCAAGCACGCCGGTCATGCGCTGCGTACCTATGTGGTGCTCTCGGCATCCAGTCAGCGCGCTGCCCTGGATGAGGTGTTGCGGGTGTTTGACAAGGTCCAGCTGGATGGGGCGATCCTGACCAAGCTGGACGAGGCAGCGGTACTCGGTGAGGCGATCTCCGCGCTGGTACAGCAGCAGCTAGCGGTTGCCTATGTCAGCGATGGCCAGGCGGTGCCCGAGGATCTGCACCCGGCACGCAGCAATTCCCTGGTCAACCGCTGTGTCACCCTGATGCAACGCTACAGCGAGGCCCCCACTGAGGAACAATTGGCAATGCGCTTTGGACGGATGGCGGGCTGAGGATGATGAAACGCGATCAAGCGGAGGGCCTGCGGCGCATGGCCAAGCCTAAGCCGGTGCGGGTCCTGGCGGTCACCAGCGGCAAGGGTGGGGTGGGCAAGACCAATGTCTCGGTCAATTTGGCCACCGCCTTTGCCCAGATGGGTCGCAAGGTGATGGTGATGGATGCGGACCTGGGGCTGGGTAATGTGGATGTGATGCTGGGCCTGCATCCGCGTTACAACCTGTCCCATGTGATCAGTGGCGAGCGTACCCTCGAAGAGGTGGTGCTGGATGCCCCGGGCAAGATCAAGGTGATCCCTGCGACCTCTGGCCAGCAATACATGGCGGAGTTGAGCCCAGCCGAACATGCGGGCCTGATCCGTGCCTTCAGCGAGCTTAATTCCGAACTGGATATCTTTATTGTCGATACCGCTGCGGGGATCTCCGATAGCGTGATCAGCTTCGCCAAGGCCTCCCAGGAGGTGATCGTGGTGGTCTGTGACGAACCTGCCTCGATTACCGATGCCTATGCCTTGATCAAGTTGCTCAATCTTGATCACGGCATCCATCGCTTCCGGGTGCTGGCCAATATGGCCCATACCCCCAACGAGGGGCGGCTGCTGTTTTCCAAGCTGGTCAAGGTCACCGATCATTTTCTTGATGAGGTGGTACTGGATTTCATGGGGACCATCCCCTATGACAAATACCTGCTCAAGGCGGTCAAGATGCAGCGCCCGGTGGTGGAGTCCTTTCCCAATGCCCTGTCTTCGCGGGCATTCAAGGAGATTGCCCAGCGTGCCGACAAATGGCCGATGCCCACCGCAGCAGACGGCTATCTGGAGTTCTTTGTCGAGCGTCTGGTGCAGCGGGAGACCAAGGATAGCCTGTTTGGCAGTCTGTTTTAGTCGGACGCCCCGCCTGAGAATTGTTCTTCCGGCTGCCTTCAGTGCCGGTCTTTTGCCATCGCAGCGGCGATGGGGCCAAAAAGATCGATAATTGCTTGAATGTAGGTGGGGTAAATCAAGTAGAATGACCTGAATTACACATAACACATAATAGTTATCCAGCGATATCTACATAGCGCAACATAGTTTGGGAGGCGGCATTGGATAAGAACATCAAGATTTTGGTGGTTGATGATTTTTCCACCATGCGGCGTATTATCAAAAATCTGCTGCGGGATCTGGGATTTAATAATACTGCCGAGGCCGATGATGGTCTGACCGCCCTGCCGATGCTGCAGTCGGGTAATTTTGATCTGCTGATTACCGACTGGAACATGCCCGGCATGCAGGGTATCGATCTGCTCAAGGCGGTGCGAGCCGATCCCAAGCTGTCCACCATGCCGGTAATGATGGTGACAGCGGAGCAGAAGAAAGAGCAGATCATTGAGGCGGCCCAGGCCGGGGTGAATGGTTATATTGTCAAACCGTTTACCGCTGCAACCCTCAAGGAAAAGCTGGACAAGATCTTCGAACGCATGGGCAAATAGTCCCTTGCCCACCACGGACCAAGAGATCCCCAAGATTATGGCTAATATATCGATCACCCTGAACGATGAGTTCAAGCAGAACGTTCGCGACCTGGCGAGGTATGTGGAAGAAGGCAATGAGACGGAGGCGGATCGCCTGCTCGACAAGATTGCCAAGTCACGCGAAAGCAGTCTGTTTCAGGAGTTGGGCAAGCTGACCCGAGAATTTCACGAGGCCCTGAACAGCTTTCGTCTTGATTCCCGTATCCTCAGTCTGACCGAACAGGACTTTCCCGATGCACGCGAGCGCCTGCGCTACGTGGTGCAGATGACCGCCCAGTCGGCGGATCGCAGCCTGACCGCAGCCGAGGAGTCGATGCCGATCGTCAGCGCCATCGAAGCCCGTGCCGATGCCCTCAAGTCCCAGTGGAGCCGTTTCATGCATCGTGAGATGAGCGCCACCGAGTTTCGCGAACTGAGTGCCGAGCTGCATACCTTCCTGGGTGAGCTGAGTGAGAATAGTAGCCAGCTCAAGGAGCGCATGACCGAGGTGATCATGGCGCAGGATTTCCAGGACCTGACCGGGCAGATCATCGAACGGGTGATCACCCTGGTGGATGATATGGAACGCAGTCTGGTCGATCTGATCCGTATCTCGGGTCAGGATCTCGCTGCCAAGGAAGCCACCAACAAGGCACCCAAGGATCACCTCAAGGGTGTGGGTCCGGCGGTGCCAGGTGTGGACGAAGCCAGCAATCTGGTGTCGGGCCAGGATGAGGTAGATGACCTTCTTTCAAGTTTAGGATTCTGAGGAACTACGCATGGCCTTAGATGCAGATGACGAGATCCTCCAGGACTTTTTGGTCGAGGCCAGCGAGATCCTGGAAAAACTCAATGAACAGCTGGTCGAGCTGGAACAGAACGCCAATGATGGCGATCTGCTGAATGCGATCTTTCGTGGCTTTCACACCATCAAAGGCGGGGCCGGCTTTCTTAATCTGAACGCACTGGTCAATGTCTGTCACCAGGCCGAGGACATCTTCAACCTGCTGCGCAGCGGGCAAAAGACGCTTACCCCGACCATCATGGATACCTTTCTGCAGGTGCTGGATGTGCTCAATGAGCAATTCGACAGCCTGCGTGTGCTTGAAGAGCCCCGTGAGGCGCCAGCGGAACTGCTGCAAGAGCTAAAACGTATCAATCATCCCGGGGATGATGAGCCTGAACCAGTCTCTGCCACGCCCAGCCCGGCCCCCGCTCCCGAACCGATAGCTGCCGCCCCGGCACCCGTTGCAGCCAATCCTGCCGATGCCCCGAGCGCCGCCGCGGCCGAGGGGGATATCACCGATGAGGAATTCGAGGCCCTTTTGGATGCCCTGGACAGTGGTGCGGCTAGCCCGGCCAGCGCTGCGTCTGTACCTGCTGCGGCCAGTGATGAAATCACTGAGGACGAGTTCGAGGCCCTGCTGGATCAATTGCACGGCAAGGGACGTTTTGACCCCAATGCGGTGGCCAAAACCGAGCAGAGCAGTCCTGTCAGCCCTGCGAATGCGCCTGCCGAGTCCGACGCGGCGGCCAGTGATGAGATTACCGAAGAGGAATTCGAGGCGCTGTTGGACCAACTGCATGGCAAGGGTCAGTTCAATCCCGAGGTTGTGCACACAGATGCCCCTGCCACCAAGCCGGAAGCCCCCAAGCCAGAAGCACCCAAGCCAGAAGCCCCCAAGCCGGCTGAAGCCGTGCCCCGCGCTGCGCTAGCCGAGGAGGGCGAGGCACGCAAAAAGCCCGAGGCACCCCAGGCCGAGACCACGGTACGTGTCGATACCAAGCGTCTGGACGACATCATGAACATGGTCGGGGAGCTGGTGCTGGTACGCAATCGTCTTGCCACACTTTCCCATGGTGATACCAAGACGGAGATGTCCCACGAGGAGATGACCAAGGCGGTGGCCAATCTGGATGTGGTCACCGGCGATCTGCAGATGGCGGTGATGAAGACCCGCATGCAGCCGATCAAAAAGGTCTTTGGTCGCTTCCCCCGGGTGGTACGCGATCTGGCGCGCAGCCTGAAGAAAGACGTCAATCTCGAGATGGTCGGCGAAGATACCGATCTGGACAAGAATCTGGTCGAGGCCCTGGCCGATCCGCTGGTGCATCTGGTGCGTAACTCGGTTGACCACGGTATCGAGATGCCCGATGTACGCGAGGCGGCAGGTAAGCCGCGCGCCGGTACGGTGCGTCTTGCCGCCGAGCAGGAAGGGGATCACATCCTGCTGACCATCACCGATGATGGCGCCGGCATGGATCCGGTCAAGCTGCGCCAGATTGCGGTGAACAAAGGTATGATGGACGAGGAGGCGGCCGCACGTTTGGATGACCGCGAGGCCTTCATGCTGATCTTTGGTGCCGGCTTCTCCACCAAGACCGAAATATCCGATATCTCTGGCCGTGGGGTGGGGATGGATGTGGTCAAGACCCGCATCGCGCAGTTAAACGGCAGCATTGAGATCGATTCGGAACTGGGCAGGGGGACAACGCTCAGCATCAAGGTGCCGCTGACCCTGGCGATCATGCCGACCCTGATGATCAAGTTGGCCAAGCAAACCTTCGCCCTGCCGCTGGTGAGCGTAAACGAAATCTTCCACCTGGACCTGACCAAGACCAATGTTGTTGATGGTCAGCGGGTAGTGATGATTCGAGATCATGCCCTGCCGCTGTATTATCTGACCGGGCTGTTGGTGGAAGGGGTTTCGCGTGCACTGCCCAAGCAGGGCCATGTGGTGATCGTACAAGTGGGCACCCAGCAGGTGGGTTTTGTGGTAGATCAATTGATCGGTCAGGAGGAGGTGGTGATTAAGCCACTGGGTGCGCTGTTGCATGGTACCCACGGTATGGCCGGTGCGACGATCACCGGGGATGGCAAGATCGCCCTGATCCTGGATGTCCCATCCCTGATGAAATATTACGCCAATCGCTGATGGCTCTGGTGGCTTCTTGCCACCGGTGGGCAGGAGCGGGCAAGTGCATGGTGTCGCGCGGCTTGAACTGCGCTGTCTAACGAATGATTGTGAGGAGAGTTGCATGCCCATACGGGTGCTGGTGGTGGATGATTCCGGCTTTTTTCGCCGACGTCTCAAGGAGATGCTCAATTCCGACGCAGGTCTGGAGGTGGTCGGTGAGGCGGTCAATGGTGTGGAGGCGGTCGAGATGGCTGCCAAGCTGCGCCCGGATGTGATCACCATGGATATCGAGATGCCGGTGATGGACGGGATCACCGCCACCAAGCGCATCATGCAGAGCAATCCGGTACCTATCCTGATGTTTTCCTCCCTCACCACCGATGGTGCCCAGACCACCCTGGATGCCCTGGATGCCGGTGCGGTCGATTACCTGCCCAAGCGTTTTGAGGATATCTCCAAGAACCGTGAAGAGGCCACTCGCACCCTCTGTGAGCGGATTCATATCATCTTCGGTCGTGGCCGAGCGCCTCGCCGCCCCTTGGGCACCACTGGCACGGCGACTGCCCACGTTGGCACGGCACGCCGTCCCTTGACGGGGACCGGGCTGGCCGGTCGCGCTGCGCCTACTGGTGACAGCCCGGCCGTCCCGCTACGGTCTCGTGCCGGAGCCGTCCCCAGCCGGGCCAGCCTGCGTCTGGTGGCGATCGGCACCTCGACCGGTGGCCCGGTGGCACTGCAGGAGGTGCTGACCAAATTGCCGGCTAATTTCCCCTTCCCGTTGGTGCTGGTGCAGCACATGCCTGGCAGTTTTACCCCGGCCTTTGCCCAGCGTCTCAATCAGCTCTGTCAGATCACGGTGAAAGAAGCCGAGGATGGTGATGTTCTGAAACCGGCCATCGCCCTGCTGGCACCGGGTGGCAAGCAGATGGTGGTGGAATCCCGTGCCGGTCGACAGATCGTGCGGATCCTGGATGCACAAGCTGGGCAGACCTACAAGCCGAGTGCGGATATCACCTTAAGCTCGGTGGCCAAGGTTTTTCCGGGACAGACCCTCGCGGTGATTCTGACCGGCATGGGGGCCGATGGTCGTGAGGGTTGTCGCAGTCTCAAGGCCGGTGGCTCGACCATTTGGTCCCAGGATGAGGCCAGTTGCGTGGTCTACGGGATGCCGGCAGCGGTGGCCGATGCCGGTTTGAGCGATCGTGTTCTCAGCCTGAAGGATGTTGGGCCAGCCCTGGCCCAGATATAGCCATGCGTCTCGACGTCCTTAGTCTAATTGGTCTCTTCCTTGGGGTGGGGGCGATCCTGCTCGGCCAATTTTTCGAAGGTGGGCATGTCAGTTCCCTGATCAACGGCCCGGCGATGCTGATTGTGTTTGGTGGGACGCTTGGGGCGATTATGCTGCAATCGCCGATCACCAGCTTTGTGCGTGGGATCAAATTAATGGCCTGGGTATTCATGCCCCCCAAACTGATGGCCGATGAGGCGATCGAAAAAATCATCACCTGGAGTAATATCGCCCGCAAGGAAGGACTGCTCGGCCTGGAGGCGGCTTCCGAGACCGAAGACGATGATTTCGCCCGCAAGGGGTTGCAGCTGTTGGTCGATGGTAATGAACCGGAGGTGATGCGCAGCATCCTGGAGGTCGAGGTCGATACCCGCGAACAGTATGACATGGGCGCGGCCAAACTCTATGAAAGCATGGGTGGTTATACCCCGACCATTGGTATCATCGGTGCCGTATTGGGTTTGATCCAGGTGATGGAAAATCTTTCCGATCCCTCGCGCCTTGGTCATGGCATTGCGGTGGCCTTTGTGGCGACCATCTACGGGGTGGGTCTGGCCAATCTGATCCTGTTGCCGATCGCCAATAAGCTGAAAAGCATTGTGCTGGCGCAAAGCCAGTTCCGCTACATGGTGATCGAGGGTATCGTGTCGATCGCCGAGGGGGATAACCCGCGCAACATCGAAAGCAAGTTGCAGGGTTTTTTAACCTAGGTGACGTATGCGTAGAAGACGTCGTCCACAGGAACACGAAAATACCGAACGTTGGCTGATTTCCTATGCCGACTTCATTACCCTGCTGTTTGCCTTTTTTGTGGTGATGTACGCGATCTCGTCGGTAAATGAAGGTAAGTACCGGGTCTTGTCCGATACCCTGGTGACGGCCTTTGGTAGCCCGTCACGTAGCCTGGAACCGCTTCAAATTGGTGAGGAAGGTCTTAGTGGTCAGCCGGGTATTTTCGATGCCGGCATGCGTAGCACCACCCCGGTTGGCAATCTTGGTCAAATCGCCGATGACTTCGAACGGGTGTTGCAGTCCTTGATCGAACAGGATCTGATCCGTATTACCCGTGATGAAAACTGGATTGAGATCGAAATCAATACCAGCCTCCTCTATGGGAGTGGCAGTGCCGATCTGGAGCCGGAAGCACTGCCTATCCTGCGCCGCCTGGCTGGCATCCTCCGGCAGTATCCGAATCCGATCCAGGTCGAGGGTTTTACCGACAATGTGCCGATTGCAACCATGATCTACCCCTCCAACTGGGAGCTTTCGGCGGCCCGTGCTGCCAGTGTCGTAAATTTATTTACCCGTACCGGGGTCGATCCCGGGCGCATGGTGGCGGTGGGCTATGGTGAATACCGCCCCATCGCAGATAATGCGACTGCTGAAGGGCGCCGACAGAATCGGCGGGTGGTGCTAGTGGTCAGTGCCGACGAACGGGAACGCCGTTTATTGGGCGGCTCGAATGCGACTGGCGGGGGAGAGTAGGGTGCAAGTCTGGTCGATCGCCAATCAAAAAGGTGGGGTGGGTAAGACCACCACTACCGTAACCCTCGCGGGTCTGCTCAGTCAGCGCGGTGCGCGGGTACTGATGATCGATCTTGACCCGCATGGATCGCTGACGACCTATTTTGGTTTTGATCCGGACAGTATCGAGCGTAGCGTCTACTCGCTGTTTCAGGGTGAAGGGAATAATCGTCCCGCTGCCGAGTCGGTGATCCAGCCCACTGCGATTCAGGGATTGTCCCTGTTGCCGGCATCGACGGCGCTGGCCACCCTGGATCGCCAGCTCGGTGGCAAGGAGGGCATGGGCCTGGTGTTGGCACGGGCGATCCTGCAACTGGCCGGACGTTTTGACCATGTGTTTATCGATTGTCCGCCGGTACTGGGGGTGTTGATGGTCAATGCCCTGGCCGCCAGCAGCCGCCTGTTGATCCCGGTGCAGACCGAATTTCTGGCCCTCAAGGGCCTGGAACGGATGCTGCGTACCCTGAGCATGATCCTGCGTGCCCGTCAGCGTCCACTGGAATATCTGATTGTGCCGACCATGTTTGACCGACGCACCCGCGCCTCGCTGGAAAGCCTCAAGAGTCTGAAGATGCAACACCCGGACAAGACCTGGAAATCGGTGATCCCGGTGGACACCCAGTTTCGCGAGGCCAGTCGTGAGGGCCTGCCGCTGAGTTATCTCAACCCCCAGGCCCGTGGTGCGATCGCCTATGCGACCCTGCTGGATACCCTGCTTGGCCCGCAACCCGGCATCGCTGGAGCGCTGGTATGAGTGATCGTCGCAAATATCCGGATCTGGTCGCGCAAAAGGATGCCCTGAGCCTCTATTTTGATGCCCTGTTGCGCGAGGAGGCCCAACTCGAGCCAGAATGGGCCGAGCCGACGGTGGAGATCGTCCCGCAACTGCCCGTGCTGGCCCCACCGGTGTTGCAGACCCTGCAAATGCCCGAGCCGGAATTGGCCACAGCCGTCAGCCAGGAAGATGGACCACCGGCCTGGGCCGATAGCAACTTCCAGGCGTTGTTGTTCAAGGTGGGGGGGTTGACCCTGGCGGTGCCATTGATCGAATTGAGTGGTATCCAGGAATGGCACGGCGAGCAGGTCACCCCCATGCCAGGGCGGATTTCCTGGTATCTGGGCCTGATGCAATATCGTGGCCGCAGTGTCCCGGTGATCGATACCGCCGAGCTGGTCTTGCCGACGGATCGTCTGCAGCGCCTGGAAGCAGCGGCCACGCGCCTGAACCGGGTAGTATTTATCGACGACGGTCGCTGGGGGCTGGCCTGTGATGAGGTTGCCGAGGTGATTAGCCTGGAGCCAGAGCAGGTTCGCTGGCGCAGCAACCGTACCAAGCGCGGTTGGCTGGCCGGCACCGTGATCGAACAGATGTGTGCGATTATCGACCCTCCGGCCTTTGCCCGGATGCTGGCCACCGGTATGGCCGATGACGCCGAAGATGAAACGACTGACGCTTAGCTATAAGTGAGGCTGTACGATGGAAGAAAAACAAAGCAATGCCAACGATCCGGTCAGTGAATGGGTGACTTTTTATCTGGCCGAGGAAAAATACGGCATCAACGTGATGCTGGTGCGCGAGGTCTTGAAGAATACCGAGATCGCCCCGGTGCCCGGCTCACCACGTTTTGTGCTGGGGATCATCAACCTGCGCGGCAATGTGGTGACGGTGGTCGACACCCGTACCCGCTTTGGCCTGCCAAGCAAGGAAGAGGACGATAATTCGCGCATCGTGGTGATCGAGATGGGTGAGCACGTGCTGGGAATGATGGTCGACAGTGTCGCCGAGGTGATGACACTACGCCAGTCCGAGATCGAATTTGCCCCCAATGTGGGCAATGATGATAGCGCCAAGTATATTCAAGGTGTTTCCAATCAGGAAAACGAACTGGTGATCCTGGTCGCGCTGGACAGCTTGTTTACCCAGGATGAATTACTTAAGGGTGTTTCCGCTCACTAGGATGGGGGATGGGCGAGATCGACAAGGTATCACCAGCGACGGCCATCCCACCTCGCCCCCGGCGTGAGCGCCAGAAACCAGCACCAGATGACGAATCATGGCCAGCTGATGATGAACCCGAGCAAGACGATGACCAGCATGAGGACGGTATCGATGTCTATGTCTGACAGGCCACTGGCATGATCGATCTCTGGCAGATCATTGCCCTGCTGGCGCTGATACTGGGCGTGGCCGCCAGTGCGGCTGTGCTGATCAACACCCGTCGCAGTGCCCAGTTGATCCAGGCCCAGAACCAGGCGCTGGATGTGCTGCAAAAGGATCTGCGCGCCCTGTGCAATGCGGCGGTGCAGGTCGGTGGGCGGGTCCATCGACTGGAGCAGTCGCTGAAACAGTTGCAGCAACGCCAGCAGGAGCTTGGGCTGCGTCAGGATAAACTGGTCCACCCCGAGCCGGAGGCACGCAGCTTTGAACAGGCGATCAAACTGGCACAAAAAGGGGCCAGTGTGGAAGAGCTGATGGATATCTGCGATCTGTCCCGTGGCGAGGCCGAGTTGATGAGCATGATGCACCGCCTGGGCTGACTCCCTCTCCCTCTTGAAAAGCATTTCACCGCAAAGGGCGCAAAGAAAGGCTGTAGATGAGACATGCAGGAGATGACTCATCCAGCTGAGCTCATAGGTTCATATCGGCGAATCATCCCAACCAGCAAACGATCATGGGTTTACTTTGCGCCCTTTGCGTCTTTGCGGTGAGATTTTTTCAATAGGGCGAGGCGATACGCTGCTGGATAATCATGCTCGTGTCCCGTGTCCGTGGGTTTATGCCTTGGGATCGTAGCCTGCCGGAAACTTACCGGTGAGCATGTAGGCGAAGGCCAGCACCTCGGCCACCGCGATGTATAGCTCCCGGGGGATCTCATCGCCCAATTCCAGTTGCGAGAGCAGCGCCGTTAGCTCCTTGTCCTGGTGCAGCGGTACCCCGTGCTGTTCGGCCAGGGCGATGATCGCCTCGGCCAGCTCACCCTGTCCCTTGGCGCTGATGTGTGGCGCGTTCTTGCGATCATAACTGAGCGCCACGGCGCTCTTGCGGGGTGTCTTGTCTTTCATGCCTGCAGGTCGATCAAACTGTTGGAAGGGGCGTCAGCGGGCCTGTCTTGCGCGGGTGCCTGGCCATACATGGCACGGCACTGACCCGGTTCCAGCCCCTGTTCGCGATAGCGCTCCAGCAGCGCCCCCAGATGACGGTGAAACATCTGGTAGGTGTCCTGTTCGCTGCACCAGAAGGTGGTGGCAACCCTGCCACCACTGAGGCTGACCAAAGCATCGATCTCGCCATGGCCTTCGGGCTCCAGATGCAGGCGCACCGACCAGAGCGGGCCATTCGCAGCGCTACGCGGGGCTTCACGACGGATCTGCATGCGGATCACCTCGGCCTCCTTGTCGGCCTGCAGATACAGGGGCAATTCGATATTCAGCAGCCGTTCATCGGGCCGTGCCTGGCTGGCCAGACTGTTCAGCTGATTGACCTGGATCCTGGCCAGGGAAGACTCGCTTTGCTTGAGCAGGCTGAGTAATTGTTCCTGGCTGGCGGCGCTGCGACTGCTCTGGGCCGGACTGGCCTGGCTGGCTTGGCTGGCCAATTGCTGGCGGATCATGTGGGCCAGTCGCAGCAGCAGGTTTTTGACATCGCCTTCCAGGCGGACGCCGGTCACGGGTTTGAGCAGTTGATTCTCCAGGAACAGGCCCGAATTGCTGATGGCCTGTTGCAGTCCATCGGCACTACTGAGCTGGGCCAGTCTGGGTAGCAGACTGAGCAGTTGGCTGATCGCCTGTGGCAAGGGGGCACGGCTCTCGACGCTGCTGCCTACGCTGGCGCGTGGCTGCCCCTCCGGGCTGCCTCCCGCAGCACGCAGCCCCAATTGGTGCAGTTGACTGAGCAGCGGCTTGAGGGATTCCTGGCGAGGCAGCAATTGGCGCAGTGCCTGATCCTGGGTCAACTGTTGTTGTTGCTGTGCCTCCAGGCGCAGCACCAGCTGCCCGGCCTCACGTTCCACCCGGAGTAGCAGCACCATCCCTTCCATCAGACGCAGGTTACTACGCGCCTCCAGCATCCGGCCATTCAGCTCCAGGCCCAGACTGCCATCGGCCCCGGCATGACGTACCACGGCCTGGAGATTTTGTCCCTCGCGCAAGCTGACACCGCTGAGCTCGCGCAGGCTCAGTTCCAGGCGCAGGCCGGGCAGTTTGTCGAAGCTGCTGATCTGCATAGGGTGACAGCTCCCTTGCTGTAACAGTAAGATGCAGGAACGATACTACAGGAGATGGAAGCGATCATGCACAGTGCCGAACAGGAAAAATGGTATCTGCGCCAGCATGGTGAGGCCATCGGTCCGTTCCCGGCCCTGCAGATTGCCCGTTATCTGCTGCTGGGCCGTCTCGAACTGGAGGACGAGATCAGTCTGGATACCCAGCGCTGGTATCGCCTGCGCGAGGTGGCCGAGGTGCAGCCGGACAAACTGGAGGGCCTGCCTTCGTTGCCCGAAAATCTGCGTGAGCAGTTGACGGCCACGCGCTTGTGGATCGCGCAACATCCCAGCCTGTTCAGCCCGTCTCACCAGGGGGGGGAAGAGGACCTCTTGTTCCAGCAAGACTATCGTCCGCAAACCGGCTTGAGCGGGATCAACCGTCCTGTGGCCTATGGCCTGGCGGCCCTGCTTGGGCTGGGGGTGATCCTGTTGGCCCTGATCCTGCCATCGGCGATGTCACCGGAGATGCCCGAATGTGAGGCGCCCGCCGCCCCTGGGGTCAACTGGAATAATTGTCTGCTACAGGGCAGTAATCTGGACAATGCGGATCTGCGTGGTGCCAAGCTGCGCAACAGCCTGCTGGGCGCCAGTACCTTTCGCGGGGCCAATCTGGAAGGGGCCGATCTGGCCTATGCGGATCTCAGTCTGGCGCGCATGCGCGGTGCCCGTCTGGTCGGGGCGGATCTGACCGGCGCGAATCTGCGCAATGTGGATCTGCAGGCGGCCAATTTGCAGGATGCCAATCTCAGTTACGCCAATCTCAGTGGGGTGGCGTTGCAAGGGGCCAATCTGCAAGGGGTAAAACTGGGCTATGCGGTGTGGGATGAAGAATACATCTGCATGCCCGAATCAGTCGGGCAGTGCATCCTGGGACGGCGGCCTTGAGAGGGACTGCAGGAGCAAGGCGCAAGTATCAAGGGGCAAGGAAAAAAATAAATCGGGCTTAAGGAAGAACATCCAAAATTTTTGCCCCTTGCCCCTCTTTTATTCTATCCCCTCACACTGGTAGCGACTGAAGCGCAGGGTGGTGGACCAGTAATCCTCCGGCAGGCCGGCCTTGCGCTTGAGCTGTTGCAGAAACTGCCGGGGCTCTGGCAGTTGCGCCCATACCGAGGGCAGGAAGGTGGCCCGGTGCGGGCCATCCTCGAGGATCAGCCCGTCGATGCCGGGGCGGAGTTTCGTCAGCAGTTCATCCTCGTCGGCAATGGTTAATGGCTCTGCGGGGCCAAGCAGCGAGATATGCAGGCTGAGTTGCGTCAGTTCATCTTCGCCCACTGGCATAAAACGTGGGTCTTCAAAGGCGGCAGCGAAACTGTTCCGGACCACATCTTCCAGCAGTGGGCGGCGCGGACTCAGCGAGCCGATGCAGCCACGCAGTTCGCCATGTTTTCGCAGGGTGACAAAACAGGCCCCGGGCTGGCGGAGTTGTTCGGGATAGTCGGCCAGATCCACCGCCAGCGCCTGGCCTGTCGCCAGGCCATGGCGGATGCTTTGCTCCGCCACGGCCAGCAGCAGGCGGGCCTGTTCATCAGTCACAGGTATCGCCGGCGTCGAGTCGGCAGCGCTTGCGATCGACCCAGTTGGCACCACCCAGGATGCTGCCCTCGAAGCGGGTTTCAAACAGGATGGCGTTGACCAGGCTGGCCCGTTGCAGATTGGCACCGCGCAGATCGGCAAAGTGCAGTTTGCTGTCGTCGAGTCTGGCGCGTTGCATGCTTGCGTTGCGCAGGGAGGCACTATCCAGCGAGGCCCGTTGCAGGTCGGCTTCATCCAGAATGGCCGCTTCCAGGTTGGCCCCATCCAGTATGGCCTGGCGCAGCTGTGCCTTGCTGAGGTCGGCTTCGCGCAGGTCGGCGCCGTTTAGTTTTGCCTGATAGAGATTGGCCTGGCGCAGGCTGGCAGCCCGCAGATTGGCGTTTTGCAGGTCGGCCCGGTCGAAGACCGTATTGTCCAGCAGGGCAGCACTGAGATTGATGCCGGCCAGCCTGGCACTGACCAGACGGGCATCACTCATGCGAACCTGGGAAAGATTGGCCCCTTCCAGATTGGCAAAGCTCAGTTCGGCGCCAGCCAGCAAGGCCTCGCTGAGGTCGGCCCCGTCCAGGCGGATGTTGCGCATGATCGCCCCGCGCAGGTCGGTCCCGCGCAGGTCTACGCCTTGCTTGTCACAGCCGCTCCAGTTGACCCGAGGGGCAGCAGGGGTATCGCAGCGCGCCTGGGCGGTGTGCGTCAGGGCCAGCAGTAGGGGAACACAGCAGACGATCAGGGTCTTTGTGGCAAGACGCATAGGGATTCCTGTTTGAAGGTCGGTGAGTGTGGCAACATAAGCGATATACTACACATTTTACGGCTCGGAGACAGTGATGACTTGGCAAGGCAGTCTGGACAAGATGGAAACACAGGCGGGCGAAACGGTGCAATACACCCTGCCCCTGGGGGAGCAGCGCCTGGCGATGAATCCTCTGCTCGGCCAGACGCTGCGCCTGGTGCATGACGGTCATATCCATTGCATTGCCTGTGGCCGGGCGACCAAAAAGAGTTATAGCCAGGGCCACTGCTATCCCTGTTCACAGCGTCTGGCCAGTTGTGACCTGTGCATCATGAAGCCGGAAACCTGCCACTATGCCGCCGGCACCTGTCGCGAGCCGGAGTGGGGCGAGGCCAATTGCATGCAGCCCCATTTCGTCTACCTGGCCAATACCTCCGGCCTGAAGGTGGGAATAACCCGTCATACCCAGGTACCCACCCGCTGGATGGATCAGGGGGCCAGCCAGGCCCTGCCGATCTTTCGGGTACAAAGCCGCTACCATTCCGGCTTGATCGAACAGATCTTCAAGGCCCATGTGGCCGATCGCACCGATTGGCGCAAGATGCTCAAGGGGGATGGCGACGTGCTGGACCTCCACGCGGAGCGGGATCGGCTGTTGCTTGAATGCCAGGCCGAGCTGGAGGGGTTTCGCCGACAGTTTGGTGCCGAGGCCCTACAGGCCCTGCCCGAGGCCGAATTGTTTGAACTGCATTACCCGGTGTTGCAGTGGCCACAGAAGATCACCGCACTGAATCTGGACAAGACACCCGAGGTCGGCGGTGTTCTACAGGGGATCAAGGGGCAGTACCTGCTGTTTGATAGCGGGGTGATCAATATCCGCAAATACAGTGGATATCAGTTGCGGGTGGAAATGTGCGCCGATTAAATACGGGGATCTTGCTGCTGCTGAGTCTGCCACTCGCTGCCATGGAGCCGCTGGATATCCGCGCCAATCTGCTGGAAATGTTTGAACAGGGTCTTCGGGATGGCAGTGCCGAGAGAATCCTCGATAGCGCGGGTCGCGAGGTGGTCAGGCCAGCGGGGATGGCTCCGGGCACCCGGGCGGTCGAGGGCGATCTGTTCGAGCAGTTGGAGATCCGGCACGAGCCGACTGACCCGCAAACCCTGCTGCCAGCAGATCCTGCGCCTCAACACCGCACGGAACAGCCCAGGCCTGCGCCTTCTGCCAGGGTCCAAGTGCATGGCAGCGAGGCCTATCTGCCCCTGCAAGAGATCGAGATTACCATCAGCGGCCCGGAAGACCTTAAGCGTCTGCAACAGGAGTTTGACGAGGCCCGCCAGCGCCAGCAGCAGGCGCGCTAGTTTGGTGATAAACTGCGCGCTTGTTTATGTCAGCCCGGAAGCCCCATGCAGACCATTATTCATAGCCCACAACTGGATAGTCCTCAGCGTGATCAGATCAGTGCGGTGATCCCCGGTGAACTGGAGCATTGCGGGGAATTTTATCGCCTGCATCACCGGCAAGTGCTGGCGCAGGACACCTTGTTTGCGCTGCGCAGTACCTTGCCCTTTGACATCAACCCGCTGCCGGCTGGTCTGGCACAGGATGCGGTAGGCCTGCTGGTCAGCGATATGGATTCGACCCTGATCAATATCGAATGCGTGGATGAGATCGCCGATTTTGCCGGGCTCAAGCCACAGGTGGCGGCGATCACCGAGGCGGCGATGCGTGGTGAGCTGGATTTTGCCGCCTCGCTGACCCAGCGGGTGGCGACCCTCAAGGGTCTGGACGAGGCGGTGCTGGCGCGTGTCTACGAGGAACGCCTGTCGACGAATCCCGGTGCCGAGACCCTGATCGCCGGGCTCAAGCAGCGCGGCATCCGCTTTGCCCTGGTCTCCGGTGGTTTCACCTTTTTTACCGAACGCCTGCAACAACGTCTGGCGCTGGATTATACCCGCGCCAACCTGTTGGCGATCCAGGATGGCAGGCTGACCGGCAAGGTACTGGGGTCGATCATCGATGCCAAGGCCAAGGCCGATTTTCTGCAGGAGCTGTGCGAGGAGCTGGGGATCCAGCCCGCCCAGACCATTGCCATGGGCGATGGCGCCAACGATCTGAAAATGATGGCGGTGGCCGGGATGGGGGTGGCCTATCGGGCCAAACCCAAGGTGCAGGCGCAGAGCGATGTGGTACTCAACCACAGCGGCCTGGATGCGGTGTTGCACTTCCTGCCTTTATGAATAGTAACTACTCGCCCCCTTAAAAAAGATCTCACCGCAGAGGCGCAGAGGCGCAGAGGATTAACAGTCAAACCGTATGTCGAAGGCCTGTTCGATATTCAGATGAGGGAAACTATCATGGATGGTCGACAGTATATGGGCACCGATGTGGTGCAGATACGCCATTATATACCTCTGCGGTAAATTGGCTTTTATTGGCAGTAAGCCGTTACCTCCACGGTATGAATACCCCAAGGGGGGGGCGAGTAGTTACTATGAATAAAAAGATGATCTCACACAGTGGCTCAGAAGATGATGGCGTGATGGTATTCGACAGAGCTGCGCGGGTTCGCTGGGCATCCATCTGTCAGTACGCTATGGGTGTCTTTTGCCGCAGGCCTCGATAGCCATGCGTATCCTTGGTATCGATCCCGGCTCGCGCATCACCGGCTTTGGGATCATCGAGCGTGAAGGCAATCGCCTTCGCTATGTGGAAAGCGGCTGTATTCGTGTCGGCGACGGGGATTTCCCCGGACGTCTGAAAGCCATCTTCGAAGGGATCAGCGATGTGGTGCGCATCTATGCCCCCGAGCAGGTGGCCATCGAGCAGGTGTTCATGCACCGCAATCCCGATTCGGCGCTCAAGCTGGGGCAGGCCCGCGGCGCGGCGATCTGCGCGGTGATGATGCTCAATCTGCCACTTAGCGAATACAGCCCGGCGGAGATCAAAAAGGCCACCGTCGGGCGTGGCAACGCCGCCAAGGAGCAGGTTCAGCACATGGTGGCGGCCCTGCTCAAGCTGCCGGGGATCCCCCAGGCCGATGCGGCGGATGCATTGGCGGTGGCGATGTGTCACAGTCATGTGGGCCAGACTTTGCAGCAGATCGGTGCCGCACGCGGTGCCAAACGAGGACGTTACCGATGATAGGACGACTGCGCGGGATGATCGCGGAGAAGCAGCCCCCGCTATTGCTGCTTGAGGTCAATGGGGTGGGCTACGAAGTCGAGGCGCCGATGAGCACCTTCTACCAGCTGCCCGAGACCGGACAGACGGTCATCCTGCATACCCATCTGGTGGTGCGCGAGGATGCCCATCTGTTGTTTGGTTTTGCCAGCGAGGGCGAACGGCGTCTGTTTCGCAGCCTGATCAAGGTCAACGGGGTGGGGGCGCGCATGGCGCTGGCGATCCTCTCCGGGATCCACGCGGATGATTTTGCCCGCTGTGTACAGGACGGGGATACCGCCTCGCTGGTACGTCTGCCGGGGATCGGCAAGAAGACCGCCGAACGCCTGATCATCGAGATGCGCGATCGTCTGGCCGACTGGGGGAGTGAACAGGGTAGCGGCATGGACCTGCCCCAGGCCAGCCAGGTGCTGCCCCGTGGCAGTGATGCCAGCCGTGATGCGCTCAGTGCCCTGGTTGCGCTGGGCTACAAACCCCCCGAGGCCAGCCGTCTGATCAGCCATGTGGATACCGAGGGGCTGAGCAGTGAGGCGATCATCCGTGCTGCCCTGAAGCAGGCGGTTCGATAATTTTGAGTGCTGAGTGCTGAGTGCTGAGTGCTGAGTGCTGAGTGCTGAGTGCTGAGTGCTGAGTTGTGAGTCGGGGATTTGTCCCATCCATTGCCCAAACCTGAGGTAGAACAGGAATGATCGAAACCGATCGGCTGATTAGCGCCATACCGGTGCAGGGCGAAGAGGCCCAGGACCGGGCTATCCGCCCCAAGTTGCTGGCCGACTACGTGGGCCAGCGGGTGGTGCGCGAACAGATGGAGATCTTCATCAGCGCGGCGCGTCAGCGTGGCGAGGCGCTGGACCATGTGTTGCTGTTTGGTCCGCCCGGTCTGGGCAAGACCACCCTGGCCAATATCATCGGCAATGAACTGAAGGTGAATGTGCGCCAGACCTCGGGGCCGGTGCTGGAGCGCCCGGGGGATCTGGCGGCATTGCTGACGAATCTGGAACCCCACGATGTGCTGTTTGTGGATGAGATCCACCGCCTCTCGCCGGTGGTCGAAGAGGTGCTCTATCCGGCGATGGAAGACTTCCAGCTCGATATCATGATCGGCGATGGCCCGGCGGCCCGCTCGATCAAGCTGGAATTACCACCCTTTACCCTGGTGGGGGCAACCACCCGTGCCGGGATGCTCACCTCACCGCTGCGGGATCGCTTTGGTATCGTGCAGCGCCTGGAGTTTTATACCACCGAGGAGCTGAGCAGTATCGTGACCCGTTCGGCCCATATCCTGGGGGTGAGCATTGAGCCGAAAGGCGCGCATGAGATCGCCCGCCGTTCGCGCGGTACCCCACGCATCGCCAATCGTCTGCTGCGACGGGTGCGCGACTATGCCGAGGTCAAGGCCGATGGCAAGGTCAGTGTGGCGGTGGCCGAACGTGCCCTGGACATGCTGGACGTGGACGTGAACGGTTTTGACATGCTGGATCGCAAGTTGCTGTTGGCGATTATCGAAAAATTTGACGGCGGACCGGTAGGGGTGGATAACCTGGCCGCAGCCATCGGCGAAGAGCGGGGCACCATCGAGGATGTGCTGGAGCCCTTCCTGATCCAGCAGGGCTTCATGATGCGGACCCGTTCCGGGCGGGTGGCCACCAATAGCGCCTATCTGCACTTTGGGCTGACCCCACCCCAGGGCAGTGGCCTGCAACGTCAGCATGAGATCGACTTGCTGAATGATTAAGCCGAAGGTTTCATGTATCGCGTAGATAAATGAAACCTTTCAGGTTAAGGGCACCGACAGGGAATTTATTTTATTCCAGTCTGTCTACTGTGTCCGTCCTGGTAACAATAATCCGTTTATAGTGGCTGGCAGAATCAAATTGGTCTGATGAGGATGGTATGAGTACGGATATGTCTTTGTGGAGCCTGGTCGCCGAGGCCAGTCTGCTGGTTCAGTTGGTGATGTTGTTATTGTTGTTGGCCTCGGTCTATTCCTGGTCGATTATCATTCAGAAACAGCGCCTGCTGAGCGCCGCCTTTCGGGACGCGAAGACCTTTGAAAATCGCTTCTGGTCCGGGATAGACCTGGTTGAACTGTATCGACAACTGAACAAACGCCGCGATGGGCTGACCGGCCAGGCCAGCCTGTTTGAGTCCGGTTTTGGCGAGTATGCCCGGCTACGCAAGCACGAGGGCATGGGCGCCATGGACATCGTGTTGGGTGCCCAGCGGGCGATGCGCGTTTCGCTCAGCCGTGAGATGGATCGTCTGGAGGCTCAGCTGCCGATGCTGGCGACCATCGGCTCGACCAGTCCCTACATCGGCCTGTTCGGTACGGTCTGGGGGATTATGAATTCCTTTCGCGCCCTGGGCGGGGCGCAGCACGCCACCCTGGCAATGGTTGCTCCCGGTATCGCCGAGGCCCTGATCGCCACCGCAATGGGGCTGTTCGCCGCGATCCCGGCGGTGATCTTCTACAACCGTTTTTCCAGCGAGGTGGAGCGACTCGATAACCGCTACGAAACCTTTAACGAGGAATTCTCCACCCTGCTACAGCGCCAGGCCCAGGCTCAGGTTCGGGAATAGTCCATGGCGCGAAAGAAGCGACGCATGATGTCGGAGATCAATGTGGTGCCCTACATTGATGTGATGCTGGTATTGCTGATCATCTTTATGGTGACCGCCCCGATGCTCTCCCAAGGGATTAAGGTGGATCTGCCCCAGGCCGACTCCACCCCCATCGAGCAAGACAGCCGCGAACCCCTGGTGGTTAGCGTGGATGCCAGCGGTGCCTATTATTTGAGCCTGGCGGCTGATCCCCTGGCGGCACTGGGTGCCGAGGAACTGTTGGAACAACTGGCAGAGTTACGTGAGCGCGAACCGAGTCGTCCTGTCTATGTGAAGGGTGATCGTCATGTTGCCTATGGCCGGGTGGTCGAGGTGATGGCCCTGATCCAGCAGAGTGGGGTCGACAGTGTGGGTTTGATGACTGAATCCGCCGAGTCAGGCAATGAACCTTAACAACGAGCAAGTCCTGGCCCTGGCAGGGGCCGCTCTGTTGCATCTGTTGTTATTGGGCCTGTTGTTGTTCCAATGGCCGGAGCGCAAGCCCGAACCGGCCGCCAGTGCCGCTGCGGAGCCGGTGATCCAGGCCCGGGCGGTCAGTGAAGATGAGGTGCTGGCCCCCCTGCGGGCGCGTCAGGCCGCCGAGGAGGCCGAGCGACGTCGTATCGCGGCGGCACGTCAGGCTGCCGAGGAACGTCGTCAAGCCGAACAACGGCGCGTGGAAGAGCAGCGCCGTGCCGAACAGCAACGACAGGCGGAACAGCGCCGTCAGGCCGAGGCCAAACGTCAGGCCGAGGCAGAGGCCAAACGCCAGGCCGAGGAGGAGGCCAGGCGCAAGGCCCAGGCCGAGGCCAAACGCCAGGCCGAGGCAGAGGCTAAACGCCAGGCCGAGGCAGAGGCTAAACGCCAGGCCGAGGCAGAGGCTAAACGCC
>JACUTZ010000108.1 GCA_014859545.1 Gammaproteobacteria bacterium
AGCTAACGGCTTCTCGTCACGCTGACATGTGCCATTTATTCAGGACACTACACTAGCAGCCGGAGAAACAGACCGGGTGCTGGTGCCGTGCTGGTGGAGAGGCGCATCGGTGTCGGCCTTGGTGGGTATTTCAGGGGCCCAGGTTCAGGGTCGGTTGGTTCAGCCGCAGTTGCTGCTCACGCAGGATCAGGATCTGCTCTTCCCAGTATTTTTCCGTGCCAAACCAGGGAAATGCCAGGGGGAAGGCCGGGTCGTCCCAGCGGCGGGCCAGCCAATAGCTATAGTGTAGCAGGCGCAGGGCGCGCAGTGCTTCGATCAGGGCCAGTTGGCGGCGGTCAAAATCATGAAATTCCTCGTAGCCGGCCAGTAGTTCGTTCAGTTGCAGGCGCATGTTCTGGGCGTCCCCGCCAAGCATCATCCACAGGTCCTGAATGGCCGGGCCGGAGCGGGCATCGTCCAGGTCCACCAGGTGGGCGCCATGTTCGGTCCAGAGGATGTTGCCGGGGTGCATGTCGCCGTGCAGGCGGATGGACGGGTAGTCGACCCGCGCCAACTGCTCAGCAACCTGCGCCAGGATTTGCTCGGCCAGTTGCTGGTATTCGCCCCGGTAATGGGGTGGCAACATTTGTTGTTGCAGCAGGTAGTCCAGGGCATCGCGGCCGAATTCCTGCAGGGAAATGGCCGGACGATGCAGGAAGGGGCGGCTGGCCCCGACCGCGTGGATACGGCCGATGAACTGGCCGAGGCGATAGAGGGTGTCCGGGTCGTCCAGCTCGGGGCTGCGCCCGCCCCGGCGCGGAAACAGTGCAAAGCGAAAGCCGCCAAACTGGTGTAGGGTATTGCCCTTGGCATCGGCCAGTGGGGCGACTACCGGGATCTCCAGCTCGGCCAGTTGGCGGGCAAAGTCGTGCTCTTCCTGGATCTGGGCATCGCTCCAGCGCCCGGGACGGTAGAATTTGCCGACGATGAAGCCCAGATCCTCCTCGCCGATTTGATAAACCCGGTTCTCGTAACTATTTAACGCCAACAGGGTGCCGGTCGGCATAAAGCCAGCCGACTCCACCGCATCCAGCACGGTGTCCGGGGTCAAGGCATCATACGGATGGCTGGTGCTCACGCTGGGCTCCCGTTGAAAAGAATTTTTTGCCACAGAGGGCACAGAGTGCACGGAGGTAAGCGTGCTGTTGTCCAGTGCAATGGACCTGCGGTGAGGCGGTTTATACCCTCCGTGTTCTCTGTGTCCTCTGTGGCAAGTGTTTTTACCTTAGAGGATTGTACATGATGGCTAACCCGCTTTTGGAAATGAATGACCTGCCGCCTTTTGGCGCGATCCAACCCGAGCATGTGGAGCCGGCGCTCGATACCCTGCTGGCGGAGAACCGTGCGGCGGTGGCGGCCTTGCTGGAACGGGGCGGCCCCTACACCTGGAAGAATCTGGTCGCGCCGCTGGAGGCGCTGGATGATCGTCTGAGCCGGATCTGGTCGCCGGTCAGCCACATGAACGCGGTGGTCAACAACCCCGAGCTGCGCGCCGCCTATGAGGCCTGTCTGCCCAAGCTGTCGGATTATTCCACCGAGATGGGGCAGAACGAGGCCCTCTATCAGGCCTATGCCTCGCTGCAGGAGAGCGCTGAATTTAGCCAGCTGAGTCAGGCGCAGCAGACGGTGATCGAACACAGCCTGCGCGATTTTCGCCTCTCCGGAGTGGCCCTGCCTGCGGAGCAGAAGGCGCGCTACAAGGCGCTCAAGTCCGAGCTATCCCAGCTCACCACCACCTTTAGCAATAACCTGCTCGATGCCACCAATGCCTGGCACAAGACCGTGGACGAGGCCCGCGTGGCTGGTCTGCCCGATTCCAGCAAGGGCATGCTCAAGCAGGCCGCCGAGCGCGAGGGGGAAGCGGGCTACCGTATCACCCTGGAATTTCCCAGCTACTTTGCGGTGATGAGCTATGCCGATGATCGCGCCCTGCGCGAAGAACTCTATCAGGCCTACGTGACCCGCGCCTCGGATCAAGGCCCCGATGCCGGGCAGTGGGACAATACCCCGGTGATGGAGCGGATCCTCGCCATCCGCCACGAACTGGCGCAGCTGCTGGGCTTTCAAAACTACGCCGAGCGCTCGCTGGCCACCAAGATGGCGCAAGACCCGCAACAGGTGCTCGACTTCCTGCGCAATCTGGCCAGCAAATCCATGGAGCTGGCGCGCCGCGATCTGGACGAGCTGCACGTCTATGCCCGTGAGCAACATGATCTCGATGAGCTCAAGCCCTGGGACATCAGCTACTACAGCGAGAAGCTGCGCCAGGACAAGTACGCCATCTCCCAGGAAGACCTCAAGCCCTACTTCCCCGAAGACCAGGTACTCAACGGGCTGTTCGCCGTCGTGCAACGACTCTACGGGCTGGCGATCCACGAGCGCCAGGACGTGGCCTTCTGGCACCAGGATGTGCGCTTCTTTGAGATCCACGATCGCAGCGGTGAGCTACGCGGGCGCTTCTACCTGGACCTCTACGCCCGCCAGCACAAGCGCGGTGGTGCCTGGATGGACGAGTGCATGGTGCGCCGGCTGCGTGAGGATGGCAGTGTGCAGACCCCCACCGCCTACCTGGTGTGTAACTTCGCCCCACCGGTGGGCGACACCCCGGCGCTGTTCACCCACGACGAGGTACAGACCCTGTTCCACGAATTCGGTCACGGCCTGCACCACATGCTCACCCGTATCGATACCGCCGGGGTCTCCGGCATCAACGGTGTGCCCTGGGATGCGGTGGAGCTGCCCAGCCAGTTCATGGAAAACTGGTGCTGGGAGCGCGAGGCGCTGGATCTGTTTGCCACCCACTACCAAAGCGGCGAGAAGATCCCGGATGCGCTCTACCAAAAGATGATCGCGGCGAAGAACTTCCAGTCCGGGATGCAGATGGTGCGCCAGCTGGAGTTCTCGCTATTTGATTTTCGCCTGCATCTGGAATACGACCCGAGCGAAGGCGGGCGCATCCAGCAGATTTTGGATGAGGTACGCGCCGAGGTGGCGGTGGTGCAGCCACCCGAGTACAACCGCTTCCAGCATGGTTTCTCACACATCTTCGCCGGGGGTTACGCCGCCGGCTACTACAGCTACAAATGGGCCGAAGTGCTCTCCGCCGATGCCTTCTCCCGTTTCGAGGAAGAGGGGATCTTCAATCAGGCCACCGGCCTGGCCTTCATGGAAGCGATCCTCGAGCAGGGCGGCAGTCGTGATCCGATGGAATTGTTCATTGCCTTCCGTGGCCGTGAGCCGAGCATCGATGCGCTGCTTCGTCATAGTGGTATCGCGGCATAGGTCGGCTGTTCAGAGACCTGTGGGCAGGCAGTTTCAGTGCCTGCCCTGGTGCCGTATAAAACCGCGAACTGCAAAGTGATGATCTCGCCAAGCCGCCAAGAATGCGTTATGACGGTGGGCTATGGTTCTTCCGTGCAGATCAGCTAGGGTGTCGGCGGCCGTTTGAAGCGGTCTTGTTGAAAAATTCCCCTCAACATCTTGGCGTTATTGGCGGCTTGGCGAGAGACATCACCCAGCGGCTGAGCTTGTGGTTTGAGATGCGCAATCGATAATAAAAACCAGATCCAGCAAACACCCCCTCCATTTACGAAGATCTGACGCAGTAAGCTCAGGGTTTACCCTGTTTCACTGAAAATAAATAAAGAATTTCTCATTTTATGTGGAATAGCATGCGCCTGCGCCGCGTCTCTAAAAGTAGCGTGGTGGTGACAGCTGCGCATAACGATATTTCGTCCACATATTAACGAGGAATACATTTCATGAAGAAACTGACTATCCGTGCCCTGGGCGGCGTCCTGGCAGGTCTGGGGCTGTTGCTGGCCGCCGCCACACTGCAGGCCCAGTCTCTGGCCGAACACAAGGTGGTGTTGCAGATCAGCGACAATGACCCCAGCAAGCAAACCCTGGTGCTGAACGTAGCCAATAACGTGCTCAATCACTATGGCCGGGACTTGGTCCAGTTGGAGATCGTCGCCTTTGGTCCGGGCCTGCGCCTGCTGTTTGAAGACAATGCCAATGAAGGCCGTATCGGCAGCCTGATGGCCAATGGGGTGACCTTCAGTGCCTGCGGCAACACCATTGCAGGCATGTCCAATCAATTGGGTAGTCCGATCAAGGTTAACAAGAACGCACAGATCGTCGATGCCGGCGTGGGCCGCATCCTTGAGCTGACCGGCCAGGGTTATACCCTGATCAAACCCTAATCCGTTCCAGCCAATACAAATAATTAGATGGGGAGTCAATAATGAAAAAGAATGTGAAGAATTTTGCCCTGTCGGCCAGTGCCGCAGCCGTGCTGCTGGCGATGGCAGGCAGTGCCAGTGCCGCCAATTGGCTGATGCTGCAAGGGACCGAACGCACCGCCCAGGCGCCCGGCACGCAAGTATGGGGATTTATCCAGCCTACCTATATGCAGACCAAGGGCACCAAGCTGCCGGCAGGTCCCTATACGGGCCAAAACTCAGCCTTTAACAGCATTGCGCCGGACCAGAACACCAATTCCAGCTTTAACATCATGCGTGCCCAGGTTGGGGTGCGTGGTGCCAATATGCCGTTGGACCCGAAGATCAATTATTTCTTTCTGGCCGAATTTGGCAATAACGGGATTACTGCCAATGGCGGTGGTAGTGCACGCGTCACCGACGCCAGTGTGACCTTTAATCATCTGCCGGGCGCGCGAGTGCGTGTGGGACAATTCAAGACCCCCGGCTCGGAAGAAAGCTTCCAGGCCATCCATGTATTCGATTACGTGAACTTTACCGCGGTCACCGATCAAATGGTGCTGGAGCGTTATGTAGACAGTGCCGCCGAGCCTTCCCTGAACGGCCCGGTCAGCGCCTTCCGTGATGTGGGGGTGCAGGTCTTTGATACCTTCAATGCCGGTGGCCTGGAGCATGCCTATGCGGTGATGCTGGGCAATGGCAATGGCATCAGCCGTGGTGACAATGACGATAACCGTGAGCTGTATCTGTACTGGTCGACCGAAAAGGTCTTTGGTGGCCAGGGCCCACGCCGCGAGGGTCTGAAGGGCTATGTCTGGAACCAAAGCGGTAAGCGCACCATCGCCCAGGGTGAGTTTGACCGCAAGCGCAGCGGCGTGGGCATGACCTATCGCAAGGGCGCGGATCGCTTTTCCGCCGAATACATCACCGCCGACGGGATGATCTTTGACGGGACTGCTGGTGGTGCAGTGGCCGGTGCGCGTAATAATGCCAATACTACGAATGCAACCATTAATACTCACCCAGAAGGCAAGGCGATGGGTTATTACCTCGACTATGGCCGCCTGCTGACCAAGAAATGGGAAGTCGGTGTGCGTTACGATGTATTGGAGCGCATGACCAACAATGCGACGGCAGAGCGCCACTTCAAGACCATCACCCTGGGGACGCAGTATTTCTTCAATCCGCGTACCCGCATGGCCTTCAACTACGAAATGCGCAGTGCCGAGGCACCAAATCTTCCATCCACGGCAGTGCCCAACCAGATCCTCGACAGCATGGATGATCGTATCTCGCTGCAGGTCACGGCGATCTTCTAGTCCGATTACCATAACGAGCGATTCAATAGATTGCCCCGGCTTGCCGGGGCTTTTTTTGTGACAAATTGTCACAGAAATTTTTTATGATGATGGCCGATAAACTTGTCCGTCAATGTCGATTTAATAAGTAGGATAATGCGTACAACAAACCCGTTTGACGGAAGATTAATTACACTATTCAATAGTTTGAAACGAAAATGTAACGTTCTGTCAAAACATCTAAGTCGGCTATTGATTGGCCGTATTTGTGGTTTATTTATCTTCTTTATATCCGGGTAATCCCTGTCCTCTCTGCATGATCCTCCTAATAGCCCCCCCATGTCGTGTGCGAGATAGTCGCTGGCACTCGAGGTCACTCGAGCATCAGCAATAATGAAAACCACCGCGTTGCCACCCCCGGCAACTCATAAAAAATAGTGTGGAGGAGTGTATGGATCGAAGAAAATTTCTGGGTGCAGGCGCTGCTGTCTCGGCAGGCTTTGCCGTTGCAGGGCCGATGGGACTGCTATCCTGGTCACCACGTGCCCATGCGGCCAATCTAAGCGTCAGTCTGGCAGCGCGTCGTGGCAATGTGGCGATGATCGACGGCACGAATGCCTTCATGTTCAGCTTCAGCCATACCAGCGGGATGAGCTTTCCGGGGACTACCCTGGTCTGTCAGGAAGGCGACAGTATCACCATCAACCTCAGCAATACCCTGAATACCCGCGTGGCCCTCAAGATTGGTGGGACCAATATCCGCGAAACCGTCAGCGCGCGCAGCTCACGCGCCTTCACCTTCACCGCCCCGGCCGCCGGCAGCTATCTTTACTACGACGATCAGAACAACGGTGTGAATCGTATCATGGGCCTGCACGGGGCCCTGGTGGTGATGCCATCCGGGATCAAGAATCGTTCCTTTAGCAATGGCCCGGCCTTCGTTCGCCAGTACAAATGGTTGCTGGGCAATGTGGACCCGGCCTGGGGCGAGATCGTGCGCACTCAGGGCGACAATGCGGTCACCCAGATCAATCCCGACAGTTTCCAGCCGCGCTATTTCACCATCAACGGCAATGCCTACGACAACACCCACGAGTACAACACCGAGATCATGGGGCATTACAACGAGGCCGCATTGGTTCGTCTGCTCAATGCTGGCGGCATGGTGCACTCGCCCCACTTCCACGGCAATCACGTGGAGATCGTCAGCGTCAACCACCAACACTTTGCCAGCAATCGCAAGAAAAAGGACGTGGTCTCCATGTTCCCGCTGGATGTGCGCGATGTAATTGTTCCCTTCAGCCCGCCGCCAGATGCCTGGCCGCCGGTCAGCGCGAATCGGATCCAGCACTTCCCCATGCACTGCCATGCGGAAATGTCGCAAACCGCCGGTGGCGGCCTCTATCCCCACGGCATGCATGCGCCGATGGTGATGGGCATGGCGCCGCCCAGCGAATCCGATCTGAACCAGTCCGTGGCCAATCTGCCCTGAGCCGGGCCGGCGATAACCGCATTGCGAGGAGAACAACAAGATGAGCAAACACAATACCAGTAGTACCAGCACAAGCACCAGTGGCGGCGGCGATGGCGGCATGGGTGGCGGTGGCATGGGCGGTGGCTGCAATGCCGGCATCACCGGCAACTGCGGCCTGCATATCGATGCGCCGGCCACCCCAAATCGCGTCACCCCCGATGTGGAATTTTTCCTCAACACCTTCATGCAGGGCAACCAGGTCATCAATGGCATCGACGTGCCGATCTGGGGCTTTAACATGGGTGGTGGTGGCATGGGCGGCGGCGGCGG
>JACUTZ010000109.1 GCA_014859545.1 Gammaproteobacteria bacterium
CGATCCGTGATTGGAAACCGGCCATGCATCGCTTTTCCATCGAGTTCGGTGACCGTCTGGACGGTCACCTGTAATGGCGTGGGCAGTTACACAGATTTATTTACAGGCTCGCAGGATTGCCTTTAACAAGCAGAGGGGCTTCACCGCCAATCTTCTACCGATTTATCTCGGCACACTACCTGTCCAAATGGTGCATTTAGACCGGAAAATGATAATTAGATGCTGCGCCACGGATTGATTAGCGCCAAGCCTGTAATGGATTCGAAATCCCTGGTGTTCCGGGTTGCCAGCGCCATATCACTTGCCAGGGCAATAGCGGCTATCTGCGCGTCCTCTACGCTTATCGGTCGCCCCATGCGGGAACGCGCAGCAACCAGGTGGGCATAGTGGCTGGCAGCAATAGCATCGAAAGGCAGGCAACGTCCGGCAAAATCTTCCTCGAACATGGCTTTGGCGGATGAGGCCAACTCAAGCTGGCGCTTGCCGTCTGGCATCAGAGCCAGGCCGAGCTCGATTTCAGCCTGGCTCACCGCACTGGTGTGAAGGGTATCGGCTCGCTGCCCATCCAGCCACTGAACAACGCGAGCTTCTGGACGTGGCCGCATGAACTCGGAAAGCACATTGGTATCGAGCAAGATCATGGTGCTTAGTCCCAGGAGGGTGGGGTGCGCGGAACCTGCCGGGTGGGCAGGGTAAAGTCCTCGTCGGCCACCTCGTGGAAGCGGCGTAGCAAACGCTGGCCCATTGGTGTCTGCTCATCAGGATGAGGCAGGGCACTACGCAGGATGCGTCTTGCCTCTTCCTCCATCGACACGCCGTGTTGTGCCGCTTGCACACGCAAGGCGGTTTTGGTGGCCTCATCGATGCTGCGAATGGTTAATACAGCCATGGTGGTATCACTCAGTTGTTAGTGCCTCTATTGTTGTCAATGACTGCATTGCTGTCAATGCGAGCTGCACGAGGGCATAGTGCTGAGCTTAGATCGATGGAGCAATGGGATCAGGGCTATTGAACAACGCCCCTTTCCTTACCAATGTCAGCCGATGACCATGGCAAAAAGTAGACCCTATAAGCCATTTATAGGAACGACCGATTCTGGTCGTTAACTAGTCGAGCATTAATCTAAGGAAACTGATGGGGGCAGGAATTCCAGGTCGAATAGAGTTTGTATCTTATCCATGCCGAGCAACATCTGCTCATCAATAAATGCCTCTTTCTGATTAAGGCGGGGCAAGATGCTAGCCCGGCCATCAGGACTGCTGTGCCCCCTTGCCCACTTGTGACCCCGAGCCCCGATATGGCTAAAATACCGTCCTCATGGCGGGCGCTGTCTGGCAGTGCTACCCTGCCGACTTACTGGCTCGAGTGATAGTACCCTTACGATGGCACAGCACAGTTTGATCTCGGTGGAACACCTGTCGCGCCGCTATGGCAATACGCTGGCGGTGAATGATGTGAGTTTTTCGGTACAGCGTGGCGAGGTGCTGGGCTTTCTCGGCCCAAACGGGGCGGGCAAGTCCACCACCATGCAGATGCTGACCGGTAATCTGGCCCCCAGCGCCGGGGCGATCCGCATCAATGGCATCGACCTGCTGGAGGCGCCGCGCGAGGCCAAGCGTCACCTGGGCTTTCTGCCGGAACAGCCTCCCCTGTATCGCGATCTGAACGTGGATGAATATCTGGGTTTTTGCGCCCGCTTGCACCAGATCCCGCGTGCCCGCATTGCCCGGGCGGTGGCCGAGAGCAAGGAGCGATGTGGTCTGGGCGAGGTCGGGCGACGGCTGATCCACCAGCTTTCCAAGGGCTACCAGCAGCGGGTGGGGATCGCCCAGGCGATCATCCATGGCCCGGAGGTGGTGATCCTGGATGAGCCCACGGTGGGCCTGGACCCGATCCAGATCCGCGAGATCCGCCAGCTGATCCGCGAGCTGGGCGGTGAGCACAGCGTGATCCTTTCTACCCACATTCTGCCCGAGGTCCAGGCGACCTGCGATCGGGTGCAGATCATCCAGCGCGGTGAGCTGGTGCTGAGCGATACCATTGCGGGGATTGTGCAGCGCATGCAGGGCAGTAGCGTGATCCTCGGACTGCGCCGCCCACCCGACGAGGCCAGTCTGCTGGCGCTTGAGGGAGTACAGGCGGTGCAGGCCTTGGATGATGGGCGGCTGCGCATCCTGCACGCGCGTCAGCACAATCCCGCCGAGGCCCTGGCCACGGCGGCGGCGCAGCGGGATTGGGGGCTGTATGAACTGAGTCCGGAACGCCTCTCGCTGGAGGAGGTGTTCGTCAATCTCACCACCCGCGAGACTCCGGCCGAGGAGGGCCAGCCATGATCTTCAGCATCGCTGCCCACGAATTGCGCAGTCTGTTCCTGTCGCCACTGGCCTGGGTGATCCTGGCGGTGGTGCAGTTCATTCTGGCCTGGATCTTCCTGGCACAACTGGATCTTTATCTCGGGGTACAGGCCCAGCTGGCCAATCTGGAACACCCGCCGGGGATCACCGAGCTGTTGATCAGCCCGCTGTTTTCCAGTGCGGCCTTATTGCTGTTGCTGGTGATCCCATTGTTGTCGATGCGCCTGATCAGCGAGGAGCGCCGCGCCCGCACCCTGCCGCTGTTGCTGAGCGCGCCGGTTTCGCTTGGCGAGATCGTGCTGGGCAAATACCTGGGACTACTGACCTTTCTCGGCCTGATGCTGTTACTGGTGTTGCTGATGCCGCTGTCGCTGCTGGGTGCCGGCAGTCTGGATTTTGGTTTGCTGGGTGCCAATCTGCTGGGGCTGGCCCTGATGATCGCCGCCTTTGCCGCGGCCAGCCTGTATATCTCGGCGCTGACCAGCCAGCCCACCATCGCGGCGATCGGCAGCTTTGGCTTGCTGCTGTTGCTGTGGATTATCGACTGGAGCGGGCAAAACAGCGGGGGCAGCGTCTTGGCCTGGCTGTCCTTGCAACAGCATTACCAGGGCATGTTGCAAGGCCTGTTCGACACCGCCGATGTGGCCTATTACCTGTTGTTTATTACCACCTTCATCGTGCTGGCGGTGCGCCGCATGGATGCCGAGCGCCTGCAGGACTAGCCATGCATATCAATCCGCGACTTCGCCGACAACTGCGCCTGCAAGGGGCGATCTTTGTGGCCCTGCTGCTGCTGATCGTGGCCCTGCTGGGCTGGCTCAGCACCCGCTACAACTACCAGGCCGATTGGACTGCCGCCGGGCGTCATACCCTGGCCGAGGCCAGCCTGCAGGTGCTGGCCCAGCTGGAGGGGCCGGTGCAAATCCACGCCATCAGTCGTGCCCAGCTCAGTCCCGAATTGCGCCAGCGTACCCGCGAGCTGGTGGCGCGCTACCAGCGTCACAAGGATGATATCGAATTGATCTTTATCGATCCGGACCAGCAGCCACAGCAACTGCGCGACTGGGGGGTGATGGCCGAGGGCGAGCTGGTGATCCACTACCAGGGGCGGCGCGAAAACCTGCGGGTACTGGGCGAGCAGGCCCTGACCAACAGCCTGCAGCGGCTGTTGCGCAGCGGCACACCACGCATCGTGATGCTGCGCGGCCACGGCGAACGTCGTCACGACAGCCAGGCCAATCATGACCTGGGCCTGTGGGCCGGGCAACTGGCGCAAAAGGGCTTTGTGTTCGAGGCGCTGAACCTTTCGGCCGAACCGCAGATCCCGGCGGATACCCGGGTGCTGGTGCTGGCCAGCCCGCAAACCCCGCTGCTGCCGGGGGAGATCCAGTTGATCAAGCAATACCTCTACGACGGCGGCAATCTGCTGTGGCTGAGTGAGCCGGATGGCCCGGCCGGGCTGGAGCCGCTGGCCGACCTGCTGGATGTACACTTCCTGCCCGGCACCATCATCGACCCCACTGGGCAGATGCTGGGGATCGACAACCCGGCGATGGTGATCGTCGCCGATTATCCCGTCCACCCGGTCAGCGAGGGACTGGAGTCGCTCAGCCTGTTCCCCTATGCCCAGGCGATGTTGCACTACAGCGACAGCGCCTGGCATAGCACGCCGCTGCTCAATAGTCTGCCGCGCAGCTGGGCGACCACCGCCAGCCTGGAAGGGGAGATTGCCTTCCACGAGGAGCGGGACATCCCCGGCCCGCTGAACCTCGGTCTGTTGCTGGCGCGTCCGCTGGAGGTGGAAGATGGCCAGGGCCGTCAGCAGCGGGTGGCGGTGCTGGGAGATGGGGATTTTCTCTCCAATCAATACCTGGGCAATGGCGCCAATCAGGCACTGGGCGAGCGTCTGCTCAACTGGCTCAGCCACGATGATCGCTTTATTGCCATCGCCCCGCGCACCAGCCCGGATACCCGCCTGGAACTGAGCCAGCTGCACACCATGTTGATCGGCTTTGGTTTTCTGGTGGTGCTGCCAGGTCTGCTGGTGCTCAGCGGGCTGGTGATCTGGTGGCGGCGTCGGCGGCGCTGATGAATACACTGGGACGACGCCATCTGGTCAATCTGCTGTTGCTGGCCGTGGTGCTGGGCCTGGTCGGGCTGGTGCTGTGGGAGCAGCGCGCGCAGCAAGCGCCGTCCGTCCCGCAGCTGTTGCAGATCGAACCGGCGGCGATCCAGCAGTTGCGCATCGAGCGCACTGGCCAGGCCGCGCTGGTATTGCAGCGCCTGGATGCCGAGCGCTGGCAGCTGCAAAGCCCGCTGGCCATCGATGCCAATGGGTTTCGCATCCAGGCCTTGTTGCGGGTCAGTGAGTTGCGCAGCCTGGGGAGTTTTTCCGTCAGCGGGGCCGAGCTGGCGGTGTATGGTCTGGATCAACCGAGCCTGCGGCTGATTATCAACGGGCAGCTGGAACTGGTGTTTGGCGGGCAGACCACGCTGGACTACCGGCGCTATGTGCGCCTCGGGGAGCAGATCCATATCGTCCCTGACACCCTCTATTACCACCTGATTGGCGACTGGCATGGCTTTGTCAGCCAGCGCCTGTTGCCCGAACAGGCCCGCATCGAGGCCTTGCAGCTGCCAGGATTGAGCCTGCAGCGCAGCGCCGAGGGCTGGCAACTGGAACCTGCCGGGGCACTGCGCTCGGCCGATCAGATCCAGACCCTGCTTGATGCCTGGCAGCATCCGGGAGTGGTGCAGGTGCGCGCCTATGCCGGTGGTGCCGGTGAGACAATACGCATCGGCCTGGCCGGGATGCCGACGCTGGAATTTCTGCTGCTCGAGGATCAGGGTGAATATGCCCTGGCCCGCCCCGAGCTGGGGATCCAGTACCAGCTCAGCGAGGCCAGTGCCGCGCAGCTGCTCAGCCTGGGCGAGCTTGTGCCGCGCTAGTCCTGCCCCCACTTCCGCCCCTCAAGTCAGCACACAAGCACAGCAAAAGGCGATCCCATGCCCGAACTACCCGAGGTCGAAACCACCCGCCGAGGCATCGCCCCGCATCTCCAGGACCAGCGGGTGGATGCCGTTACCGTTCGTCAGCCTCGGCTGCGCTGGCCGATCCCCGCCGATCTGGCGCAGCGGCTCAAGGGCCAGACCATCCTGGCGGTCAAGCGGCGCGCCAAATACCTGCTGCTGGAAACCGCCAAGGGACATCTGTTGATCCACCTGGGCATGTCCGGCAGCCTGCGCATCCTGTCCGCTGGTACCCCGGCGCAAAAGCACGATCACCTCGATCTGGTCCTTGCCAATGGCCGCTTGCTGCGCCTGACCGACCCACGTCGCTTCGGTGCGGTGCTGTGGTGCGAGGGCGAGCCACTGGCGCACGAGCTGCTGCGCAGCCTGGGGCCGGAACCGCTGGGGTCGGAATTTGATCCCGAACACCTGTATCGAGCCACCCGTGGACGCAAGATCCCGATCAAGCAATGCATCATGGACAACAAGGTGGTGGTGGGGGTGGGGAACATCTATGCCAGCGAATCGCTGTTCCTGGCCGGGATCCGCCCCGGCATTGCCGCCGGACGGCTCAGCCGCGCCCGCATCGAGACCCTGCACGGCTGCATTCGCCAGGTGCTGGCGGCCGCCATCGAGCAGGGCGGCACCACCCTGAGGGATTTTGTCGGCGGGGATGGCAAGCCGGGCTATTTTGCCCAGCAACTGAATGTCTACGGGCGCGAAGGTGAGCCCTGCCGAGTTTGTGGCACGGCTATCCGCCAGATCGTACAGGGCCAGCGCAGTAGTTGGTATTGCCCGCACTGCCAGCATTGATGACGGGGGCGTCTGTTCAGCTCACAACAAAAGGCAAATTCATTTACCGCAGAGGCGCAGAGAAAGGCTTGAATTCAGGGCCGGTCCCTTCCAGTCTTGTTCGCCGGAGGGTTAATAATCGAGGTCCTGGTGCTTACAGTCCGTTATAGATGGAAGGCATGGTCTCTTCCGGTTGGTGATAAATCGAGACTTCCCTTGCGCCTAATATCTCTGCGTCTGGGCGATATGTTCCCGACATCGCCAACCGACTACATCCCTGTAGTCGTCTGCGGTGAATGCTTTTGGGGCAGGGGGCAAAAAAAATTAGCAACCGGGATGAACTTTGGGATCGGGGCAGAGTCCATATGGGTGTGCAGCAATGCACTGGCCTTCCGCTTCTCTCCTTGGTGGAATGCTGAATCCCGGCTTTTTCCCCCATTGCCGGGTATGCTTGGCCTCGGTCGCGCGCTCCTGCCCCCTCAAGCGACCGGGGCTATTTTTTATTCTTTCTTATCAGTCCTTGCTTCCCCGGTTTGTAACCACTCACTCAGTAGCGCTCTAACCTCGTCCAGGCCCTGTTTATCCAGGGAGGAAAACAGTTGTACGGTGGCCAGTGGCCAGTCCTTGCCCAGCTGTTTACGCACCTGTTGCAGGGTATTGCCTGCCGCCCCGCGTCCCAGTTTGTCGGCCTTGGTCAGCAGGATGTGTACCGGCATGCGCTGCTGATTGCACCAGTCCAGCATCTGCTGATCAAAATCCTTGAAGGGGTGGCGGATATCCATCAACAGGATCAGGCCACGCAGTGCCTTGCGGGTGCGCAGGTAGTCTGCCAGCACCTGTTGCCAGTGGCGTTTGACCGACAAGGGGACCTTGGCATAACCATAGCCGGGCAGGTCGACCAGGTGCTGCTCGGGGCCGATCGCGAAGAAATTGATCAACTGGGTACGCCCCGGGGTCTTGCTGGTGCGTGCCAGACCACGCTGGCCGGTAATGGTGTTCAGCGCGCTGGACTTGCCCGCATTGGAGCGACCGGCAAAGGCCACCTCGCTACCCTGATCCGGGGGCAATTGCGCGAGGGCATTGGCGCTGGTCAGGAAGGCCGCTTGCTGAAAAGGGTTGCTATGCTGATTCATGGGTATGGGCCTGGGCTTGTGGGGTGGGGCAAGGGCCTGTCGGCAATGCTGCGGGCGATCCTAGCACAG
>JACUTZ010000110.1 GCA_014859545.1 Gammaproteobacteria bacterium
GGCTACAGCAGGCCGGTTATGCCACCGACCCTGCCTATGCCAGCAAGATCCAGCGTATCGCCGAAGGCGAGTTCATCAATGCCGGGCTGGACCGATTCAAGAATCCGCCGGGCGAGACGCTAAGCTGACGCCAGGACGGAATATCCGTCACGAAACCTAGGGTAACACGAACATGCCTGATCTACTGGGAATTGGAACCTCGGGACTACTGAGTTACCAGCGCGCGCTGACAACCACTAGCCACAATATTTCCAACGTCAATACCGAAGGCTACAGCCGCCAGCGGGCCTCTCTTGGTACGCGCATCCCTGAGTTTATCGGGATTGGTTATGCCGGGTCGGGTGTACGTGTCATGGATATCAGCCGTAACTACGACAATTTTCTTGCCAGTCAGTTACGTACCCAGACCTCAAACAACGAGTATTTCAACTCTTTCCATGCCCTGGCCAGCCAGATCGACAACATGCTGGCGGATCAGAATGCCGGTCTTGGCCCCATGCTGGACGAGTTCTTTGCCGCCACCCAAGGTGTGGCCGACAACCCGAACTCGATCCCGGCGCGCCAGGTGTTGCTGACCAGCGCCGAATCCCTGTCCGACCGTTTCCACTATCTTGATCAGCGCCTGCGCGACCTCAACAGCCGGGTAAACCAGCAGCTGAATGCCGCGGTGACGGAGGTCAATGCCATGGCCGAGGCGCTTGCCCAGCTGAACAAGGAGATCGTCATCGCCCGTGGCGCCGCGGGTGGTGCCGAGCCCAATGACCTGCTGGACCGCCGCGACCTGTTGATCAATCAGCTTTCCGAGCTGGTCGATGTGAAAACCGTCGAGCAGCAGGATGGCATGATGAACGTGTTTATCGGCTCGGGGCAGGGGCTGGTAGTCGGTGCCAATACCCTGCGCCTGGATGTGCGCCCCGATGACCTGATCCAGGGCAAGAGCAAGATCGTTCTCGACGATGGCAGTGGCGGGGTGGATATCACCCGTCTGCTCAAGGGCGGCAAGATCGGTGGCACCCTGGCATTCAGTGACAGCATCCTTGAGGAAAGTCGCAATGCGATGGGTCGCATTGCCGCCGGGATCAGCGAGCAATTCAACGCCCTGCACGCGATGGGGATCGACCTGAACGGGGAGCTGGGCGGTAACTTCTTCAGGCCATTCATACCGCAGGTGTTTTCGGCCAACGGCAATAGCGCTACCGGGATCCCGACCGTGGCCTACGACGATGTCACGCTGCTGACGACCAATGACTATCTGCTGGAATTCGATGGCGCAAACTGGAATCTCAGCGACTACAAAACCGGCCAAAATATCCCCTTTACCGATCCGGGTGTGGTGCAAGGGATCTTCATTGATACCGCGACTGTGGCAGGCGCAGCAGCTGGGGATCGTTTTCTGATCCGTCCCACCAGCGAGGCGGCCAGATTGTTTGGTGTCGCGATCGATGATCCCACTAAAATTGCTGCTGCCGGCGCGTTACTGGGCAGCGAGGCAACGGACGGCAATGGTTTGCCGGTTAACCAGGGTACCGGTGCCATCAGCGCGGTAGCCCCCGCCGACAACAGTAATTTGCCACTGCCAGGCGAGGTGCGGCTGAGCTACGATGCCGCACTGCAACAGTACACCATCACCGGTGCCGATCAACTGAGTATCCCGTACAACCCGCAGACCGACGCAGGGCAAACCCAGACCATCACTGTTGGCGGCATGGCGATCAGCTTTATCCTGAGTGGCCTGCCGCAGGATGGCGATGCCTTGGTGATCGATAACAACACCAATGCCGTTGGCGACAACCGTAATGCCCTGGCGCTTGCCGGATTGCAGACACAACGGGGCTTGATCGGTGGCACCGCCACCTACCAGGCGGCCTATGGTCAGATGGTATCGCGGGTCGGCACCCAAACCCACCAGGCCGAGATCAACAAGGCGGCCACCAGCACCCTGCGAAATCAGGCAGAGATGGCGATGCAATCGGTCAGTGGTGTCAACCTCGACGAAGAGGCCGCCAATTTGATTAAATTCCAGCAGGCCTACCAGGCCAATGCCCAGATCATCTCGATCGCCAATCAATTGTTCCAGACCCTGTTACAGGCCTTCTAAGGAGCCCACCATGCGCGTATCCACGGCAATGTTCCAGCAGGCCTCGCTGAACGCCATCCTTGACCAGCAGGCCGCACTGAGCAAGACCCAGCAACAACTGGCGACCGGCAAGCGTATCCTGAGCCCGTCCGATGACCCGATCGGTTCTTCCATGCTGGTGGACATCAGCCAATCGATTGCCATCTACGAACAATTCAATCGTAACGCCGATTACGCCGAGATGCGCCTGGCGCAGGAAGAGTCGGTATTGAATTCGGTGACCAATGCCCTGCAGCGTGCGCGTGAGCTGGCCGTGCAGGCCAACAACGACACCTACCAGGCCTCACAGCGCAAGGACATTGCTGCCGAGGTGCGTCAGATCCTCGCCGAGGTGATGAGCCTGGCCAATACCACTGACGGCAACAACAATTACCTGTTCTCCGGCACCCTGAGCACCACCGTGCCGTTCAGCCAGCAGGCCCCCGGCACCGGGCAGCCCTCCGAATTCAGCTACCATGGCGATCAGGGGCAGCGCAAGTTACAGATAGGCCCACAACGCACCGTTGCCGATAGCGACTCCGGCTTCGAGGTCTTTGCCAAGGTGCGGCTCAAGCAGGCGGAGATCGGCCCGCTCCGCAGTGTTGACTTTAGCGTCAACAATGCCAGCTTGAGCGTGGATGAACGGCCCGTCCTCCTTGATCAGAACTATCAAACCGCCGCCGAGCTGGCCAGCGCGATCCAGCAGCAGCTCAATACCCCGGATGGTCGCTACACCGTCACCAGCGAGCGCGGTTTTATCACCATTCGCAACGATGCAGCGAACGCCGGCTCGGTGATCGTCGCCAACACCGATGCCAACGCCAATGCCGCCGGCATCCAGGACAGCGACGCCTTCGTCTCGGTGTTTGCCGCCCTGGATCGCTTTGCCGTGGCATTGGAGACCAACGAGATGAGTGGTGGGCGCATCGCCGATATCGACGCCGCCCTGTTGCATGTAGTGGATTTCAAATCCACCATCGGTGCCCGCATGAACAGCATCGATCGCCAGCGCACGGTGAACGAGGATTTCGTCTTCAACATGACCAGTGTGCGCTCCGAAATCGAAGACCTTGATTTTGCCGAGGCGATCAGCAAGATGAACCTGCAACTCACCGGCATGCAGGCAGCGCAGCAGACCTTTACCAAGGTGCAGAATCTCAGCCTGTTTAATTACATCTAAGCAGCGCATATTGAAGCGGTAGACAGAGAAGGTTACATCATGACAACAGAGGCAACGTCCAGCGAAGTGGAAGAATTTTTGCGCGGCAGTAGTGATGAGGTGGCCGCCTATTTGAAAAACTCCATTCCGGTGATACAGCAATTGCCGGAAAAGCTGCGTCATCCCGATAGCCAGGAGGGTACTGCCTTGCTGGCCAGCGCGGTTCAAGGACTGGGTCTGCTCAATGACTATCTGCAGGCCTTGCAGGCGATCCCGCGCATCGTCCAGTCAGGTCAGGCAGCCAGCTTTGCCGAGATTGAACGCAAGATGGGCGAGGGCATTCAACAGATGGCCACCGCCATGGAGCAACAGGATCAACTGCTGCTTGCTGATATCATCGAATACGAACTTCTTCCCGCGCTTGGCGAACTCCAGCATCACGTTGATCGGCTAAGCAGCTAGGGGGAAGGCATGTCGAACCTGTCAGCTTCAGCACTGCTCGAGCAGAATCTTCGCGCCCTCAAAAACACCAATCCCGAGCTTGCCGCCTCCTTGGCCATCGACGATGGACAGGGCTGCCTGTTAAGGCTGGAGGAGGGGCGCCGAGGGCAGGCCACCCTCAAGGCTGTCGATCAACAGGGTGAATTTTACCTGCATAGCCCCTATGACCCGGTACGTGAGTCCGAGCAGCTGATCGAGCGGGATCTTCCCGAGCTGCAAGAACTCGATGTGGTGATCATTCTTGGTTTTGGTTTGGGGTATCTTCCTGAGGCGGTTCTGGCACGCTTGCAGCCTGAGCAGAGGCTGGTAATCGTTGAGCCAGATCCATGTGTGCTGCGCCTTGCAGCTGCTACCCGTCCCATGGCAGAACTGTTTGCCGATGAACGGCTGATCTGGTCGGTCGGTACGGATATTGAAACTACACTCGGCCGGATCATCGCGCAGCTTGACCGGCACACCCTCAGCGGCTGGAAGGTGTTGCTGCCACCTGCGATTGCAAGGTGTTACCTGGATTTTTCCAGGGACTTCGTGCTGCAACTGGGCTCGATGATGAATACCTTGCAGGCGAGAATGGCAACCGGGATGATTGCATCCGAGCTAATCATGCGTAACGCACTGAGCAACCTGCGTTACAGCCACGCCTCCCCCGGGGTGAATGATTTTCGTGGTCGATGGCAGAACCGGCCGGTGGTGCTGGTCTCGGCGGGGCCTTCCCTGGACAAACAGTTGCCCTTGTTGCGGCAATATCGCCAGCGCATCCTTATCATCGCGGTAGGCCAGGCCTGGCGAAGCCTGCGGGCTGCCGGTATCGAGCCGCATATCGTCGTCACTGTCGACCCGCATCCTGCCAACTACAATCACTTCGAAGGCCTACGCTCAGAAGGGGCCTGGTTGCTTGCCGATGGCAGTACAAACACCGATGTGGTCAGCCACTTCGATGGCAAGCGGATCTTTGCCTACCCGTTGGAGGAGGTCGAGAAGCTGTTTGCCGAGCTGCAGGGGGCGAGGGGATGCCTTCCCAGTGGTGGCTCGGTCGCCAATACCGCTTTTTCCTTCGCGCTGATGTTAAAGGCCTCACCGATCATCCTGGTCGGACAGGACCTGGCCTTTACCGGTGGCCTGACCCATGCCAAGGAGAATGTCTATCGTCAGTCCATCGACGATCTGCCGCCAGAACGTCGCCACAACATGCGCGAGGTGCCCGGCTACGATGGCTCTCCAGTCATTACCAATTCGCAAATGGATGTCTATCGCTTCTGGTTTGAGCGCGTTATCGCCCAGCTGGGTGGGGTGCAGGTGATTAATGCCACCGAGGGCGGGGCAAGGATTGCCGGGGTAAACCAGCAGCGCCTGGCCGATGCCTTGTCGACGTATTGCGGCGATGAGCTGATCGCGCCCGCTGAGCTGTGGCCGGACGATTTTTCTGCGGTGTCAGAATCGGATCTCAACAAGGCCCTGAAGGGTATGATGGCGAGACTTAGGGATCTTGAAAAGGTCTGTCTGGAAGGAGTAGCCGTTTCCCGTCGCCTGCAGAAGGCCGGGCTGGACAAGGCCGATTTGAAGCGACAAATCCGAAAATTAAACACCGTGGAAAAAGACTACCTTGCCTGTAAGGAAAGCGCTCGCGTATTGCTCAATGCATTTCTGGCGAAAGAGACCTACTGCGCGACACATATCAGTGAAAAGACCGAAGGTGGGGTACAGCAACACGCCCGTGTTGCCGAGGCGATGTACAGCCACATTATCGCCGCTTGCAAGCGTGCCTCCATGTACTTGCGTGACGCGCAGCTAGCCTGAACCTCTCAGTGACCTTTCACACTCAATCCTGAATCTGTGCACCAATCATCCAAATTGGCATGCTCCTTGCATTTTTCTCGGTCAAGGCGCCGATTCGATGGCGTTATATCCTGCCAGTGTGTCGGGATGGAATGGCCCAGGCCGTGACTGCTGACACCATTAATCCAAAGGAGAATAACCGTGTCACAGGTGATCAATACCAATATCATGTCGCTGAATGCGCAGCGCAATCTTGCAGGCACTTCCGGGGAGATGGCGACAGCACTGCAGCGCCTTTCTTCTGGTCTGCGTATCAATAGCTCGCGGGATGATGCCGCCGGGCTGGCAATCTCCGATCGGCTTACCACCCAGATCCGCGGCCTGAATCAGGCGGTGCGCAATGCCAATGACGGCATCTCCTTCGCCCAGACCGCTGAGGGGGCCCTTTCTACCGTGGGCAACGCCCTGCAACGTATCCGTGAGTTGGCGGTCCAGTCTGCCAATGACACCAATTCATCTTCCGACCGCCAGGCCCTCAATAACGAGGTGCAGCAGTTGATCGCCGAGATCGGTCGTATTGCCATCTCCACGGAATTTAATGGCGATCGCATCCTGGATGGCAGCGTAAAGGATCTGTTTTTCCAGATAGGGGCAAACCAGGGGCAAAATATTGCCGTTTCCGGTGTCGATGCACGTAACACCGAGCTTGGCCGGGCGATGGCGGTAGGAGCTTCCGGATTGAGTCAGGATCAAATATTCAAGGTGGGTATCTCATCGATCACGTCGATTACCATCGATCTCACTACGGTCGGGATCCGTACGGGTCTGAGTATTGCGATAAGTGTGGGCCTTACCGGTGTAGCGACTCTGGACGATGCCGTACGTGCGGTGAACACCGCGATCAAGGAGTTCGACGATGGCAATGAGGATAATGTCCGCGCCCTCAGGGACGCGGAGATGAGCGCCGCGCTGATCACCAATAATGACGGTACCACGAGCATGGTTATTCGTGGCGGTTTTGACACGAAATTTTCCGTCGACGGCGGCGTGGTAACATTGAACAATGCTGTTCCAGTGAACCTGTTTACGGGTGGTATTCCATCACAGGTATATAACCTGACCAATATCGATGTCGGGACGCGTTACGGGGCGGCAGAGGCCCTGGCGATTGTCGATGGCGCGCTGACCCAGATCAGTGGTCTGCGTGCAGAGTTGGGTGCGGTGCAGGTGCGTTTTGAGTCCACCATCTCCAACCTGAGTGTCTCGGTGGAAAACCTGTCGGCCTCCCGTTCGCGCATCATGGATGCGGACTTTGCCGCCGAGACCGCCAATCTGACTCGCGCACAGATCCTGCAACAAGCGGGCACGGCGATGCTGGCCCAGGCCAACCAGATGCCGCAGAGCGTGTTGCAGTTGTTGCAGTAAATCAGGGGCTGGGGGTTTAGGGGCCAGGGGCTAGGGGAAAGCAGGGGCATTTACAAGGGCAAGGGAGCAAGGTAAATCCAGGAAATGGGTTTTGACTTTCGCTGTTTCTTGGGCAGGCGCCACAGCGTTTGTCTGGTCTTGTCGATGATTCTTGGCTAGACTAGACCAAGTTAGTGTACTGTAGGGGATCGCCATGCAACCGGTAAACATGCTGCAAGCCAAGTCTTCCTTGTCTCGTTTGGTGGAGGCCATCGAGCAGGGTGTGGAACGGGAGATCATTATTGCCCGTAATGGTCGTCCTGCTGCCAAGCTGGTACCTATCGATACCGTGTCGGCCGCAAAGCGCATTGGTGTCGCAAAAGGCGTGTTTG
>JACUTZ010000111.1 GCA_014859545.1 Gammaproteobacteria bacterium
AATAAAGCTTATAAGTGGGATAGGGGTGAGGCCAACTACCATTTTGCTGGAGGACGGCGTGAACTGTGGAACACACGTAGCACTTCAATGCGCTTCAAGTGAGGGCGAACCCGATAGGGGATAATATACGGCATACCACCAATGATCAGTTCGCGGGTGCCATTTACGCGGCCAGGACGACCCATTGACGGGTTTTCCTGTAATAATTCAAGGGAGCACTGAATCCGGCTAACAAAATTTGCGGCAGCAGTCGGATTCTCTTTGGCAATATAGTTGGCTTCGTCGTTCAGGTTTTGTAATGCCCTGATCAACCAGCGGATTTGCATTATGCTCCCCACTTTTGAAACGATTCTGCGACGCTTTCTTCACTCGCGAACAGCTCTTGATCTGCCTCCTCAACGGCTTGCCTGATCTCTCCGACTTGCCACTCGTTCAACTCGACAAAATCGCGAATTGCCTCGGCAGCAAGAAATGACCGTGAGCGGTGGGTCGCGGAAGATAGCCTTTCCAGCCTTTGTTTGAGTTCATCATCCAGGCGAACCGTGAGTGTACTTGACATGGCGCTGCCTCCAGCAGATTAGGATGTACACAATCTAGCACAAACGAGTTATTCCAGCCAAGCAGGGTTGGTTGTCTGGGCAGCGTGCTTACCTCTGCTGAGGTATGTAGCGTGGTCTTGCGGTGCGTACGGCCCTATAAATTGTGGATCGCCACACGAGGTTGGCCTGAAGACCAGCCTGCACCAGTCCGATCAGCCCATTGCGGATCTGTATTACTCCTCGCCATTCCCCATCCCCAGCTCCTTGATCTTGCGGGTAATGGTATTGCGCCCCCAGCCCAACAGCTGGGCGGCCTCCTGACGATGGCCGCCTGTTTTATTCAAGGCAACCTCGATCATCAGCCGCTCGAACTCTGGTACCGCCTCGTTGAGAATATCGGTCTCACCTGCCGCCAGACGCTGCTCTGCCCAATGCCGCAGCGGTACCTTCCAGTCATCGCCACCGCTGCTGCTAGTGCTGCGGGTACGCAGCTCCGGCGGCAGGTCTTCCAGGTGGATCTCCTGGCCGGGTGACATCACCGTGAGCCAGCGACAGATATTTTCCAGCTGGCGGACATTGCCGGGCCAGTCGAGGATACACAGGTATTTTTCCGTCGGCTTGTCCAGCCACTTGCTCTCGCCACCGATTTCCTTGCTGGCCTTATGCAGGAAGTACTTCATCAGTAGCGGGATGTCCTCGCGCCGTTCGCGCAGGGAGGGGATGTGGATGCGGATCACGTTGAGGCGATGAAACAGGTCCTCACGGAACAGGCCTTCGCGTACCCGCTTTTCCAGATCCTGATGGGTGGCGGCGATGATCCGCACATCGACCTTGATGGGGGAGCGTCCACCTACGCGATAAAACTCGCCATCGGCCAGTACCCGCAGCAGGCGGGTTTGCAGTTCTGCCGGCATGTCACCGATTTCATCCAGAAACAGGGTGCCCCCATCGGCCTGTTCGAAGCGGCCTTCACGACTGTTTTGTGCGCCGGTGAAGGCACCGCGCTCATGACCAAACAGCTCGGATTCCAGCAGGTCGCGCGGGATCGCGGCGGTATTGATGGCGATGAAGGGTTTGTCCTTGCGTGGGCTGTGGCGATGCAGGGCATGGGCCACCAATTCCTTCCCTGAGCCGGATTCGCCGTTGATCAGCACGGTGATATTTGATCCGGCCAGTCTGCCAATGGCACGGAACACTTCCTGCATCGAGGGTGCCTCGCCAATGATCTCCATATTCTGTAACTGCATCGGTGCCTTTTCGGCCTGCCCGTTTTCGCGGCGATGGGCCACAGCGCGATTGACCAGTTCTACCGCATCGTCCACATCAAAGGGCTTGGGCAGGTATTCAAATGCCCCCCCCTGGTAGGCCGAGACGGCGCTTTCCAGATCCGAGTGGGCGGTCATGATGATCACCGGCAGCTGTGGGTGCTTCCGGTTAATGGTGTCGAGCAGTTCCAGACCACTCATGCCGGGCATGCGGATGTCGGTGATCAGGGCGTCGGGCTCCTCGCGCTCCAGCATCGCCAGTGCCTTGTCGCCACTTTCAAAGCTTTGTACCTGCATGCCTTCATTTTTGAGGGCTTTTTCCAGTACCCAACGGATGGAACGATCATCATCGATAATCCAGATGTTATGCGCCTTGCTCATGGTTTGGTTTCCGTTTCAGTGGGTGCCGCTTCGATGGGCAGCAATACGGTAAAAATGGTTTGGCCAGGGCGGCTCTCCCATTCGATCAGACCGCCGTTGGCATTGATTAGGGATTGTGCGATCGGCAGGCCCAGGCCGGTGCCCTCCACCCGCCCGGTCACCATCGGCAGAAACAGGCTTTCACGCATCTCCGGGGCGATCCCTGGGCCGTCGTCGATCACGTCCACCTTGGCCACCAGTTTGTGCAGGGTGTGTCCGATGGTGTATTGGCGCATGGTGCGGGTGCGAAGTTTGATCGCCCCCTCGTTACCCACCGCCTGGGCCGCGTTACGTGCCAGGTTCATCACGGACTGGATCAACTGATCCAGGTCGGCATAGAGATCGGGGATGCTCGGGTCGTAGTCGCGGCTGAGTTTGACCCCGGACGGAAGTTCTGCCCCGACCACCTGACGTACCCGCTCAACCGCTTCATGGATATTCAGCAGGCGCTTGTGTGGCAGGGTGCTTGGGCCCAGCATGTTATTCATCAAGGCCTGCAGGCGATCCGCCTCGCTGATGATGATGTGGGTATATTCCTTGAGCTCTTCGTTGTGCAGCTCCCGTTCCAGCAATTGTGCCGCGCCACGCAGGCCGCCCAGGGGATTCTTGATCTCATGGGCCAGGCCGCGCACCAGCGCACGGGTGGCGCTGCTTTGCGCCAGCAAACCTTCCTCGCGGGTGATGCGTAGCTGGCGATCCACCTGTTTCATCTCCACCAGCAACTCCGGTTCTCCCCCCCCGTCATTCAGTGGCAGGGCGGTCAGGTCTACCGTCACCCGTCGGCGGTAACCCAGGTCCAGCACCAGCTCGCGCTCGGTAAACGGCGCGCCACTTTCCAATACCTGTTCCAGGGCCGTGGCCACCTCTTTCTCGAATAGGGTGTGGTGGATCACCTGCCCGACGAAGCGCTGGGCACTGATGGCAAACATCATCTCCCCAGCGGAATTGATGTAGCGCAGGCGCAGTTCACTATCCAGCAACAGCACAGCGGTGTGCATGTGCTCCAGGACACGGCCGTGCAGGGGTTCATCTGTGTCGATTTTTGTGCTCATGCCTGTTACCAAGCAAATTATGTACCACCCTTGGGAATGACGCTTAGCATGGCTTGATTTCATATTAATCAATGACTTATGCATCATGTTCTACACATGAAACGCAAATGACCATGCACCATTTTGGTTCAATATGGATTATGCACCATTTTAGTGCTTTAGGTGGGGAGGCCTGGGAGGGTCGCCCTTTTTTGGACAGGCTGAACATGGCATTGCACCATGCTGCGGGGGGCCTTTAGGGGCGAATACGATGTTGGCGAAAATGAAAACTAAGCGGCTCCGACTGTTTCAATATCTTTCCCTGTGCATCCCGAATGCTGGCACGCAGGCTGTGGGTACCACGATACACGGTGGGGATCTGAAAACTGCCGCTGCTGGACTCACCCACCATTTCACCATTCATCTCCAATTGGATGCGGTGGCCGCTCTGTAGCGTCGGCTGTACCTGCACGCTCACGCTCACCGCGCTACCATCAAACCAGATCACCTCATCCTGTTGCGGCGAGCTGATCCGCAGGCTTTGATAGGCATCCGCCACGTCCTGCTCTGGCCTTGGTGCCACAGTACGTGTGCTCGGTGTGGGGACATAGGCGGGGACGGTCGGGACTGGCTCGACCCCTATTGCCTCGCCACCCCGTCGTGGGTTGTCGGTAAACTCCACCGAGCCATCCGGGTCCACGATGCGATACACGGTCTCGGCCAACAAACTGGCCGGAAGGAGGAGGGATATGAGCAACAGCATGGTCTTCATATTGCCCAGCATAGGTGAGATCAGGTGGCGCTGCAATGGTCGGCGTTGCCATCGACGTAACGCAAAACGCCTCCCGAAGGAGGCGTTTTTCTGGAAATAGCGTGGTGATTTACACGCTGTAGTACATATCGAATTCCACCGGGTGGGTGGTCATGCGGATACGGGTGACGTCGTCCATCTTCAGCTTGATATAGGCATCGATCACGTCGTCGGTGAACACGCCGCCCTGGGTCAGGAAGGCACGGTCCTTGTCCAGCTCGTCCAGCGCCATGTCGAGGCTATGGCACACGGTCGGGATTGCCTTGGCTTCTTCGGCAGGCAGGTCGTAGAGGTCCTTGTCCATCGCTTCGCCCGGGTGGATCTTGTTGATGATGCCGTCCAGGCCAGCCATCAGGAAGGCGGAGAACATCAGATAGGGGTTGGCGATGGGGTCACCAAAACGTACCTCGATGCGGCGACCCTTGGGGTTGCTTACAAAGGGGATACGAATGGAGGCGGAGCGGTTACGGGCCGAGTAGGCCAGCATCACCGGAGCCTCAAAACCGGGGACCAGACGCTTGTAGGAATTGGTACCGGGGTTGGCAAAGGCATTCAGTGCCTTGGCATGCTTGATAACACCGCCAATGTAATACAGCGCGGTTTCGGACAGGCCGCCATATTCGTTACCGGAGAACAGGTTGACCCCGTCCTTGGCAAGCGACATGTGTACGTGCATGCCGGAACCGTTGTCACCCACCATGGGCTTGGGCATGAAGGTCGCCGTCTTGCCATAGCTGTGGGCCACATTGTGCACCACATACTTGAGGATCTGCACCTCGTCGGCCTTCTTGACCAGGGTGTTGAAGGCGGTGCCGATCTCACACTGACCGGCGGTGGCCACTTCGTGATGATGGACTTCTACCGTCTGGCCCATTTCTTCCAGCGCCAGACACATGGCGGCGCGGATGTCATGCAGGGAATCAACCGGGGGAACCGGGAAGTAACCACCCTTGACGCCGGGACGGTGACCCATATTGCCATCCTGATAAACACGCTCGGAGTTCCAGTCGGCCTCTTCAGAGTCGATCTTGACGAAGCAGCCGCTCATATCGGCACCCCAGCGGATGTCGTCAAAGATGAAGAATTCCGGCTCGGGGCCGAAGTAGGCGGTGTCCGCAACGCCGGTAGACTTGAGGTACTCCTCGGCACGCTTGGCCACGGAACGCGGGTCGCGCTCGTAACCCTGCAGGCTGGTGGGCTCAACGATGTCACAGGTGACATTGATCATCGGCTCATCCACAAAGGGATCCAGCTTGGCGGTGGAGGGGTCCGGCATCAGGATCATGTCGGATTCATTGATGTGCTTCCAGCCGGCAATGGAGGAGCCATCAAACATGACGCCTTCGCTGAAGGTGTCTTCATCGATGCAGCTTACCGGGTAGGTGACATGCTGTTCCTTGCCACGGGTGTCGGTAAACCGCAGGTCAACAAACTTCGCGCCTGTATCTTTGATCAGTTTCATTACTTCTTGAGCAGTCATGGTCGTCTCCGGTGGAAATAAGCACCCGCTAGGGGCATTGGGTCATTCTTCGCTTTAAATTACAGCATGAACCATGCCAGCATATTAAGCCACTGTATTAAAAGGCTTTCCTTTTTGGCGCGCGCCCTAATGGGGCAAAACACTCACCAAAACAGTGCACAAATTCATTTTTTGCACTATTTCTGTGCATCGCTGCTGGCAGCACACATATAAACCGAGACCGAGCGTACCAGATCCAGAGCCCTGGCGGCATCCACCAGGGCCTGTAGCTGCTGCTGCCCGGCCACATCACTGGGCCAAAGCGCCGCCGGCAGCCAGATCTCCACATCCAGTTTGCCATCCAGATAATGCAGGGTAAGCCGTTCGATGCCAGCAGCCAGGGGCATCCCCTGCCAGGCCGCCTCCAACTGACTGCGGAACTGGCTGCGTCCCGGCAGAGACTGGCTGGGGCCGCCGCTTTCATCGTCTTCGGGGTCGATGTGCACGGTGACATCGGCCACCTCTTCGATCTCATCGATCAGGCGCTTGCGCACCTTCTCACCAATATAGTGGCCCTCAGAGACACTCAGGGTCGGATCGACAATGACATGTACGTCCACCAGGGCGATCCCACCCATACGCCGGGTGCGCAGCATGTGCAGTTCGCGTACTCCGCCAACGCTGAGGATCTCGTGGCGGATCAGGGCCACCCGCTCCGGCTCCAGCGCGGTATCGACCAGCTCGTAGACACTCTGGCGCGCCAGGTCCCAACCGATCTTGGCGATCATCACCCCGACCACCACCGCCGCCACCGCATCCAGGTATTCCAGCCCGGCCATGGTACCGGCGACCCCGATCACGACCACGATCGAGGAGATCGCATCGCTGCGGCTATGCCAGGCATTGGCCTTGAGCATATTCGATTTCAGCTGTTTTGCCACCCGCATGGTGTAGTGGTAGATCCACTCCTTCGAGAACACCGAAACCGCTGCGATGATCACTGCCCACACCCCCGGTTGCAACAAGGCCTCCGGTTCGAACAGGCGCCCGATGGAATCCCAGGCAATCCCGATCGCCACAGCGATCAAGGCCATGCCTAGCAGCACCGTCGCCAGGGTCTCAAAGCGTCCATGGCCATAGGGGTGGGCATCATCGGCCTCGCGACTGCCATGCTTGGCGGCAAACAACACCATGAAATCGGTGATCAGATCAGATAGTGAGTGCACACCATCTGCAAACAGCGCGGCAGAGTTAGCGATAAAACCAAACCCCATCTTGAGCACCGCCAACAGAAAATCCACCACCGAGCCGACCAGGGTGACCCTGCGGATCGCCCGATAGCGCTCGTCGCGGTGTGTGCCCGAGGGTAGGGCGGACGGATGAGGGGGATGATGGTGCCCGACGCCCATGGGCTCAGTCTGCCTCGCCTACTTCGATCAGCAGGGTGATCTCATTGCCATCCTGGCAGGTGTCCAGGACCTTGTGACCATTGATGCGGCACCAGGCGGGGATGTCATTGAGTACCCCGGGATCGGTACAGACCACCTCGATGGTCTCGCCGGGATGCAACTCGGCGACCTTGTTCTGCACCCGGATCACCGGCATCGGGCAGAGCAGGCGGCGGGCGTCAAGTTGATGGGGCATGAGTTTCTGTCCGGTCTAGGGTCTAGGGTCTAGGGTCTAGGGTCTAGGGTCTAGGGTCTAGGGTCTAGGGTCTA
>JACUTZ010000247.1 GCA_014859545.1 Gammaproteobacteria bacterium
GGGGGGCGGTTCAGCTTGTAGGAGCGGTAGTGGGGTGATCCTGGTTTCACGACTGCAGATAAAAATATGTCCATTTTTCGCCGCTGCATGCCTGCAGGGCGTCCATTAGCCCTTCACTTGGCACGGCTTCGCCTTCATAGATCCCCCAAACGATGATCCCGCTGCGCAAAAAACCGGCGGATTGTCGCCATTTCAATTCATCAATCGTCGTTTCCTTATCGCATTCTGCGCAGCGGTGACGGTAGTCGTGTTGCCTGGTCTGCCACTGGGTGATCAGGGTCTGCCAATCGGTTTGTGGCTTGCGGCAATGGGGGCAGCGCGGGGCTTTGATGTTTTTGCCGTGCCAGAAACGTGGTTCTGCGGCACTCGGGATGAGGGAAACGTGGCAGAAATCTTCGCCGGTCAGGCCCGGCTCGCCCAGGGCGATCACCGGCGAGCAGCCGAGGAAAATCATCCGCTCAAGGAAGGCATCACCGGGTTGGTAATGGGTTTTGCCCTGGTAGTCGAAGCTTTGGTCGATGAGGCCCAGATCCCTGAGGGTATCGAGGATGGATGCTTCGTTGATGGCGGCATGCATGTTGCGGGGGTGGAGGATCAGCTGGTTCATGATGGGGTGACGGCTCTGGGGGGCTAATTGCATTGTGTGGATGGCATTATAGGTGAAACTGCCGGAGAATAACCGCTACATACAAAATCAGGATGGCCCGATGCATAACAGAGCCAATACCGATAAGCCCTGCCTGGGCTGGCGCGAGTGGGTCTCTTTGCCTGAGCTGGGGATAGCCCATCTCAAGGCCAAGGTGGATACGGGTGCCAAGACCTCGGCCTTGCATGCCTTTCACTTGGAAGAGTATCGCGAGCGTGGGGTGGCGATGGTGCGTTTTCGCGTCCATCCGATCCAGCGCCGTAACGATGTGGTGATCACCAGCGAGGCACAGGTGATCGATCGGCGCAGCGTGAGCGATTCCGGTGGCCATAAGGAAACCCGATTGGTGATTGTGACCCAGCTGATACTCGGTGGTGAGCAATGGCCGATCGAAATGACCCTGACCAATCGGGATAACATGCAGTTCCGGATGTTGCTGGGTCGCACCGCGATTCGTGGGCGGTGTATTGTTGATCCGGGTAGATCCTATTTACAGAGCATGCGGCCGGAGGGGTGAGGGCTGAGGACAAGGGCGCAAGGGGCTAGGGGCTAGGGGCTAGGGGCTAGGGGCTAGGGGCTAGGGGCTAGG
>JACUTZ010000112.1 GCA_014859545.1 Gammaproteobacteria bacterium
TCCCAGGCCGAGGCCCTGGCCCTGGTGGATCGTCTCGACCCTGCCCGTTGTCGCCTCAAGGTCGGCAAGGAGCTGTTCACCCGCTCCGGACCGGCGCTGGTCGAGACCCTGGTGGGCAAGGGCTATGAGGTCTTTCTCGATCTGAAATTTCACGATATCCCCAACACTGTTGCCGGTGCCTGTCATGCGGCGGCGGATCTGGGGGTGTGGATGGTCAATATCCATGCCCTGGGCGGTCGCCGGATGATGGAGGCGGCACGCGAGGCGGTGGACAAGGCCAGCCATCAACCCCGCCTGATCGCGGTCAGCATCCTGACCAGCATGGGGCAGGAGGATCTTGCCGAGATCGCCCTGCCGGGCAGCCCGGCGGAAAATGTACAACGGCTGGCGCGGCTGGCGCAGCAGGCCGGGATGGATGGTCTGGTTTGCTCTCCGCAGGAGGTGGCGATGTTGCGCGAGAACCTGGGTACCGCCTTCGACCTGGTCACGCCGGGGATCCGTCCGGCTTGGAGTGAAAAGGGTGATCAGACACGCATTACCACCCCGTCTCAGGCGATGGCGCTGGGTTCCACCTATCTGGTGATCGGCCGACCAATCACCGCTGCCGCCGATCCCCTGGCTGCGCTGGGGCGTATCGAGGACGAACTGGCCGGTAAATAGAGGCAGCTCGCCACGGTAGGCAAACCTTGCGGAAATTTGTCTGCATTTTCTTACGGCAGGTGAAGCAGTTTCTGTAATGTCTTCACTTGCCAGCAAGGGCGTCTGCGCCTGTAATGGAATGGCTGTCCATGCTGGGCAGTAAACCAAGTTATGGAGGACGTCCCATGAAAGTGTTTATTCGTTTGCTCTGTGCTTCTTTGTTGTTGTCGCTTTCCCATCTTGTTATGGCCGAACCGGTGGACATCAATTCCGCCGATGCCCAGACCCTGGCGGCGGCCATGGTTGGGGTAGGGGAGAAGCGGGCCGAGGCGATCATTGCCTATCGTGAACAGCACGGCCCCTTTGCCTCGGTAGAGGATCTGATCCGGGTAAGCGGGATTGGGCCCAAGGTGCTGGAGGACAATCGCGACAAGTTGCGCACCGGAAAGGAATAACGTTTCATCCAGCCTACGCCGTTCACCGCAAAGGTGAACGGCGTTTTTTTGTCTCAGGCTCGCAATAATTCCTGGGCCATCGCCAGGGTGCGGCGGCGTTGAAACAGCAGCTGCCAGCGTCGCCCGCCACACTGACGCCACAACACCGCTGAACGCATCCCTGCCAGCAGCAGTGCGCGTACCTTGTTGACGTTTTCCTGATTGTGCAGATGATTGTTTTCACCGCTGACCATGATGCGGGGTTTGAGCTCGCTAATGGTATGGCTATAGACGTCGGCCAGGCGTGCGATCACATTGCTGTGGGTCAGACCAAAGTGTTTGACCTGCTGGCTGGCCGCTTCCAGCTCCTTGCCGATATAGGCCAGTTTTTGTGGTTGTGCATTGAGCTTGCGTTCCAATAGCAGCAGGCCCAGGGCATAGCGGGTCATATACAGATTGCGCGTGTCCTGTTGATTGCCCAGTTGCTCGGCCAGGGCATTCAGGCCAAGGCGGATCTCGTGGCGTGAGCCGTAGACGGCCTCGGTGCTGGCCGGATTCATTTCGAACAGGCTGCCGATGCAGGTCTCAAATTCGGCCTGGGGGATCAGTCCGCGGCGGGCCACTTGATCAACCAGTGCGGCGGCCTGGAACACGCCGCCCAGGGCAAGGATTCTGTCGGGATAGGCGTTACTCATGGTTTCTCGATCTGTGGTTGGCGTAAACGGGTTTCAAGCGGATTGTCGGTCTGTTCGATCACCCCGCCACCCAGGCAGATTTCGTCCTGGTAGAAGACCACCGATTGACCGGGGGTGACGGCGCGCTGTGGTTCATCGAATACCACCGTCGCCAGACCCTGTTCGATTTGGGTGATATGGCAGGGCTGATCGGCCTGTCGGTAACGGGTCTTGGCGGCGCACTGACAGGGCAGGGCGGGTGCCTCGCCGCTGACCCAACTCAGCTGGCTGGCCTGCAGGGTCTGGCTGTAAAGCAGCGGATGGTGATGGCCTTGTTCAACGAGCAGGATATTATTGACCAGGTCCTTGCCAACCACATACCAGGGCTCGTCGGGACGTCCGGCCACGCCGCCGATACCCAGACCCTGGCGCTGGCCGATGGTGTAATACATCAGCCCACTGTGTCGGCCGATCGGCTGGCCATCGGCGGTTTGTATGGTCCCGGCCTGGGCGGGCAGATAGCGGCTGAGGAACTCACGGAAATTGCGCTCGCCGATGAAACAGATCCCGGTGCTGTCTTTTTTGTCGTGGGTGACGAGCTGTGCCGCGGCGGCCAGCTCGCGCACCGTCTGTTTTTCCAGCTCGCCAACCGGAAACAGGGTATGGGCCAGCTGGTGTTGGCCAAGGGTGTAGAGGAAATAACTTTGGTCCTTGCCATGGTCCAGGCCCTTGAGTAGCTGATAGTGCTGGCCATCGTGGCCGATACGGGCATAGTGACCGGTGGCAATCGCCTCGGCCCCTTGCCTCAGGGCGTGATCGAGAAAGGCGCGAAACTTGATCTCGCGGTTGCACAGGATGTCCGGGTTGGGTGTACGTCCGGCGCGGTATTCCTCAAGAAAATGACTGAACACCCGGTCCCAGTATTCGGCGGAAAAATTAATCGCCTGCAAGGGGATCCCCAGGCGCTCACAGACCTGCCTGGCATCGGCCAGGTCCTCGGCGGCACTACAGTGTTCCTGGGTATCATCCTCCTCCCAGTTTTTCATGAACAGGCCTTCGACCTGATCGCCCTGTTGCTGGAGCAACAGGGCCGCCACCGAGGAGTCCACCCCGCCGGAGATACCAACGATGATGCGCCTGCTCATCGCTCGTCCACCAGGTCCAGCGGCAGGCGTTGACCGGCCAGGTAATCCTCGATGCCACGCAGTACCAGTGGACTGCGCAGCTGGGCCTGGTGGGCCTGGAGCTGTGCATAATCCAGCCAGTGGGTGGCGAGGATGTCCCGGTCCAGTTCGCTGCCTGGGAGGCGCTCGGAACAGCGCCCGGCATAGCTGATGCGCAGGTAGGTAACCTGGTTGTGCGGGTTATGCCAGCGATAGATGCCGCAGATGGCCTCAGGTTCGAAATCACGGCCGGTTTCTTCCATCACCTCGCGGCGTACCGCAGCAAGCAGCGTTTCATGCTCTTCCACATGTCCGGCCGGCTGGTTGAATACCTGCTGGCCATCGGAGATCTCTTCTACCATCAGGTAACGGCCATCCCGTTCGATCACCGCGGCGACGGTCAGATGTGGGGTCCAGATCTGGTTCATGGTGTGCGGCCCTTTGGGGTGCTGGGGCGAAAGCGTTTTTGTGGCCCGGTTGCAGCTGGCCTGCGCGCGGCGGGCAGTGTTGCCTGCAGGCTGGCCACTGTCTCGGCATCCAGTTCGCGATACTGGCCGGGGGCCAGCTCCCCTAATTGCCAGTCACCGATGGCCATCCGCACCAGGCGCAGGGTGGGAAAGCCGACGGCGGCGGTCATGCGTCGCACCTGGCGGTTGCGTCCCTCACTGATGCTAAGGGCCAGCCAACTGGTGGGGATCTGGGCGCGGTAGCGTACCGGTGGCTCGCGCGGCCAGAGCTTTGGCTCGGCAATGGTCTCGGCCTGGGCCGGGCGGGTCGGGCCATCGTTCAGCAGGACACCGTTGCGTAGTTGTTGTAGCGCGGGCTCGTCGATCAGGCCTTCGACCTGGACCCAATAGGTCTTGCGCATCTTGTGCAGGGGATGGGCGATACGGTGTTGCAAGGCGCCATCATCGGTCAGCACCATCAATCCCTCGCTATCCCGATCCAGGCGGCCGGCTGGATAGACTTCCTTATCACGAATATAGTTGGCCAGGGTCGGGCGGCCTTCGGCATCGGTAAACTGGCAGAGTACCCCGTAGGGCTTGTTGAACAGCAGGATTCGGGACATGGGCGGTTTCGCGGCTAATGGCCCCAATTATCCCGTATCCCCGGCGGATTTGCCACCACCCAAGCCGACCCCGGCACGATCACGGATCACCCGCAGCGCGCATTCTGGTAAACTTCGGCCCTGGTGCAGGCGTTTGCCTATTGCTAAAGATCTCACCGCAGAGACGCAGACGATTACATGGATGTAATCGGTTGAAAATGTCTGGAACGTATTTTCCAGGCGCAGAGATGTGGTGGGTATCTTCGAATGCCCACCACGAGAGCATGGCACGCTGAAATAGGGTTTGCGTTTGGTCGTTGGCAACCCAGCGCTTGGTGGGCGGGAGCCGACCCTGGTACATCAGATTTTCTCCGCGCCTCTGCGTCTCTGCGGTGAATGTCTTTTTTGGGTGAGAATTTCACAGCAATTCATGAAACAACGATTATCACTGGAGCGAACATGGCCTTTGACAAGATTCAGATCCCCGCCAACGGCGAGAAGATCAGCGTAAACAGCGACTACTCCTTGAACGTGCCTGACTGTCCGATCATCCCCTTTATCGAGGGTGATGGCACTGGTGTGGACATCACCCCGGTGATGAAAAAAGTGGTCGATGCGGCGGTGGCCAAGGCCTATGACGGCAAGCGCCAGATCGCCTGGATGGAGGTCTATGCCGGCGAGAAAGCCAATGCGGTGTACGGTGAGAATACCTGGTTGCCAGCCGAGACCATGGAGGCGATCCGTGATTATGTGGTGTCGATCAAGGGGCCGCTGACCACCCCGGTGGGTGGCGGCATCCGTTCCCTGAACGTGACCCTGCGCCAGGAACTGGACCTCTATGTCTGCCTGCGTCCGGTGCGCTATTACCCCGGTACCCCCAGCCCGGTGAAGGAACCGGAAAAGACCGACATGGTGATCTTCCGCGAGAATTCCGAGGACATCTACGCCGGGATCGAATGGGCCGCTGGTTCGCCCGAGGCCAACAAGCTGATCGCCTTCCTGCAACAGGAGATGGGGGTAAAGAAGATCCGCTTCCCCGCGACCTCCGGGATCGGCATCAAGCCGGTCTCCGCCGAGGGCACCAAGCGCCTAGTGCGTAAGGCGATTCAGTACGCCATCGACAATAACCGCGATTCGGTCACCCTGGTGCACAAGGGTAACATCATGAAATTCACCGAGGGGGCGTTCAAGTCCTGGGGCTATGAGCTGGCCGCCGAGGAATTTGGTGCGACCCTGCTGGATGGCGGCCCGTGGATGAGCGTGAAGAACCCGAACACCGGCAAGGAGATTGTGATTAAGGATGTGATCGCCGATGCCTTCCTGCAGCAGATCCTGCTGCGTCCGGAGGAGTACAGCGTCATTGCTACTCTCAACCTGAACGGTGATTATGTCTCCGATGCACTGGCCGCCCAGGTGGGTGGGATCGGTATCGCCCCCGGTGCCAATCTGTCCGATTCGGTGGCGATGTTCGAGGCCACCCACGGCACCGCGCCCAAGTATGCCGGTCAGGACAAGGTCAACCCCGGATCACTGATCCTCTCAGCCGAGATGATGCTGCGCCACCTGGGCTGGATCGAGGCGGCGGATCTGATCGTCAAGGCCATGGGGGCGGCAATCCTCGCCAGGACCGTGACCTATGACTTTGCCCGCCTGATGGACAATCCCACCGAGCTGTCCTGCTCGGCCTTCGGCGAGGCAATGATTGAAAAGATGTAATAAAAGATTGTTAACCGCAGAGGGCGCAGAGGACGCAGAGATGAGCGGGGGGAAGAGGAGGTGAGAGCAGAAGTATCTACTCGCCCCCTTAATCCGCCAAGCTGATCGGATGCAGCGCCATAGGCCATCTCGGGCTTTTCTCGGTGTTGAAATCTTTTTATTTGCTCAGGGGTGGTTCGATGGCCAGTGCCGTCTCGTCCTGGCTGCGGATCGGCTTCAGATAGGAGGCGGTCAGCCCCTTGGGGCCGTAGTAGAGGGAAAACTCGACCTTCTGCCCGTGCTTGAGGGTTTTAAAGCCGTTCATGTCGATGGCGGTGTGGTGGACAAAGACCTCGCTCTGGTCGGCGTCGTCCATCAGCACGAAGCCATAACCCTTGTCATTGTTGAACCATTTTACATTGCCGGTTGCCATAACTTGGTAATCATTGCCTTGTGTGTGTATGCTGGCTATTGTTAAATAATTGACTGTTTAGTTCAAGAATTACGCCGATGATGAATAGACCTGTTTTTAGTGTGCTTGCGATGGCCGGGCACGACCAGCCCGATCAGGAAGACCAACACGGCACCATCGTACAAGAGGGTGAACCGGCGTTAAAACGCCCGCCGATGTACAAGGTGCTCTTGTTGAATGACGACTTCACCCCCATGGAATTTGTTGTGCACGTGCTGGAGAGTTTTTTTGGCATGGCCAGGCACCAGGCGGTGCAGGTGATGCTGGCGGTACACAACGAGGGCAAGGGTGTCTGTGGCACCTATACCCGAGAGGTGGCCGAATCTAGGATCGCCCAGGTCAATGCCTACGCACGCAAGCACCAGCACCCCTTGCTCTGTTCAATGGAGGAGGAGTAGCGGGATTGCAACAGATGAATTGGGTCCACAATGAGGATATCCCATGTTGAGCAAAGAGCTGGAATTTACTCTCAATCACGCCTTTAAACAGGCGCGCGAGAATCGTCATGAATTCATGACCGTCGAACATCTGCTACTAGCCCTGCTCGATGACCCGGCTGCGGCCCCGATCCTCAAGGCCTGTGGTGCCGATCTGGAGGCGCTGCGGGTGGACCTGCTGGAGTTCCTGGCCAGCCACATCCCGCAACTGGCCGACAATTCCGAACTGGAGACCCAGCCAACCCTGGGCTTTCAGCGGGTGATCCAGCGTGCGGTGTTCCAGGTGCAGTCTTCCGAAAAGGGCGAGGCCACTGGGGCCAATGTGCTGGTGGCAATGTTCAATGAAAAGGAATCCCAGGCGATCTACATCCTGGGCCAGCATCAGATTACCCGCCTGGATGTGGTCAACTACATCGCCCACGGCATCGCCAGGGATGAGCC
>JACUTZ010000248.1 GCA_014859545.1 Gammaproteobacteria bacterium
ATCATATCTACTCGCCCCTTGAAAAAGATCTCACCGCAGAGGCGCAGACGACTACAGGACGTAGTCGTCTGCGGTAAGATTGTCTTTGTGGACAGTAAGCCGTTATCTCTGCGGCATGAATACTCCCAAGAGGAGGGGGAGCTGTTACCTTAAATCATAGGGCCGGGCGACCCCGGGTGATTGCTCACCCGGGGTCACCCGGCCAAATTTATATTTGATTAACAAGTCGACCGAGCTACCGCTCATGTGTCGCAGTCAGAGAAACAATCACCCGGCAGGTGTTTGCTGATAGAAATGGGCAAGTTGCCAGTACAGCGTGGGATAGCGGCTGGCAAGCAGTCCAGGTGCCATAAAAAAATACTCACTCAGAACAGCAAAGAATTCAGCGGGATTGGTGCAGGCATAGGGATCCAATTGAACATCATGTCCAGCATTAAGTTCATTGGATAACTGATTGAATAGATTAGCAAACACCTCAGACCAGTCATGCGAGTTCATCGCCCGGTGCAACGGTGGATAACCATCGGCCACACCATTGAGCAGGTCCAGTTTATGGGCAAATTCGTGGATCACCAGATTCATGTAGGCAGGACGCGCTGCCACCCTGTCTGGCGCAATCGCATCCCAGGCCAACAATATCGGCCCCTGCTCCCAGGCCTCGCCGCTACGGCCCTCCTCCCCCTCATGCACCACACCGAACTCATCCTGCCAGTGTGCCTGCACCACAAAGCTGTCCGGATAGAGGATGATCTCGCGCCAGCCCTGGTAATAGTCCAGGCCCAGATTGAGGATCGGCACGCAGGCCTGGGCAGCGATCACCACCCGCATATAGGTACTGGGCTCAAAATCCGCCACCCCAGTGATCAGCTTATCTTGCAGGAAACGACTGGCCAGCACACGCAGGCGATGCCGATCACCGCGGGCATAGGCCTGCAACAGGGGCAGCTCCCCCACCACCTGGCACCACAGCTGCGCAGGGATACGCCGGGCCCGCAGCAAGCGTGCCAGACGCCAGCGCCGGTATCCTTGCCACAAACGCCTTAACATGTCTGGAATGAAGTGATACATATCGCTGATAGTGCTTGCTGAACAGCACCATGTACAGCCCTGTGGATGACTCGAAGCGATCACCAGCCCCAGAGATTTAAAGCAACAAAGCATGATCTCGCCAAGCCGCCAAGATCGCCAAGAAAAGATTTATGTCCAAGGATGGACGGTATTTGGC
>JACUTZ010000249.1 GCA_014859545.1 Gammaproteobacteria bacterium
GGGCTTTGTAACGCCCTATCGCGACGCATGAGTAGACAACAACAGCCTGTTAGATATCAACAGCGCGCATTGTATAGTGAACTTACCCTGACAGGATCGGTGTTATGGCGGGCTGTCTCCAGAAACACACCATGATGATGAGAATTCAATGAAGATTGCGGTACTTTCCGATGTCCATGGCAATACCCCGGCGCTGCAGGCGGTGCTGGCAGATATCCAGGCCTGGGGGGCGGATAGCGTGATTGTGAATGGCGATCTGGTCAATCGCGGCCCCTGCAGTCTGGCTGCCTGGGGGCTGTTGCAGGCACTTAGGGAAAATGTCTATCTGCTGCGTGGCAACCATGAAAACTGGGTCCTGCATGCGGCGGCCCACGACCCCAATCCACATAGCCCTACCCACGAGATCGATCGCCTGGTCCACTGGACCGTGGCACAGCTGGGGAATGCCCTGCCCAGCCTGCATGCCTGGGCCGATCACCTGGACCTGGATGAGCTGGATGGTGCCTCACTGCACATCACCCATGGATCGCGTCTGGGGGATCGCAAGGGTATCCAACCGGAGTGCGAGGGAGAGGAGTTGCGTCAGAAACTCGGCGATCCGCGCGCGCTGTTTGTGGTTTCTCACACCCATCGGGCCTTTCGTCGCGAGCTGGACGGCAATATTCTGATCAATACCGGCTCGGTGGGGCAGCCCTTTGATGGGGATGTGCGTGCCAGCTATGCCCGCTTGCAGTTCTGGCGGGGGCGCTGGCAGGGGGAGATCCGGCGCGTCGCCTATGACCGTGAGCAGGCGATACGGGATTTTGAGCAAAGCGGTTTTCTGGATCAGGCCGGGGCATTGGCACCGCTGATCTTTCGGGAGTTTGTTGAGGCGCAGATGCGGGTGGGGCCCTGGCGGCGACAGTGGCTGGCGCGGGTCCAGGCCGGCGAGATCAGTGTCGCCGAGGCGGTGCAGGCCTATCTTAAGGGCTTGGATTAGGGTTGTTTTAGGGTAACTACTCGCCCCCTTAAATAAAGATCTCACCGCAGAGGCGCAGAGGCGCAGAGGATTAACGGTCAAGCCGTATGTCAAAGGCCTGTCCGATATTCAGATGAGGGAAACTATCATGGATGGTCGGCAGTATATGGGCACCGATGTGGTGCAAATACACCATTAAATACCTCTGCGCCTGGGCGATATGTTCCCGACATCGCCAACCGACTACGTCCTGTAG
>JACUTZ010000113.1 GCA_014859545.1 Gammaproteobacteria bacterium
TGGGCATGACGGGATCAAAACCCGTTGCCTTACCGCTTGGCTACGCCCCAATAAAATCGGTGTTGGACCGCTAGTCTACAGGATGTGGGCGGTCTTGACCGCATACATCATCTATTCTGGCGCTGTTGTTCGCGCTCCAGTAGCGGCGAGCGGTTGCGCCCTTTGGCGACGATGCCTTGCCAGCCTGTCGGACGGGCGGCAAAAACGGCTTTGGCCTGTGCGGCCTGCGCGAAGCGGGCAAATACACAGGCCCCGGTGCCGGTCATCATCGCCTTGCCGTGTTGTCCCAGCCAGGCGAGGGCCTCGGCCACGGCAGGATAACGCTTGGCAACAACGGGCTGGCAGACATTCCCGCCAAGCCCTGAAAGAAAGTCGCGTATTGTGATGGGCTGGCAATCCCGTGTCAATTCCGGGGCGGTAAAAATCTCGGCGGTGGCGACCTGTACCGGTGGGATGAGGACCAGATACCAGGGCTCCGGCAGGCTGATGGGTGTGAGCTGTTCGCCAACCCCCTCGGCCCAGGCCGCCTGGCCGTGGACGAACACCGGCACATCGGCCCCCAGTTGCAAGCCGAGTTCGGCCAGTTGCTGGTGGCTGTAGCCGAGTTGCCAGAGCTGGTTGAGGGCGACCAAGGTGGTGGCCGCATCGGAGCTGCCGCCGCCCAGCCCACCACCCATCGGCAGGCGTTTCTCCAGGCGGATATCGACGCCCAGTGGGCAGTTGCTGGTGGCCTGCAGCAGGGCGGCGGCGCGGTAGATCAGGTCCTGTGCTGGGGCGACACCGGGTAGCTTGTCGGCGCGCAGGATTTGACCATCTTCACGCGGGTCAAAATGCAGCGTGTCGCCATAATCCAGAAACTGAAACACGCTTTGCAACAGGTGGTAACCATCGGTACGGCGGCCGGTGATGTGTAAAAACAGATTGAGTTTGGCCGGGGCCGGCCAGCTGGTCTGGTTCATCTCAGGGCCTGCCATTGGCCGATGCTCAGGCGTACCTGGGCTTCGGGATGGGTGGCAAAGATGCGGCTGGGTAGCCAGACCCCGTCCCGCTGGCGATAGTCACGAAATTCAATCCGCCAGCCGTCCTGTTCCAGTGCGCTCAGCAGGCCGGTCTCGGCCAGTTGTTTATGGTGATCGCCGGGGGCTGGCAGGCCCAGTACCCAGTAGCGCAGGGCGCGCAGCGGCACCCACCAGCCCAGTTGCTGGGCCAGCAGCAGCTCGGGATCGCTGGCCTGTACCGCTTCGCCATCATGGCTCTGCAGGCTCACTGTGTGCAGATCCCCTTCCAGGCGCAGCGAACCCTGGCCGAGTGGGGCGCTGATCATGATCTGGTAGCGCTCGTCCTGTTGCTGCCAGTTGATACTGGTATTCCAGGTCTCGTGCTCGCTGATCAGCAGCAGGCGACCATTGAGCTTCCAGCCGGGTACGCTCAGCAGTTGCTGCTGGTGCGCTTGCCAGCTTTGCTGGGGATCGGTCGCGGGGGGGGCGACCGGCTGGCTGGCACAGCCGGCCAGCCAGAGCAGGGCCAGGGGGAGTAGCAGTTTGTGCATCAGGGGGCCAGTCGTTGCAGGGTTTCACGCAATACGCGGTGTTCCGGGTCTTGCTGTTCGGCCTTGCGCCAGATCTGCAGGGCTTCCTCATGCTGGCCCATTGTCCACAGCACCTCGCCCAGGTGGGCGGCGATCTCCGCATCGGGCATGATCGCATAGCCCTGGCGTAGATAGCTCAGCGCTTCATTTAACTGGCCAAGCCGGAAATAGGCCCAGCCCATGCTGTCGAGGATGGCCGGATCGCTGGGGCTGAGCTGATAGGCGCGCTGGATATAGTCGAAGCCTTCTTCCACCCGGGCAGTACGATCCACCAGGGTGTAGCCGAGGGCATTGAGTGCATGCACATGTTCGGGATTGCTTGCCAGGATACGGCGCAGGTCCTGTTCCAGCTGTTCCAGGCGATCGAGTTTTTCTGCCAGCAGCGCACGCCCGTAGCGCAGCTCGGGATGATTGAGAAACAGCGCCACGCCCTCATCGTAGACTTCCATGGCCTGCTCGAGCTGGCCACCGGCGGCCAGCAATTCGGCTTCGCCCAGGTAGCGTTGCGCGATATCTTCCTGGCTGTGCAGGCTGAGGCCGCGCAGGAAGCTGAGTGCGGCCGTCAGGCCCTGTTGCCGGAAGATCAGCTGGGCGGCCTGCAGTTGGGCATCCATGTAGCGTTCGCTGTTCGGGCTTATCGAGCGATACCATTCGATGGCCTCGTTGCCCTGCTGGCGTTGCTCGGCGAGTTGTCCCAGGGCAATGCGTGCCTCATCGCTGCGCTCGCCAAGTTTGAGCAGTTGCAGGAAACTGCTTTCTGCCTCGTCCAGATCGCCCAGTTCCATCGCCAGCAGGGCCAGGGCGTAGACGATGTCGCTATCGTCCGGCTGGTTTTTGACCAGGATGCGGAATTGCCTGCGGGCCTCTTCCAGCTGCTGGGCATCGACCAGCATGCGGGCATAGATCATCCGCATCTGGTGATTGTCGGGCTGTTGGCGCAGGGCGCGGAGAATACTCTCCAGTGCCTCGGCCTGATTGCCCATGGCGTGGTGAACCCGGCCCTGCAACACCCGCGCATCGAGCATCCGGGGGGATTGGGCCAGTAATCTGTCGAGCACCAGCAGTGCTAGCTCGTTTTCTCCCAGCTGACTGGCCAGATGGGCATGGGCATAGTGGGCGAGTGGCTCGTCGGGGTATTGCGCGACCAGCTGTTCCATGATCTGCATCGCCAGCTGGCGATCATTCTCCTGCGAAAGCAGATTACTGATGATCATGAAGCCCTGGCCAGGGCCCTGCGGTGCCAGGGTGATCACCTGTTGCATGTGTGCTACCGCCGCGTCGGCCTGGCCGTGGCGCAATAGCAGGGCAGCCAGGGACTGGCGGGCCTCCAGCTGTTCGGGGGCCAGCTCTGCCCATAGTTCGGCGGCCTGCAGGGCCAGGTTGAGGTCACGGGAATAGACCGCCATGCGGGTGGCGCGATTGGCAAGGCGGGCATCACGACTGGTGATGGCGGTTTGCAGATAGGCCTGGGCGGCAAGATGCAGCTCGCCCTGCTGGGCAGCAAACTCGGCTATCAGGATTTGATAGAGCAGTTCGGCGCTCAGAGGGACCTCCCGTACCGGGGGGGCTGGTTCGGCGAGCGGTTGGGGGGCGGGGCTGCTGGTCTCGGGTTGGGCCGGATTAAGGCTGCAGCCGCTGAGTAGCCAGCTGCCCAGCAGGACTATCCCCAGCCATCGGATGATACGCATCAGGTTCTCCAGTGGTATGCGTTTGCAGGTCATGGGCGTAACTATACCCGAGTTTTTGTCCCCGTGTTGCCTCGCACGCAGCGAGATTAGCAGGCCGCTATTTGCGAGCACGGGACATGTCCATCACGCTTGTGCTTGATATTACTACCCCCACTAACGCAAAATGTTCAATCCACTTGGCTAAGCTATGAACCCATGACCCTGCTGGCACTAGGCATCAACCACAAGACAGCTCCGGTAGACATCCGTGAGCGGGTTGCCTTTACCCCGGAGAAACTGCCGCTGGCGCTGCAGGAGCTGCGGGCGCACAACAGTGTCCGCGAGGTGGCGATCCTCTCCACCTGCAACCGCACCGAGGTCTACTGCGGTCTGGATGGGGACGACCCCCGCTCGCTGAGTGAGTGGTTCAGCGGTTTTCACCAGCTGCCGCTCAAGGAGGTCGAACCCTTCTTCTATCTCCATCCGGATCGCCAGGCGGTACGTCACATCCTGCGCGTCGCCAGTGGCCTGGATTCGCTGGTGCTGGGCGAGCCGCAGATCCTCGGCCAGATGAAGCAGGCCTACAGTACCGCCAATCATGCCGGTACCATCGGACAATTGCTCAATCGACTGTTTCAGCACACCTTTGCGGTGGCCAAACAGGTGCGCACTGACACAGCCATCGGCGCCAGCCCGGTGTCGGTGGCCTTTGCTGCGGTCAGTCTGTCCAAACAAATCTTCAGCGACCTGTCCAAACACACCGCTTTGTTGATCGGCGCCGGTGAGACCATCGAACTGGTGGCCCGGCACCTGCACCAAAGCGGCATCGGGCGCATCATCGTGGCCAATCGCACGGTGGAAAAGGCCCATGCCCTGGCCAGCGAGTTTGGCGGCTATGCCATCGCCCTGTCGGAGATCCCGGACCATCTGGCCGAGGCTGATCTGGTGATCGCCTCCACCGCCAGCCAGCTGCCGATCCTTGGCAAGGGGGCGGTGGAAACCGCGCTCAAACAGCGCAAGCACCGCCCGATGCTGATGGTGGATATCGCGGTACCGCGTGATATCGAGTCCCAGGTGGGGCAGCTGGAGGATGTCTTCCTGTATACGGTGGATGACCTGCAGGAGATCATCGACGAGGGCCTGCGTTCTCGCCAGGAGGCGGCGCAACAGGCCGAGGAGATTATCGATACCCAGGTCAGCCACTTCATGAGTTGGCTGCGCTCCCTCTCCTCGGTGGATACCATCCGTCAGTATCGGCAAAATGCAGAGTCCTTGCGCGATCAAACCCTGGCGCATGCGCTGCGCCAGTTACACGCCGGCAAGGATACCGAGTTCGTGCTGCATGAGCTGGCGCGCCAGCTGACCAACAAACTGATGCATGGCCCCTGTAACCGCATGAAACAGGCCGGTTATGATGGTGAGGCCGAGCTGTTACAGGCCGCCCGCGAACTCTTCAATCTCAACAAATCCGAACAGTAGATCCCCGTGAAAGCATCGATACTCAAAAAGCTGGAGGCCCTGGCCGAACGGCTGGAAGAGCTCAGCGCCCTGTTGGGCGACGCCCAAACCATCAGCAATCAAACCCGCTTTCGAGAGCTCTCCCAGGAATATGCGCAGCTCAAGCCGCTGGGTGATGCCTGGCAGCTATACCAGCAGAGCCTGACGGATATGGCCGCCGCCGAGGAGATGATGGGCGAGGAAGACGGCGAGATGCGCGAGATGGCCGAGGCCGAGTTTTATCAGGCCCGCGATCAGCGCGATGCCCTGGAGATCGCGCTGCAAAAGTTGCTGTTGCCCAAGGACCCCAACGACAATAAAAACATCTACCTGGAGGTGCGTGCCGGTACCGGCGGCGACGAGGCGGCGTTGTTCGCCGGCGATCTGTTTCGCATGTATTGTCGTTATGCAGAACTGCGTCGCTGGAAGGTGGAGATCATCTCGCAAAGCGAGGGTGAGCATGGTGGCTTTAAGGAGGTTGTGGCCCGGATCGAGGGTCAGGGTGCCTATTCGCGGCTGAAGTTTGAGTCGGGCGCCCATCGGGTACAGCGGGTGCCGGAAACCGAATCCCAGGGACGCATCCACACCTCGGCCTGCACCGTGGCGATCCTCCCCGAGGCCGATGAGCTGGATGCCATCGAGATCAATCCGGCCGAGATCAAGGTGGATACCTTTCGCGCCTCCGGCGCTGGTGGTCAGCACGTCAACAAGACCGACTCGGCGATCCGCATCACCCATCTGCCCAGCGGCACCGTGGTGGAGTGCCAGGATGAACGTTCCCAGCATAAGAACCGCGCCAAGGCGATGGCGGTGCTGGCGGCGCGCCTGGCCGCCGCCCAGCAGGAAAAACAGCAAAGCGAACAGGCCGCTACCCGCAAGCGCCTGGTCGGCAGCGGGGATCGTTCCGAGCGCATCCGCACCTATAACTTCCCGCAGGGGCGAGTCACCGACCACCGTATCAACCTGACCCTCTACAAGCTCGATGAAGTGCTGGTCGGGGAGCTGGATGAGGTGATCGAACCCCTGATCAACGAATACCAGGCCGATCAGTTGGCCGCCTTGAGTGATGAGTAAGCTGAGTGCTGAGTGCTGAGTGTCTGCCTTTAGTGAGATTACCCTGTCTGTCCTGGAAACTGTCGATAGATGAACATTCAACAGGCCCTCGCGCAGTTTGCGCTTGAGTTCGCCTCGCTCAGTGACAGCCCGCGTCTGGATGCGGAGCTGTTGCTCTGTCGGGTATTGCAGTGCCAGCGCAGTTATCTCTATGCCTGGCCCGAGCGGGTGCTGGACAGCGCTCAGTACGCGTTGCTTGCACAATTGGCCGGGCGTCGCTGCCAGGGTGAGCCTATTGCCCACATTCTGGGTGAGCGGGAGTTCTGGTCGCTCCCCCTGCAGGTCAACCCCGCCACCCTGATCCCCCGCCCCGAAACGGAACTGCTGGTCGAAGCGGCGCTGGCGCGCATCCCGCTGGATGCCGCCTGGGACATCGCCGATCTGGGCACCGGTAGCGGGGCGATCGCCCTGGCCATCGCCAGCGAGCGCCCGGCCTGTCGTCTGCATGCGGTGGATCAAAGCGCCGAGGCACTGGCGGTGGCCGAGGGCAATGCCAGGCGACTGGGCCTGCAGAATCTGCGTTTCTATCAGGGCCATTGGTTTACCCCGTTGGTCGGACAGTGTTTTGCGATGATCCTCTCCAATCCCCCCTATATCCGCGCTGATGACCCGCACCTGGCACAGGGCGATGTGCGCTTTGAGCCGCGCAGCGCCCTGGTGGCCGGTGAGGATGGGCTGGCGGATATCCGTGTGATCATCGCCCAGGCCCCGGCATATCTTCAGGCACCGGGTTGCTTGTTGCTGGAACATGGCTGGGATCAGGGCGAGGCGGTGCTGGCCCTGCTACGTCAGTCCGGTTTTGATAATTGCGAGGACCTGCCGGACCTGCAGGGACATGGCCGGGTGGGGCTGGGATGCTGGGGCTAGGGCTTAGGGGCAAGGAAGGGCCAGGCGAATACTACACTTTGCGATCTTAGCGCCCTGGGCGATATGTTCCCGACATCGCCAACCGACTACGTCCTGTAGTCGTTTGCGGTGAATGCTTTTGGGGTTAGGGGTTAGGGGTTAGGGGCTGAGGAAGTTCGATACTCAG
>JACUTZ010000114.1 GCA_014859545.1 Gammaproteobacteria bacterium
ATTTGCGCAGGGAATGGCTCGAGGGGATCGAATGCATCGGCATCACCGCCGGGGCCTCCGCTCCGGAGATCCTGGTCAATGAGGTGATTGCGCAATTAAAAGAATGGGGCGCAAGCGTCCCGGAAGAAGGCCAGGGTCAGCGGGAGGATGTCATTTTCCCGCTGCCCAAGGCCTTGCAAATTCACCCCTGAGTCACACGGCCCCGCACTACCACCACCCATCACACGCTTAATACCGCTTGTCCAGCGCAGTTGGACGTATCATTATGAGCCAGCTACTCTCTCAGTATCGAAAAAGCTAGGTGCCCATAATGAAAAAAATCCACGGTTTTACCCTTATCGAACTGATGATCGTTATCGTCATCATTGGCATTCTGGCGGCGATCGCCGTGCCAGCCTACGATGACTACTCTGAACGGGCCAAGCGTAAACAGGCACAGCAATTCATGCTGGACATAGCCAGCCGCCAACATCAGTACCTGCTGGATGCGCGGCGCTTTGTCGGTGAAAATGAATTCGGAAATCTGGCTGGAGTACTCAATGAACTGCGCCTGGCCCAGCCTGAAGGGCTGGCAGGCAATTTCACCCTGGTTGTCGAATCCGATCCGGATGATGTGCCCCCTGGCTTCCTCATCACCGCGACCCGCAATGTCCCAGCAGGACACAAACATGAGGTCGAATTCACCCTGAACCAGCAGGGCACGAGAATCCCTGCTGCAGATTGGGAGTAGGCTGTAGTGAATATCCAGACGATAAACGCGAGAAAAACTAGAGGCTTCACCCTTATCGAACTGGCCGTGGTCATCGCCGTGCTGGGCATCATCGCCATGATCGCGATGCCTAACTATCAGGACATGATGGTTCAACAACGCCTGGGTAGCGCCGCACAGCAGCTGCATACCTCTTTGATGCTGGCTCGTTCCGAGGCCATCAAGCGTAATGCCGATGTGCGGATTCAGCGCAGTGGCGCCAATTGGGGAGGTGGCTGGGAGATCATTAACGTGGCCGATGGCGATATGATCACCCCACACGACCCACTCAACGGTGTGACCGTGACCACGGATCCTGCCACCTTGACCCAGATCACCTTCAACCGCACCGGACGTAGCAGCAGCATTGGTGAGATATTCACCATCTGCTCTAATCCTGAGCGGGGCGGTACCGAACGCATCATCCGCATGGAAACCAGTGGCTCTGCCAGGGTTGAAAGGGGGGGCACATGTCCAGGCTAAGACAGAAATTTCATCCACAACACGGTTTTGGACTCATGGAAGTACTGGTTGCCTTGCTGGTGATCGCCATCGGCCTATTGGGTACCATCGCACTACAAACCCGCGCCATGCAGATGGAACTGGAGTCCTATCAGAGGGTGCAGGCCCTAAACCTGCTCGATGACATGGCTAGCCGCCTGGCAGCCAATCGTGCCAATCGTGGGTGTTATCGCCTTGAGAACGAAAACCCATCCTATGTGGGCGTAGGTAGTCCGGTGGTTGAAACCATGATCGCCGACAATACCCATCCCGATTGCGTTGCAGACATTGCCGCCTGGGATCAATTGCTACGCGGTGCCCCAGTAGAAGAGGCTGGTGGAAACATGGTCGGTGCCATGATTGGTGCCCGTGGTTGTATCGAGCAACTAGCCCCACGTGAGTATCGCATCAGCATCGCCTGGCAAGGCATGCAAGCGACTAGCGCCAATGTAGATTTGACCTGCGCCCAGGGACTTTATGGCGACGATGATACGATGCGTCGTGTTGTAGCGCGTACCGTCGAATTTGCCGATCTGGGCTTCTGAGGATGAATCCATGAGAAATTTGACAATACCCCTATCAGCCAGTAGATCAGGGCGCTCACTTCAACTGGGATTTTCTCTCATTGAGATCATGGTGGCGATGGCCATTGCTCTGCTCTTACTGCTGGGCCTGACCGTGATGTTCGTCAATGCCAGCAGCAATTATAGAGAGCTAAACAATGCGAGTCGTCAGCTGGAAAATGGACGCTTTGCCCTGCAGATAATGCGTGAAGATCTGCGTCATGCCGGCTTTTATGGCTATTACATGCCCGATCCCATCGCTGCCCCGGCATTAGTCGATCCCTGTGCTATCACTGCCGCAGTATTGCAAACATCAGTGCGCAGCCTGCATGTGCAGGGCTATAACGACACCGCCCCCCCCCCTGATGCGACCTGCCTGCCAGGGAAGCTCCCCGACACCAATGTTTTGCTGGTGATACGCGCCAGCACTAACATCCATGGCAACACCGACGATACCACCGGGCTGGATGCAGGCACCATTTATATCCAATCCACCTATGACGAGGCGCTTGTAGGCACCGGCGACAATACCGCACAGTTCAATCTACGTCTAAATACACCCAATGATGATCCGGCTACCATCCGCCGCATGGTGGCGCACACCTATTATGTGCGCGATTGCAACGTCTGCGCTCCCGATAGTGATGGCATTCCCACCCTGTGGCGGCGCGAGCTCGGTGGCCCAGCGGTTCCCATTGCCGAAGGCATCGAATATCTGTTCCTGCGCTATGGCGTGGATACTAACAACGACGGCAACCCGAACAATTATCTACAAGCTCACGAACTGGCTACTGGTGATTGGAGCAATATTGTCACTGTGGATATCAATATACTGGCGCGCAACCCGGAAGAATCCCGCGAATACACCGATACCCGTAGCTATGCCCTGGGTGGCGGTGACGATAACGGCGGGATCACCCTGCCGCCACCCGGTGACAGTTTCAAGCGCCAAGTGTTTAGTGCGGTCGCACGTATTGAAAACATCAGCCAACGGAGAGAGCGTCAATGACACCATCAATACACCCACAGCGGGGCATCGCATTGGTTGCAGCACTCGTGATGCTGGTGCTGTTGACCCTGCTGGCAGTCACCCTGATCCGTAGCGGCACCGTCAACCTGATGATCACCCAGAACATGCAGCTACAACAGGAAGCCGAAAACTCGGCACAACGTGCCATCGAGCAACTGGTATCCAATGTGGATGCCTTTGACAGCCCTGCTGCCACCAATGCAACGATCGGTGACTACGCTGTGGCAATGGAGATGCCAGTCTGCCTCGGTGCCCGCCCCCGTCCCGGTGACAGTATGGCCGGTGAGGGCAGCCTGGTGGAAGGGGGAACCGGTGGTACTGCCGGGATCGAACTTGTGGACTGGGAATTAACGGCTACCAGTACTGATCCCACTCTGGGCAGTGGTACCCGTGTTCGAATCAATCAAGGTATACGTATCGAAATGCTGGCAGGTCGCTGCCTGTAATTCACATGAGGATGCAGTTATGAAAATGCCCAGCTTTAAGTCCCTGAGATCGCTTGCCCTTGGCTGCCTGATGCTATTGCCAATCGCTAGCGCAAGCGCCTTTACCGGCCACCAGGACACCGACCTATTCATGACCAACCCCAACCTGGGCGGCAAGCCTAATATTCTGTTCGTGATCGACAACTCAGCGAACTGGTCGTCCATTGCCCAAGTATCACAAGCTCGCTTTTATTTGGTTAGGGAGGCATTACTGCAGCTACTCGCCGAAGACGGCCTGGATGCCGATGCCTATAACATTGGAATCATGATGCTGTACAACGACAGTGCACAACTGGGGGGCGGCTTTCCGCTCCGTGCCATCCAGCCCTTTACCGAAGAGGTAAAAAGCGCGCTCCACACAGAGGTCAGCCAATGGGGGCTGTCCAGCGACAGTAGCACCAATAACATGACCAGCAATAATGCTGCCTTCAGCGGTGCCATGCACGAGTTATTTCTCTATTTCAGGGGGCTAAGACCCCGTGTGGGGCACTTGGGCGCGACCAACAGCCTCACGACCTTGTACCGCGATCTGGATGCCTATTCCCACCCCAACATGACCAACCAAAATCTGACCTATCTGCGTCCGATTACCGACATCTGTGCCGATAATTACATCATCTTTATCGCCAATGGTCCACCGGCCCAGGCCGACACCAATGCCATGGGAGCCAGTTCCACCGCAGTACAGCAACTGGTCACTGACTACGGCATGGATAACAGCATTATTCCGCTAAACCCGGACTACAATAGCTATCAGAACAACATGATGGACGAGTATGCCCGGTTCCTGAAAGACCAGGGGATCTACACCTTTACCATCGATGTTTATCCAGGTAGTGGCGGCCAGTGGCCTGACCATATCGAAAACATGCGCAGCACCGCCAAGCATGGTGGTGGTGAATATTACGATGCCAATAATGTGGAGGAACTGAAAGAAGCAATCTACAGTGCCCTCAATCAGATCCAGGCCATCGACAGCGTATTTGCCGCCAGCTCCCTGCCGGTAAGTGTAAACACCCGCGGCACCCATCTGAACGAAGTCTATATGGCGATGTTCCGTCCCGATGAGCTTGGCCGCCCACGCTGGACCGGTAACCTCAAGCTATTCGAGTTCATGCTGGATACCGGGAACAATTTGGTGATGGCAGATGCCCAGGGTAATCCTGCGCAAAACACTCTAACCGGCTTCCTGCGTAGTGATGCAGTCAGTTTCTGGACCTATGAAGACGGTAGTAATTACTGGGAGTTTGATGAACGCGGCACCCCGCCCAGTGCCACCGATAGCCCCGATGGCGAGGTGGTGGAAAAGGGCGGTGCCGCCCAGCAGATCCGCATGAAGGATTTTCCTGCCGGTCGTAATATGTTTACCTGCGCGGGTAGCTGTAGCACTGGACAACCCTTGCACACCTTCGCGGCCAGCAATGACGCAATCTCCGCCGACATGCTGGGTGTGGATGCGAGCAAGCGTGAGCAACTAATCGACTGGATCCGTGGTGAAGACAACTATAGCTATACCAATACCGATGGCGACACAGTATCCAGTCCTGAGCGCATCGCCGGTGAGGCCCGCCCATCGCTGCATGGTGATGTGGTGCATTCCAGTCCACTGGTGATCAACTACAACCGCACCGGTGATGACAATGACCTGGTGGTGTTCTACGGTGCCAACGACGGTCAGCTGCGCGCGGTACGGGGTGGCAAACCCTGTAATGTGAGCTTCGATCCGGCTTGTGTGCCAGACACCGACCTGGGTCGTGAACTGTGGAGCTTTATCCCGCAGCCATTCCTGAACCAGTTCGTACGCTTGTATGAAAACACCCCGACCATCAACACCCCCTCGATCCCCTATCCGGGTGCGTTGATCAATGGTGAAGCCAGTGCAGAGGCAGACTTTGCCCGTAACAAACCCTATCTGTTCGATGGCAGCCTTACCTCCTATGTGCTGGGCAGTAATGGCAATATCGACCATACCGAAGGTGATCGGGCCTTGATCTTCGCCACCATGCGCCGTGGTGGCCGCTTCCTGGTGGCCATGGATGTGTCCAACCCGGATGAGCCTCGTTTCATGTGGCAAAAAGGCTGTATTGCAGGGGCCTGTGATACCGGTTATGAAAACCTGGGGCAAACCTGGTCCGAGCCGGTAGTGCGTCGTGTCCGTCTTTCTGATGTTGACGGCGGTAGCGAGGATCGCCTAGTGCTGATCATGGGTGCCGGTTACGATGCCCAGCAGGAGGATCGTTATCCGCAGGGCACCATTACCCAGGGCCAGGGCATCCTGATCATCGATGCTGAGGACGGCGAGGTGCTGTGGCGCGCCCGCCCCTCCTCGGTGACCGGCATCCCGACAGACATCCCGCAAGCCGAGGTTGTCGGCATGGACTACAGCATCCCGGCGCCGGTGGTGACCATCACCCGTGACGGTGTCGTCTCCCGCGTCTATGTACCGGATACCGGTGGCAACATCTGGCGTGTCGACCTCGTTACCAGTACTAATGCCATCGCAATCAATCCCAGCGATTGGAAGGTGAGTAAACTGGCTGAATTGGGTGGTGCTGTTGCCGATGTGCGTAAGTTCCTGCACCGTGTGGATATTGCCGAAGAGTCCGATGCCTATGGACGCTTTATCGCCGTGGTAATCGGCAGCGGCGACCGCGAGAAGCCCTTCGAGGAAGACGTCGTCAATCGCTTCTACATGGTCAAGGACCGTGATTTGATTGGTCAGCGGGTCAGCGACACCATCACCGAGGCCGACTTGTTAGATATTACCAACAACATGGAACCCGATTCCAACGCTCTGAGCAACAAGGAAGGTTGGTTCCTCAGCCTGCTTGGCGGTGAGAAGACCGTGGGTCGTGCCGAGGCACGTGGTGGCTTTGTGTTCTTTGGCACCAACCAGCCAGCCAGTATGGTAATTTCTGACAGCTGTGTCAGTGACCTAGGGGTGGCACGGGCCTATGCGATCAATCTATCTGATGGCTCGCCGATTGGTGAGAGTACCCATCGTAACCGAGATTTAGGCCCCAATGTCGGCCTGCCACCACCGTATATCCACGTTATCGTGCCGGTGCGTAATCCCAACTACGATCCTACCGATCCAGATAGTCCCGAGTTCATCATTGTAGAAGGGGTAACCAGTGGTGCCGACACCCAGCAATTAGCGACTGGCGGTTTGAATACCCGTACCCGCCTGTTCTGGAACAAGGATGTGGAATAACACGGGCAAACCTGTAACGGCCTGTTGATTCAGGCCACTCAATGGCCCGCATGCGGGCCCTTTTTTTATTGATAGTGGCCAGCCCAAGCATGAAGACATCCATACAGACCTCGCAATCCTGTATGATTAGGGCTCTCAAGCTCAGGCGAAATAATGTGACAGACATCATCATCGTTGGCGGTGGTATTTCGGGCATGCTCAGTGCCTGGTACCTGGCCCGTGCGGGGGCCAGGGTGCGGG
>JACUTZ010000115.1 GCA_014859545.1 Gammaproteobacteria bacterium
ATACCTTCACGGCTGAGTATACGTTTGAATGCTTTCCAGAAGAGTTCGATGACGAACTCGAATCGCTGGATGGTGCCGTCGATGACGAGGCTATTCGTGTCAGGTTCTTTCAACGCTTCTTCGAGCCGTGTTAGGGCGCGGCCAAGATTCGTCAGACTTTGTTGTATTTTTTCTTCGCTCATAAAGCACTTTTCCCTCGTTCACTATCCTTTCCCTGAACTCACCGCCGGTCTCTTCCAGCCTGACGATATTGATCTCCAGCAGGGTTTCGACGGCGTCGATGCTGTCGAGGATTGCCTGCCATTGTGCCCTATCGGCGTTTGGCGCGGCAATGGCGATGTCGAAATCCGATTTCTCGTCGGCATCGCCACGGGCGCGGGAGCCGTAGAGGCGGACCGATTCGACGGCGGGGAAGCGGGCGAGCCGTTCGACGATATCGGTAATGATCTCGGTCTGGCGGCTCATGCCAGAGGACTCGTGACCAGGCATCGTTGGAAGTTCATTGGCATGGGCCTCACGATCAGGTGGTTTGGGGTTCTGGGTGGCCATTGACACGCTTATCGGGCCGGTGTGCCAAGTGGGAGATACAGGCACAGCTTCTTATCCGCAAAGTCTTTGAAACCATAGTGTCGGTAGAAGTCTGCTGCATGCTGATCCTTGGCGTCGACGATCAATGCCCATGCTGCCACGTGTGTGCGTGCCATCAGGCAGCGGGACACGACCAGGCCAAGCAACAGCCTGCCAAGCCCTTTGCCCTGCTGGTTTTGCCGGCATGCCAGACGCCCCATGCGAAAACAGGGAATGGGATGGTGGGGTAATTTGCCTTGTTGTTCTGTGGCGAGTTGTTCCCGCTCGGCCTCTGCTGCGCTGAGCGTGTAGTAACCCAGGATGGTGGCAGGCTGATCACTGTCAACCAGCACGTATGTGGTTGAAATACCGGTACGCTGTTGTTGTGCTGCATAGCGCTGGAGGTAGATATCCAGAGCGGCTATCCCGCAGCTGAAATCATTACGATCATGACGTTGCGGGTCGAGCAGCTGCTCTTCAAGCACGGCGAACCTTTTCCATGGTTTCTTCCAATGCCCTTTTCAACGGCTCATTTGGGGCAAAGGCCTTGCTGATGGCATCGCTGAAGTCATTGAAATCCCTCTCGGTCAATTGGATACGTTGCTCACGCTCCACGGCCAAAAGCGCACGCTCTTTAGCTGCGGAGCGCAGGAATGCAGCCATACTGACACCCTCCAGGGCTGCTGCCCGGCTGAACAGAGCCTTGTCCTGCTGGCTAAGTTTGATATCAAGACGTTCTGTTGAGGGCATATTGGTCTCCACGGGAGATTGATACGGCGTTAGACCGTATCATAGAACAGCATGACCAAAATGGCGACCATATGTGCTCATTATGCTGCGAATTTCACCATTGCCACCTCGCCTCCCCCTGCTGAATTTATCACGCGACACACAATTACTGCATGTTTTGCCTGGGTGGCTACGTGAGGCTGCCCCCTCATCCCCGACCCTTCTCCCCAAGGGGAGAAGGGAGCAAACAAGTTCACCTACATCCGCTCCAATTCGTGATCAATGGCCCGGCTGACAAACTCATTCAGGCTTTTTAGCTTGTGCTGGTGCACATAGCGCATGATGCGTTCATGCCGTTCCGGGCCAACGCGGACGTTGAACGTGCCTTTGAAGGGCTTTTCAGGCTCTATCCCGGCATCTTTGCAGTGCTGCAAATCATCATCCACCGCTTCCTTAAAGGCGGCCTTGAGCTCTGCGACCGTTTGCCCCTCGTAGTTCACCAGGGCCTGGATAAATTTCAGCTTTCCATAGAGCAGCTTGTCTTCCGTGCTCGCGTCAATGGAGCCGCAGTAACCTTTGTATCGCATTGTGTTCATAGCAAGACACCTGCTCTTGCTTGGCGTGATTGCCATATTCGTGTCAGCCACGGACTGCTAGCCCACGGCCTTTTTCACTTCCTCATCCAGGCAATTATTCCCGTTTTCTACCTGAGCAGCAATTTGGCGCAATAGACGCTTCTTCTCGCTATCGGCAAAACGCTTGAGCACCTGCCTGATCAGTGGCTGATAGCCCAGGCCGTGGACCTTGGCGATCATTTTAAAGTCTTCGATAAGGGATTTTTGCAGACGAATTGAGATCATCTGCAACTCAAGTTCGCGGTCTATCGCTTCGATATCCACGTTCTCGGCCTGCTTTACATAGTCTTCATCCTGACCAAGCTCACCCGATTCCCAGGCTTCCGGGCTGGTGGGGATTTTGGTTTGGTTTTTCATGACTCACCTCTGTGGTGAATTTTATCTGAAATGAATATCGGTATATCTCTGTTACCTAACTACACTTTATCGAAGCAGCGTGTTGTGAACTCCGGCAGGCGTCCTTTACCTGTCTATTTTTGTATATACAGAGTAGCGAGGTTATGTAAATACAGTAAGAAATACAACTACCTGGCGGCTTGTGCGGCCCGGTAGGTTTTCCCCCGCATCCCCGGCCCTTCTCCCCCCTCCTTCTGAAGGCGGCAAACAGGTGTTGTTTCGATGCCCCTGCGTGAGAATAAGGATGAAACTCCCACCAAAATCGGGACCAAGTATTCCTTATTTTCAATCGATTAAACGCAAAAAAGCCGGTGTACTTTCCTTTTGAGGGAAAGTAACACCGGCCTTTTGCTGGTCGCCCGATCCTGCTGTGCTTAAACAGCAGGGGCAGGTGCCAGGCAACGCTTACATAGGCGTAACGCTGCTTGCCTGCGGGCCTTTCGGACCGTTTTCTACGTTGTAGCTGACCGCCTGGGCTTCGTTCAGGGTCTTGAAGCCTGAGCCCTGGATCGCGCTGAAATGGACAAATACATCAGCACCGCCATCGTCTTGAGTAATGAAGCCAAAACCCTTGGATTCGTTAAACCACTTTACAGTACCTGTAGCCATGATATTCACCTGATAATAGTAATAATTGAAGAGAGTATGTGCGTACAGGCAATGAAAGGAAACTCGAGAAGAACCTGGAAGGACTGCTTGATGTACCTATTAAAATCTCTGTAGCCCGTTAACTCTAGCACACTGGGGGAAAAGTAACCGTTTTATTTCACGGCGTGGTGCCTGTGTCACGCAATCCTCTGGCTAAATGCGTAGTCTGCTGATCGTTGCATGGTGTTGTGGCGATGGTGCCGGTTGTGGCTCGGACATCAGTACGGCAACTTGCCGGATTCGGGTGACATGCCTGGCCAAAGCCTGAGCCACATCAATCCTGCTCCAGGTATGGGGGATGAATTCCATTTGCCTTACATGGCGAATATCCAGCGCATTTCTTTGCGTCTTTGCGCCTTTGCGGTGAGATCTTTTAGCTTCCCCCTCATCCCCAGCCCTTCTCTCCCCCCTCCTTCCGAAGCTCGAGAAGGGAAGATGATTAGCCCGGCTCGTAACCCAGATTCGGCCCCAGCCATTTTTCGATCTCGCTGATCCGCATGCCCTTGCGGCGGGCGTAATCTTCCACCTGCTCGCGACCGATCTTGCCGACATTAAAGTAGCTGGCCTCGGGGTGGCTGAAGTAGAGGCCGGACACGGCGGCGGTGGGCACCATAGCCTTGGATTCGGTGAGCCAGATGCCGGTTTGCTGTTCCACATCCAGCAACTGCCAGAGGATATCCTTCTCGGTGTGATCGGGACAGGCGGGGTAACCCAGCGCCGGGCGGATCCCCTGGTATTGCTCCTTGATCAGTGCCTCTGTATCCAGGGCCTCATCGGGGACATAGCCCCAGATCTGCTTGCGCAGCTGCTGGTGCAACCACTCGGCACAGGCCTCGGCCAGGCGGTCGGCCAGGGCCTTGAGCATGATCGCACTGTAGTCATCGTGGGCGGCCTCGAAGGCCTGTACCCGTTCGTCGATGCCAAGGCCGGTGCTGCAGGCAAACATGCCCACATAATCACGCTTGCCACTGCTGAGCGGCGCGACATAATCACAGAGACTGTAATTGGGCTTGCCGGGCGGCTGCTTGGTTTGCTTGCGCAGATTGTGCAGGCGCGCCAGTTCGCTGTTGGCATCCTCCGCGTAGAGAATGATGTCGTCATCCTCGGTGGCGTTGGCGGCGAACAGCCCGACCACGGCGCTGGCGGAAAGCCATTTCTCCTCGATGATTTGTTTCAGCATCGCCTGGGCATCGGCAAACAGCTTGCGTGCCTCCTCGCCCTTTTCCGCATCATCGAGGATGCGCGGATAGGCACCGCGCAGCTCCCAGGCATGGAAGAAGAAGGTCCAGTCGATAAAGGGGATCAGGCTCGCCAGGGGGATGTCCCTGAAGGTGGTGATACCCGGCTTGTTGGGCTGCGGCGGGGTATACGCTGCCCAGTCGATCACCACCTTGTTGGCGCGCGCCTCGGCCAGGCTGACAAACTGGGTGGCGGCCTGACGACCGGCATGGCGTTCACGCACCGCCTCGTATTCGCTTTTGATGCCGGCCACGAAGCTGTCGCGATGCAATTCGCTGATCAGGTTTTGCGCAACACCGACCGCACGCGAGGCATCCTTTACCCAGACCACCGGATGTTGGTAATGGGGCTCGACCTTGACGGCGGTATGGGCGATGGAGGTGGTGGCGCCGCCGATCATGATCGGCAGGGTGAAGCCCTGGCGCTGCATCTCCTTGGCGATATGGACCATCTCGTCCAGCGAGGGGGTGATCAGGCCGGAGAGACCGATGATGTCGACCTGATGCTCCCTGGCCTTTTCCAGGATGGTCACCGCGGGGACCATCACGCCGATGTCGATCACCTCGAAGTTGTTGCACTGCAATACCACCCCGACGATGTTCTTGCCGATGTCGTGCACGTCGCCCTTGACGGTGGCCATCAGGATCTTGCCGGCGGCCTTGGCACCGGGCTTTTTCTCCGCCTCGATGTAGGGGATCAGATAGGCCACCGCCTTTTTCATTACGCGCGCGGATTTGACCACCTGGGGCAGGAACATCTTGCCCTCGCCGAACAAATCACCGACCACGTTCATGCCGGACATCAACGGGCCTTCGATCACCTCCAGCGCGGCGGAGGCCTCCTGACGGGCGGCCTCGGTGTCTTCTTCCACATAGGCATCAATGCCCTTGACCAGGGCGTGTTCCAGACGCTTGACCACCGGCAGTTCACGCCAGGCCAGGTCTTCCTTCTTGACCGCAGCGCTGCCATCGCCACGGTATTGCTCGGCGATCTCCAGCAGGCGGTCGGTCCCATCGGGGCGACGATTGAGCACCACATCCTCGACCCGCTCGCGCAGCTCGGCCGGCAGTTCTTCATACACCGCCAGCATCGCGGCATTGACGATACCCATGCTCATTCCCGCGCGGATCGCGTGGTACAGGAATACCGAGTGGATCGCCTCGCGCACCGGGTTGTTACCACGGAAGGAGAAACTCACATTGGAGACCCCACCGCTGATCTGCGCATGGGGCAGGTGCTGCTTGATCCAGCGGGTGGCCTCGATGAAATCCACCGCGTAGTTGTTGTGTTCCTCGATGCCGGTGGCGACGGCGAAGATGTTGGGGTCGAAGATGATGTCTTCGGCGGGGAAGCCGACCTGATTGACCAGGATCTCGTAAGAGCGTTTGCATATTTCCTGCTTGCGCTCCCGGGTGTCGGCCTGGCCGGTTTCATCGAAGGCCATTACCACCACTGCTGCACCGTACTTGCGGATCAACCGGGCCTGGGCGATAAAGTTTTCCTCGCCCTCTTTCAGCGAAATGGAATTGACGATGCCCTTGCCCTGGATGCACTTAAGCCCGGCCTCGATGATCGCCCACTTGGAGGAGTCGATCATCACCGGCACCTTGGCGATGTCCGGCTCGGAGGCCATCAGGTTGAGATAGTTGACCATCGCCTGCTCGCCATCGAGCATCGCCTCGTCCATGTTTACATCGACGATCTGCGCACCGTCTTCGACCTGCTCGCGACAGATCGCCAGGGCCTCGTCGAACTGGCCTTCGAGGATCAGCCGTTTGAACTTGGCCGAGCCGGTGACATTGGCGCGTTCGCCCACATTCACGAACAGTGAATGCTCGTCAATATTCAGTGGTTCCAGACCGGAAAGACGGCAGGCCGGGGCGATCTCGGGCAAGGGGCGCGGGGCGTGTCTGGCCATGGACTCGGCGATGGCACGGATGTGGTCCGGGCCGGTACCACAGCAACCACCGATGATGTTGAGAAAACCGGAGGCGGCCCACTCGTCCAGCTCAGTGGCCATCGCCTCGGCGGACTCGTCATAACCACCGAATTCGTTCGGCAGCCCGGCATTGGGATGGGCCGAGACATGGCAACTGGCGATGCGCGCCATCTCTTCCACGTATTGGCGCAGCTCCCTGGCCCCCAGCGCACAATTCAGCCCGATGGAGATCGGCTGGGCATGGCGCAGCGAGTTATAAAAGGCCTCGGTCACCTGGCCGGTGAGGGTGCGCCCGGAGGCATCGGTGATGGTGCCGGAGATCATCACCGGCAGGCGGATGCTGTGCTGTTCGAAATAGGTCTCGCAGGCGAACACCGCCGCCTTGGCATTGAGGGTATCGAAGATGGTCTCGATCAGAATGATATCGCTACCACCCTCGACCAGGCCGTGCAGGGCCTCCAGATAGGCCGCCACCAGGGTATCAAAGCTGATCGCGCGAAAGCCGGGGTTGTTCACATCCGGCGAGATCGAGGCGGTGCGGTCGGTCGGGCCGAGTACCCCGGCGACAAAGCGCGGTTTG
>JACUTZ010000007.1 GCA_014859545.1 Gammaproteobacteria bacterium
ACCCGCGACCCCCGGCGTGACAGGCCGGTATTCTGACCAACTGAACTACCGCTCCGGAACATATGAGTCTTGATGGTGGGTGCTGCAGGGATCGAACCTGCGACCCTCGCCTTGTAAGGGCGATGCTCTCCCAGCTGAGCTAAGCACCCGTGACTCAAGAGGCGCGCTAGTTTACTGCATCCTTAAGCGCTTTACCAGCCTTGAAGCTGGGATTCTTTGCGGCGGCGATTTCAATGGTGGCACCGGTGCGGGGATTACGGCCAGTACGGGCAGCACGCTCGCGAACCATAAAGCTGCCAAAACCCACCAGATTGACAGTATCGCCATTCTTCAGTGCGCTGGTGATAGCGTCTACCATGGAATCCAGTGCACGGCCAGCAGCAGCCTTGGAGATGTCTGCACCGGATGCAATCGCGTCGATCATTTCGGATTTATTCACTGATGTTCCCCTTTCTTTGTGTGTATGTGTTGCCCAAGTGGGAGGCAACATACTTCTCCTGAGATACCCCGTCAAACCTTGCGGTCAGCGGCATTAACAACTTGCCCGGTTTTATACCAACAGGCCATTTGCACTGTCAAGCAAGGGAAATGGATAGCTGGATTAGACAAACCCAGATTGTGACGAGGATTAACCACTTAGCTAATTATATTAAGGTGAAAAAAACTTTCTGTCATATACCGCTGCAGTCCATTTCCATCGCCCACAAGATAAAAAAAACATGGCCACATCGCTGTGGCCATGTCCGATAGTTTCGATTAATGGGTGTGAATGGTGCTTGACTTTTCGCCGACAGGTTTGCTTGTGGCATCCAGCAAATCCTCCGCGCTCAAGGGCTCCGGTTTGCGCACCAGGGCAATGTCAATGACCTCGTCGATCCATTTAACCGGGCGTATATCCAGATTACCCTTGATACTGTCAGGCACCTCTTCCAGGTTACGACGATTCTCCTCGGGTATCATCACTAGTTTGATCCCGCCACGATGGGCGGCCAGTAATTTTTCCTTCAGACCGCCGATGGGCAGTACCTCACCACGCAGGGTAATCTCCCCCGTCATCGCCACATCGGCCCGTACCGGGATCCCGGTCAGTGCCGAAACCAGTGCGGTACACATACCAATCCCGGCGCTGGGACCATCCTTGGGAATGGCACCCTCAGGCACATGAATATGGATATCCCTGTTTTCATAGAAATCAGGGCGTATCCCCAAGCTCGCAGCACGACTGCGCACCACGCTCATCGCCGCCTGGATCGATTCCTTCATCACATCACCCAACTGGCCGGTGATCACATGCTTGCCCTTGCCCGGTACCACAGCGGTTTCGATGCTGAGCAACTCACCACCAACCTCGGTCCAGGCCAGGCCGGTAACCTGACCGACTTGATCGCTCTCTTCAGCCAGACCATAGCGGAAACGACGCACACCCAGGTATTCGTTCAGATTATCCAGCTCGACCTTGACCTGCTTGGTCTCGCCTGCGGTCACCAGCTGCTTGACCACCTTGCGACAGATCTTGGCAATCTCGCGCTGCAGGCTACGCACCCCGGCTTCGCGGGTATAGTAGCGGATCAGCCCTAACATCGCCTCATCACTGATCAGCAACTCCTCTTCACCAATGCCGTTGGCCTTTCGCTCCTTGGGGATCAGGTAGCGCTTGGCGATGTTCAGTTTCTCATCCTCGGTATAACCGGGGATGCGGATCACCTCCATGCGGTCCAGCAGCGGGCCGGGGATATTCATCGAATTGGAGGTGGCAATAAACATCACATCGGACAGGTCGTAATCGACCTCCATGTAGTGGTCACTAAAGGTGTGATTCTGTTCCGGGTCCAGGACCTCTAACAGGGCGGATGCCGGATCGCCACGGAAATCCGAAGCCATCTTGTCGATTTCATCCAGCAGGAACAGTGGATTACGGGTGCCAACCTTGGAAAGATTCTGGATAATCTTGCCCGGCATCGAACCGATGTAGGTACGGCGATGGCCTCGGATCTCGGCCTCGTCACGCACCCCACCCAGGGCCATGCGGATAAACTTGCGATTGGTGGCACGGGCGATGGACTGCCCCAGCGAGGTCTTGCCTACACCGGGTGGTCCTACCAGGCAGAGGATCGGCCCCTTGAGCTTCTTGACACGCTGCTGCACCGCCAGATACTCCAGGATACGTTCCTTGACCTTCTCCAGCCCGTAGTGGTCTTCCTCAAGCACCTGCTCGGCGCGGATAAGGTCGTGACGCACCTTGGACTTTTTCTTCCATGGCACCTGCACCAGCCAATCGATGTAGTTGCGCACCACGGTGGCTTCGGCCGACATCGGCGACATCATCTTCAGCTTGTTCAGTTCCGCAGCGGCCTTTTTATTGGCTTCGGCAGACATCCCAGCCTTTTCGATCTTTTGTTCCAGCTCTTCGATCTCATTGGGCGCCTCCTCCATCTCACCCAATTCTTTCTGAATCGCCTTCATTTGCTCATTCAGATAGTACTCGCGCTGGCTTTTCTCCATCTGGCGTTTGACCCTGCCACGGATGCGCTTTTCCACCTGTAACAGATCCAGCTCGGACTCCATCAATGCAAGCAGGTGTTCAAAACGATCCCGCAGGTTGTCGATTTCAAGCACTTCCTGCTTTTCATCGATTTTCAGCGACATGTGCGCAGCGATGGTATCGACCAGGCGATGGGGATCTTCGATACCCGCCAGCGAGGTCAGCACTTCCGGAGGGATCTTCTTGTTCAGCTTGACGTATTGATCAAACTGATTGAGTACCGAGCGCGACAGCGCCTCGGCCTCGCGTTCTTCCAGGGACGGGGTCTCCAGCACCGAGATCCTGGCAGCAAAGTAATTTTCGGTATCGGTAAAACTATCGATGCGGGCACGACGACTGCCTTCCACCAGCACCTTGACGGTGCCATCGGGCAATTTCAGCAGTTGCAGGATGCTGGATAGGGTGCCAATGCGGTAAATGTCGTCCTCGCTGGGGTCATCCTCAGAGGCGGCCTTCTGCGCTACCAGTAGAATTTCCTTGTTGGCAGCCATCGCCGCTTCCAGGGCGCGAATGGATTTATCTCGCCCGACAAACAGCGGGATCACCATGTGAGGATAGACCACCACATCGCGCAACGGCAAAACCGGCAATTCCAGTGTTGTGTCGCGGGGTTCAGTACCCTTGTTCTCTGTGTCCATGGGGTATTCCTCTCATATCGGCAAGCAAATGCGTTGAATTGGTCGCTGCACGGGGTTGGCGGGACAGACCCGAATCAACCGGGCACACTCTCATGATGTGGACATTTGCGGGGTGAATCAAGCACAACGACAGGACTATGACGATAAATATCTACACCGAATGCCCCCGCCAGGGTATTGCCAAGCCTCATCCAGCCCATAGCTCAGTCCGGCCAGGCACAAGCCTGGATGGCATTCTAAAACAAAAAGGGGCGGTAAAGCCGCCCCTTGATGTCAGTACTGAGCCAAACAGGCAACTCAGTCTGCAGAGGCCCGGCTGGCCGGCTCCGCGTTTTTGTAGATCATCAGTGGCTCGGCCTCGCCATCGATCACCCCTTCGTCCACCACCACCTTGTTGACCCCCTCCAGCGAAGGCAGGTCATACATGGTATCCAGCAGGGTCGATTCCAGGATCGAACGTAGCCCACGAGCACCGGTTTTGCGCTTCATTGCCTTGCGGGCAACCGCACGCAGTGCTTCCTCACGGAATTCCAGTTCCACGTCCTCCATCTCGAACAGCTTGGCATACTGCTTGAGCAGGGCATTTTTTGGCTCGGTCAGGATCTGGATCAGGGCATCCTCATCCAGTTCCTCAAGGGTGGCATGTACCGGCAGTCGACCGACAAACTCGGGGATCAGGCCGTATTGCACCAGGTCCTCCGGTTCCATGGCCTTGAGCAGATCACCGGTGTTGCGGTCCTCGTTCTTGCTCTTGACCTCGGCGGAAAAGCCGATCCCGCCCTTCTCGGAACGATTGCGCACCACCCGTTCCAGACCGGCAAAGGCACCACCACAGATAAACAGGATATTGGCCGTATTGACCTGCAGGAACTCCTGTTGCGGGTGCTTGCGACCACCCTGCGGTGGTACCGAGGCCACGGTGCCTTCGATCAGCTTGAGCAGGGCCTGTTGGACCCCTTCACCGGAGACATCGCGGGTGATAGAAGGATTGTCTGACTTGCGTGAGATCTTGTCGATCTCATCGATGTAGACGATCCCGGTTTGTGCCTTTTCCACATCGTAGTCGCATTTTTGCAGCAGCTTCTGGATGATGTTTTCCACATCCTCGCCCACATAACCGGCCTCGGTCAGGGTGGTGGCATCGGCGATGGTGAAAGGCACATTCAGCAGCCGGGCCAAGGTCTCTGCCAGCAGGGTCTTGCCGCTACCGGTGGGACCAATCAGCAGGATATTGCTCTTGGCCAGTTCCACTTCGTCCTTTTTCTGACCAACGTCGAGGCGCTTGTAGTGATTGTAAACCGCCACCGACAGCACCTTCTTGGCGCTACGCTGGCCGATCACATACTCATCGAGAATCGCGTTAATCTCGTGGGGAGTGGGCAGCTTCTTGTGACCACTGCCCATGGATTCTTCCTGGATTTCCTCACGAATAATGTCATTACACAGTTCAACACATTCATCGCAGATGAACACGGAGGGACCTGCAATCAGCTTGCGCACTTCATGCTGGCTTTTGCCACAAAAAGAGCAATACAGCAGCTTGCCCTTGTCGTCGCCCTTACTGGTCGTATTCTCACTCATGACCTGTTCCTGTCTGGCTGATTTTGGTTACAACATGCCCAGTTTAGGCATATTTTTCAAGTCTCGCACCCGGTTACGGGACGACAAGACTTATTCGGCAGCAGTCGTGCGACGATCCAGCACCTTGTCGATCAGGCCAAATTCCACCGCCTGCTGGCCACTCATGAAATTATCCCGCTCGGTGTCGGTCTGGATACGCTCCATCGACTGACCGGAATGGTTGGCCAGGATGCGATTCAGTTGTTCACGTACCTTGAGGATCTCCCGTGCATGGATCTCGATGTCGGTGGCCTGCCCCTGATAACCACCCAGCGGCTGATGGATCATCACCCGCCCATGGGGCAGTGAGAAACGCTTGCCTGCAGCACCCGCGGCCAACAACACCGCCCCCATACTGGCCGCCATGCCGATACACATGGTGCTGACCTCGGGTTTGATGAACTGCATGGTGTCGTAGATCGCCAGACCGGCACTCACCGATCCACCAGGGGAATTGATGTACAGGTGAATATCCTTATCCGGGTTTTCGGATTCCAGGAACAGCAACTGGGCGACGATTAGGTTGGCCATGTGATCTTCGATCGGCCCGACCACAAAGATGACCCGCTCCTTGAGCAGTCGCGAGTAAATATCATAGGCCCGTTCACCACGGGAGGTTTGCTCCACCACCATGGGTACCAGACCCAGATTCTGGGTGTGTTGCGCACCGTGTTTGCTGTTATCGATCATCCGCTTGTGTTCCTCATCTACAGTAAAGCTATTCGGGTAGGATCAGCTCCGGCCCATTAGCGCATCGAAACTGCCCTGCTTTTCGGTCACCTTGGCCTGAGCATAAACCCAGTCGACCACTGCGTCTTCCAGGGCCAGACCTTCAATCTGGGCCAGGCGCTGCTTGTCTGCGTAATGCCAGTCGATCACTTCCTGTGGATCGTCGTAGGTCACCGCAAGCTCTTCGACCTTGGCGCGTACGGCAGCCTCATCGGCCTTGATCGCCTTGCTCTTGATCAGCTCGGAGAGGATCAGCCCCAGGGCCACACGACGCTCGGCCTGACCATGGAACAGGGAGGCATCCAGGTCTGCCCCACTCTTGCCCTTGGGCACGTGCATCTGCTGCAGCATCTGCTGCTTGAGGTTTTCGGCCTCCTGCTCGATCAGTGCCTGCGGCAGATCAATCTTGTTCATTTCCAACAGCTTATCCATCACCTGTTGCTTGTTCTTGGCACTCAGGGCCTGCTTGAGCTCGCGCTCCATATTCTGGCGCACCTCATTACGAAGGGATTCCATGCTGCCATCACCCACTCCAAAAGAGCTAGCAAATGCCTCGTCCAGCTCCGGCAACTGGGGCTCTTCCACACTATTGACCGACACCTGGAACTGCACCGGCTTGCCGGCGACTTCCTTATGGGCATAGTCTTCCGGGAACTGCAGGTCGAGTACGATCTCTTCCCCGGACTTGGCACCGATCAGGCCCTTTTCAAAACCTTCGATCATCCGCCCGGAGCCGATGGTCACCTGCACCCCTTCCCCGGAGTTACCGGCAAACTCTTTGCCTTCAATGGTGCCCGTGAAATTGATATTCAAGCGGTCATCCTTTTTTGCCTTGCGCTTGACCGGTTTCCACTCGGTGCGCTGGGCGCGCAGATTATCGATCATCTTATCGAGATCCGCGTCGGTCACCTCGGCAACCTGTTTTTCCAGGGCAAGTCCGCTCAGTTCAGCCAGCTCGGGCTCCGGCATCACCTCAAAGATGGCCACATAACGGAAACCCTGCTCCCCTTCGGCCTGGGCAGGCTCGATCTTGGGCATCCCGGCAGGATTGAGCTTTTCCTGATTGACCGCCTCGAAATAACTGCGCTGGATCACTTCACCCAGCACCTCATCTCGCACCTGGGCACCGTATTGCTGGGCAACCACCTTCATCGGTACCTTACCAGGACGGAAACCTTTGATCTTGGCGGTTCTGGCCAGGCGCGCCAGACGATTGGCAACTTCGCCAGTGATACGATCTTCAGGGATCTCTACGGTCATACGGCGCTCGAGGCCACCGGTCGCCTCAACTGAAACCTGCATGTTTGCTCCTCAACATTCAATCAGAAAAGTGATGGTTACGCATGCAGCCACCCCAACGGGTCGCTGCCAGGAAAATGGTGCCGTCCCCGAGACTCGAACTCGGACAGGTTACCCCACCAGAACCTAAATCTGGCGTGTCTACCAATTCCACCAGGACGGCATGAAAATGCACAGCCCCTACGTGAGGCAGGGGCAATAGTCGAAGGATTATACCTTATTGGCTTTCAGATTAGGACACCCGCATGGCGAATTATCCATATCCGATCGACAGGCAATAAAAAGGCGGTGTCCGTCTTTGCGAACACCGCCGTTACACTGCTTAAGAAATTTGGTGGGCCGTGAAGGATTCGAACCTTCGACCAATTGATTAAGAGTCAACTGCTCTACCAACTGAGCTAACGGCCCCAGGAAAGGAGGCGCATTTAATCAGAGTTCGCCGATCAATGCAAGCCTGTTTTGCACGGTTTTCAGGCGGCCTGTACCGGGACGGTATTGCCGGTGCGGATCACCTCATTGCGCTCGTTCAAATAGACCAGCACAGGCTTGTGACGGGTCATTTCCTGGGCATCCAGCGCCACATAGGCACAGATAATCACGATATCGCCCGGATTGGCCTTGTGAGCCGCCGCGCCATTGACCGAGATCAGCCCGGAGCCATCCTCGGCGCGGATCGCATAGGTGGTAAAGCGCTCACCATTGGTCACATTGTAGATTTCGATCTGTTCGTATTCCCGGATCCCGGAAAGCTCCAGCAGCTTGCCGTCGATCGCACAGGAACCCTCGTATTCCAGTTCGGAATGGGTCACACGGGCACGGTGCAGCTTGGCCTTGAGCATGGTACAAAACATCGTCTGTCCGCTTCCTAGGTGTCAATCAGACCCGCCATTATGCCGACTTGCGCAGGGCAGTTCAACGCTGCAGGTATATCCTCAGCTCGGTCTCATCTGGATATCCAGCAGACAACAAAAGCTTTTTACCGGATTATCTCCAGATATTAATCAGCTGCCCCGGGCTTCGTATCCGGATCTCACGCTGGGTATAGAGGATTCTACCCGCCAGACAGCGCCAGGCGCAGGTTATCGATCAGGCGTGCACGCCCCAGATAGGCGGCTGCCAGGATCACCAGTTCGGTGTCCCCTGTCACCGCCGGGCGCAGATCCCCACGACAACGAATACTGACATAGTCAGGGCGCAGTCCCGCCTCCTCCAGCAAGCGCATCCCCTCAGCTTGCAGGGCAGCAAAATCCTGCTCACCGGCCTGAAGTCGCCCGGCCAGCCGCTGCAGAGTCCGATACAGGGCCGGCGCCTGCTGGCGCTGCTCGGGTGTCAGATAGGCATTGCGGGAACTCATCGCCAGGCCATCGGCCTCACGCACCGTGTCAACCCCGAGCAGGCGCACCGGGATATTCAGATCCCGTACCATGCGCTGCAATACCCGCAACTGCTGATAATCCTTGCGCCCCAAACAGGCCAGGTCCGGCTGGACCAGGTTAAACAACTTGCACACCACCGTGGCGACCCCGTCAAAATGGCCGGGGCGACTGGCTCCGCAGAGGATCTCGCCCAGTTCCGGCGGCACCGTGACCCGGCAGATCGCCTTACGACCATGGGGATAGATAAGCTCTTCAGCGGGCAGGAACAAGAGATCCACCCCGGCCAGTTCCAGGGCGCTGGCATCCTCGGCCGGGGTTCGGGGATAGGCCGCCAGGTCTTCACCGGCGGCAAATTGCAGGGGATTAACAAAGATGCTGACCACGACCCGTTCGGCCTGCTGGCGTGCGACCTCAACCAGCCGCAGATGGCCCGCATGCAGATTGCCCATGGTCGGGACAAAGGCGATGCGATCCCCCGCCCGGCGCCAGGCTGCCAACTGCTGTCGCAGCGGGGCCGTCTCGGCACATACCAGCATCAATCAAAGCCCTGCTCAGGGCCTGGGAAGTCGCCGCGGCGCACCGCGGCCACATAGGCCTCGATGGCAGCTGGAATACTGCCCGCTTGCTGGAGAAAATCCTGGGAAAAACTCGGTCGCTTGCCAGGGGTGATCCCCAGCATGTCGTACAACACCAACACCTGGCCATCGGTGCCTGCCCCGGCACCAATCCCAATCACCGGGATCTGCAAGGCCTCGGTAACGCGCTTGGCCAGGCCCCGGGGCACACATTCCAGCACCAAAAGATCGGCCCCGGCGGCCTGCAGGGCCCTGGCATCGGCCAGGATGCGGGCCGCATCGACCTCGCTACGGCCCTGGACCTTGTATCCGCCCAGCTTGTGCACCGACTGGGGCAGCAGGCCCAAATGGGCACAGACCGGCACCCCCATCGAGGACAGGCGCGCCACAATCTCGACCACCTCGGCGCCCCCCTCCAGCTTGACCATTTGTGCCCCACCTTCCTTCATCAGTCGCGCGGCACTGTGCAGGGCCTGTTCGGCGCTGGTGTAGCTCATAAAGGGCAGGTCACTGATCACCATCGCTCGCTGGCTGCCGCGGCACACCATCGCGGTGTGGTAGACCATCTCGTCCAGACTCACCGGCAAGGTACTGGGCTGGCCCTGCACCACCATCCCCAGGGAATCACCCACCAGCAGGATATCCACCCCGGCGGCATCCAGGATATGGGCAAAACTGGCGTCATAGGCGGTCAACAGCGCGATCCGCTCGCGCTGCTGTTTCATTTGCTGTAATCGGCTCAGGCTGATACGGGACATCTGGACCTCTCTACAACATCGAGGGAATCGGATTGAAATAATGCCGCCCACCACGGATCTGGCGGATCTGCTCCAATAGCAAAATATAGTCCTGATCGCTCTCGGCCAGATCGATATCGGCCGCATTGACGATCAGTAGTGGCGAGGCCTCATAGCTGTGAAAAAAGCTTGCATAGGCGTCCTGTACGGTGCGCAGATACGCCATCGCGATGTATTCCTCCCCAGGACGGGCACGCTGGGCGATACGCTGTTGCAACACCGGCACCGGGGCCTGCAGGTAAATCACCAGATCCGGCTTGGGTGCATCCAGGGTCACGTGGCGATAGGCCTGTTCGTAGAGACGCAATTCGTCTTCGTTCAGGGTCAGATGGGCAAACAGACGATCCTTTTCGATCATAAAGTCTGCCACCCGCACCGGCTCGAACAGGTCATTCTGGCGCAGGGCCTGCAGCTGATCGGCACGCTGAAACAGGAAAAACATCTGCGTGGCCAGGGCCGCATCACGGGGATTTTGGTAAAAACGCTTCAGAAAGGGATTGTCCTCGGCCCCTTCCAGTAATAGCTCACAGCCAAAGGTATCGGCCAGTCGCCTGGCCAAGGTGGTTTTGCCGACCCCAATCGGGCCTTCCACTACAATGAAACGCGGTTCATTCACGGCCAACAAGCAACCCTACTCATCCAAAGACGGCAAGAATATCATGACAGCCGCAACGGGCGTAGCTTGACAAGCCCGGTACGATCACCATCCAGCAAGGCCTGCTGCAGACCGCTGCCATCCGGCAGACGCAACTCGGGGGCCAACTCCACCAGCGGCACCAGCACAAAACTGCGTAGCAACATCTGTGGATGCGGCACCTGCAGGCGCGGCAGGTCGATCTGCTCGGCCCCATACAGCAACAGGTCCAGATCGATGGTCCGCGGGCCCCAATGCCGCTCACGCACCCGCCCCTGCTGCTGCTCGATGGCCTGCAGGGCATCCAGCAAGGCCAATGCCGCCAGACGGGTGTCGAACATCGCCACCGCGTTGAGATAATCGGGTTGATCGCTGGGGCCCAGCGGGGCGCTACGATACAGACTGGAAACCGCCGTCAGACGGCTGTCAGGAACTAAGGCCAGGGCATTCAGGGCCTGGTCGATCTGGGCTTCGGGATTTTGCAGATTGCTGCCCAGGCCGATATAGCAGCGGGTGAACACCATCAGGACGAGGCAGGGGCGGCCGGACGTTTACGCGGGCGACGACGGCGTTTTTTCTTTACCGGGCCATTGCCCCCTTCGGGCGGCAGGCCAGGACGGTTGGCCTGGCGCAATAATTCGGCCTGAACGACGGGCTCGGATTCCTGCAGGGCCCGCCACCATTCGGCCAGCTCGGCCAGCTCTTCACCACTTTCGGCCCGCAGTAACAAGAAATCATAGGCGGCACGAAAACGTGGCTGCTCCATCAGTCGCTGGGCACGCTTGCCGGTGCTGCGTGCCAGACGCTCCTGCCATTCCCAGATCTCCCGCGATTGCAGACTAAAGCGCTTGGGCACCTGCACCCGGGGAAGCTGACGGGCCACCACCGCATCACCGGCCACCTGGATCGCCTGCAATGCCGGCATCTTGCGCCGCATCAACAGCAGCGATTCACGTCGCACCGGTTCCCATAGCAGGGCCGCATAGAGAAAGGCCGGGGTGACCGGCTTGCCCTCGGCGATGCGCCGGTCGGTGTTTTCCAGAGCACGCAGTAACAGGGTGTGGGGAAAGAGATCCCGCTCCTCACTCAAACAGGCATCGGTTTCTGGAAACAGTTGGCCAAACAATCGATAGTGACGCAGCAGTTCATAGCTCGCGACGCCGTGCCCGGAGAGAAACAGTTTCAGGGTTTCATCGAACAGGCGCGCATTGGAGACCTCTTCAAGCAGGTAGCCCAACTCGCGAATCGCCGTTTCCACCTCTTTTTCGATGCGAAAACCCAGCTTGGCGGCAAAGCGCACCGCGCGCAGCATGCGCACCGGATCTTCATGAAAACGTTGTTGCGGATCACCGATCATCCGCAGTTGCCCGGCCTTGAGGTCGGCCAGGCCGCCGGTGTGATCGATCACCGAAAAATCACTGACCGTGTAATACAGGGCATTGACCGTAAAGTCACGCCGCCAGGCATCCTCTTCCAGGCTGCCGTAGACATTGTCACGCAACAGCATGCCGTTATCGCTGGTGGTACCATCGCCATCCACATCATGGGCCGCGCGGAAGGTGGCCACCTCGATGATTTCCCGGCCATAGTGCACATGGGCCAGACGAAAACGCCGTCCGATCAGACGGCAATTACGAAACAGCTTGCGCACCTCCTCGGGGCTGGCGCTGGTCGCCACATCGAAATCCTTGGGCTCTCGCCCAAGCAACAGGTCACGCACCCCGCCCCCCACCAGATAGGCCTCATGACCGGCCTGATTCAGGCGATAAAGCACCTTCAGCGCATAATCACTGATCTGCTTGCGGGAAATACCGTGCTCGCCACGGGGAATAATCTGCGGCGCAGACGGATCGGCAGCCTTACGGCCACCACGTGATCGCTTCCAGGGATTTTTTAACCACGAGAACATCGGCGCATCATATCACGCTTGCCCGGATCCGGGGACCCACCTCAAAAACGGTAATGCATCGACAGCGCCAGGGTGTCCTGGCTGCTCTCGGGCTGCCAGATAATCACGCTGCCAACGCTGACCGTATCGGACTTGGCAAAGCGGTAGCTGTCATAGGCCAGGGCGATCCCCCAGGCAGGATTGAAGTCATAGGCCAAATGGGCATAGAGGCTCAGACGCCCCTGTGGATTGAGGGTGATCGTCTCCCCGGCATAAGTGATCTGCTCATCGGTGTGAAACGGCAGCTTGGCCCCAAAGCCGGCACTCAGCCCAGCACCCGATTGATAGCGGCTGCCCAGGCGACCATACAGACTGCTGTAATACTCGGTATAACCACTCACAGGAGTGATACCATCGTTAAGCGTGGTATCACGCAAGTGACGCCGCCAGAAATCATTGCCCAGCACAAAATCCAGCCACCACTGGGACGCCCCTGGCTGCATCGCGATGGCACCGACACGTCGGCTCAGCCCAATCTCAAAGCGCATCCCCTGGTAGTCGACCTTGGTCTGCACCGAATCGCCCAACTGGGTTTGCCCATCATAATCCACCACGCCCGAATAAAAACGGCCCATGAAACTCGTCGACCAAAGGGGATCGAAGTGATTGCTGCCACGAATCGCCACAAAATGGCGCAGTCCGGTCTCGTCCAGCAGTTTCTCACCGTTATCGGCAAATTCCTCCCAGAGAAACTGCTCGCTGCCCGCCGAGATCTCCACCTCGGTCGCCGACAGACCCGATACCATTGCCAATAACAGCATCATGCCGCCCATGCGTAACATCGCCATACCTCTACCTGTGTAATGCTCCAGTATACACAATCGCCTGCCCAAGCCTTGTGTCCACGCGGGTGCTGCGGTACTTTAGCCGGGCTTTTTCAGTGGTGTATACGACATGGCAAAAAAAACCGCAACCGATCCCACCAGCATTGATTTCGAACAGGCCTTGCATGAACTGGAGGCACTGGTTGAACGCATGGAACAGGGTGAAAGCAGCCTGGAACAATCCCTGCAGGACTTTGAACAGGGGATCGCCCTGACCCGACGCTGTCAGCAAGCCCTGCAACAGGCCGAACAAAAGGTCAGCATCCTGCTCAGCAAGGATGCCGATGCCCCGCTGCAGGACTTTGACCCCGATGCAAAATGAGCTTCATGCACTGCTCAAGCAATATCAGCAACGGGTAGAACAGGCCCTGCTGCAACGTCTGCCATCCACCGACGAGCCGGATCATGGACAACTGCATGCCGCCATGCGCTACGCCTGTCTGGATGGCGGCAAGCGGGTACGTGCGGTGTTGGTCTATATGACCGGTCGCGTATTGGGATTGCCGCTGGCTGAACTGGATGGCCCCGCCTGTGCCATTGAACTGATCCATGCCTATTCCCTGGTCCATGACGACCTGCCCGCCATGGACGATGATGATCTGCGCCGCGGCAAACCCACCTGCCACAAGGCCTTTGACGAGGCCACCGCCATCCTCTGCGGCGACGCACTGCAAAGTCTGGCCTTTGAAATTCTGGCCGCCGATCCCGAGATGACCGCAGACCCCAAGGCCCGCCTGGCGATGTTGCGGGAACTGGCCCATGCCAGCGGCTCTGATGGCATGGCGGGTGGTCAAGCCATCGACATCGCCGCCGAGGGGCAACGGCTCGATCTGGATACCCTGCAGTCCATGCACCGACGTAAAACCGGGGCACTTATCCGTGCCGCAGTCCGTATGGGGGCCTTGGCGGCCCACACACTGACTGACACCCAAGCGGAAGAACTGGACAGATATGCAGAGGCCATTGGCCTGTCATTCCAAATCCGTGATGACATCCTCGATGTGGAAGCGGATACCGCCATCTTGGGCAAGCCCCAGGGCTCGGATCTGGCCAAAGACAAACCCACCTACACCTCACTGCTCGGTCTGGAGGGCGCCAAAGCCAAGGCCATCGCACTTCACCAGCAAGCCTTGCGCAATCTACAGGGATTCGGCCACGAAGCAGATCCGCTTCGATGGCTTTCTTCGTATATTGTTGAGCGCAGCCACTAAATCTGCTGCTATGCAGAGCGGAGCATGCGAGCCTTATCTAGCAGCAATCGAGACATGACTCCCGTGACTACCTCAGAATGAGGATGATGTTGTATCACCAAGGGCTAGCACAAAATATTATGAGCATGCATCGTGAACACGCAAATTCCCGCCCTCTGCGGCGCAATTAGAGACAGCATAATCCCGATGCAATGTGCGCCCAACCGGACCCACGCAGAATAATCAGAACTTCACTAGAGATTACTCCCAGCGGCACTATTTTCAGCGAGTAAGGAGAGTACGGCATTGGCCGCGCGCTGGCTGGCATTGCCTCCCAAACGCTCTGCAATCCCGGCAAATGCCGACAACTGGGCATCCCCCCCCCCAGCCTCCAGCAAGGACAACAGTGAACGCCCCAGCCGCTCGCCGGTCACTTCGTGCTGTGTAATTTCCTCGACACAGGCTTCACCCAGCAACTGATTTGGCAGCGAATAATAGGGGGTACGGATAAGCCGTTTTGCCAACCAATATGTCAGTGGTGCCATCTTGTATGCCACTACCATCGGCCGTTTGTATAGCATCGCTTCCAGTGTTGCAGTCCCGGAAGCAAGCAGGATGACATCAGCGGCAGCCATCACCGTATGTGACTGCCCGTCGATCAGATGGATCGGCAGTTTGGCTTCCTGCTTTGCCAATTGCGCTTCAAAAATCTCGCGGATTGCCGGTGTCGCCAGTGGGACAACAAAATGCAGATCTTGATTTCGCGTCAGACACCACTGCGCCGCTTCGATAAAGGGTGCTGCCAGATAGCGAAGTTCGCTACGCCGGCTACCTGGCAACAGGGCAATCACCGGATGCGCTACAGGGATGCCCAGGCCACGCCGCGCGGCCAGCTTGTCCGCTGATTGGGGAATACTGTCGGCCAGGGGATGACCAACAAAGCAAACCGGCACTTGGTGCCGCCGGTAGAAATCTGCCTCAAAAGGGAACAGGGTCAGCATCAGATCGATACTGCGCGCAATCTTCCTAACCCGATACTGACGCCAGGCCCATACGGATGGACTGACATACTGTACGGTCGGGATGCCTGATCTTTTTAGCCGCCTGGCCAAACCCAGGTTAAAATCCGGGGCATCGATACCAATAAAGATATCCGGACGATTCGCAATAAAATGTCGGTAGAGTTGGCGACGGATCTCCAACAATTCGGGCAAATGCCTAAGCACCTCCACCAGCCCCATCACCGAAAGTTTTTCCAGTGGAAAAAGACTTCGACAACCCTGCTCGATCATACGTGGACCGCCGATCCCGACGAATACCGCATCTGGATGCGATTGACGAATTGCGCCAATCAATGCTGCCCCGAGGATGTCACCAGACATCTCCCCGGCAACAATACCGATGTGTAGCGGCATTTACATTCTTGCACGCAGACATTGCGTCTAGCGTGCAATGCCTCTGGTTTGCTTATGCAGGAAATCCAGCAGCAGTGCGACATCTTCTGAATCTGTCGCCAGCTCAGTCAAAGCCTGTTTGGCATCCACCAAGGTGAGACCTGAGCGATACAAGATCTTGTAGGCCTTGCGTAATTGACTGAGTCGTTCAGCACCGAAGCCACGACGTTTGAGACCTTCTGCATTCATTCCATGAACTTCAACCGGGTTGCCCGAAACCATCATATACGGTGGCACGTCCTTGCCAATGGCTGTCCCCATTGCACTAAAGGCATGCTGCCCAATCGCACAAAATTGGTGTACCAGGGTAAAACCGCCGAGAATGGCATCGTCACCAACGCTGACATGCCCAGCCAAGGCCACGTTATTGGCTAAAATGATCCGATTTCCCACCATACAATCATGGGCAACATGCACATAGGCCATGATCCAGTTGTCGTCACCGATGCGGGTCAGACCTTGGTCCTGGATCGTACCGCGATTCAGGGTACAGCCTTCCCGAATCACATTGCGATCACCTATCTCCAGGCGGGTTGGCTCATTGGCGTATTTTTTGTCCTGAGGCATTTCTCCAACAGAACAAAACTGAAAGATACGATTATCACACCCGATCCGGCATGGCCCATTGATCACCACATGAGGACCGATCCAGGTATTGGCACCGATCTCTACCCCGGGACCGATAATACTGTATGGCCCGACTGAAACCGTCTCGTGTAATTGCGCCTCAGAATCGATCAGCGCAGTAGGGTGGATCAGACTCATTTGATCTCCTGTTGCGCACACATCAGATCTGCACTGGCAACCAGCTTCCCATCGACACTGGCCTGTCCGGTAAACTTCCAGATGCCACGCTTCTGTTTGACTACCTGCACATCGAGAATCAGTTGGTCGCCTGGCACCACCGGCTGCTTAAAACGACAATTGTCGATACCCGCAAAATAATACAGTGAGGTGCCATCAGGTTTGGATTCGGTGGTTTTGAATGCCAGTATCCCCGTCGCTTGAGCCAATGCCTCCATGATCAAAACGCCAGGAAAAATTGGACGCTCCGGGAAGTGACCCGTAAACATAGGCTCGTTGACGGAAATGTTTTTCAGCGCCTTCAGCCGCACCCCTGGTTCACATTCCAGCACGCGATCCACCAGCAAAAAAGGATAGCGATGCGGTAAATGCGCGAGAATTTCCTGTATGTCCATACTATTCAATGTCGTTAACCCATAATTGATAGAAAAAAGTAATGATTCGCCCCATGCATCATCGTAGGGTGGATAAGCGTAGCGCATCCACCAAGACCCAGCACTGCTCTACGCTTATTCACCCTAGCAAGCAATGGTCTGAACAAAATGGGTGAGTAGACACGAAAAAAATCATATTGTCAGGCTCTAAGGAGGCAGGTATCTGCCTAAAATGACTTTACAGCTTATAGCTGAGCCGACACATCACGTCTACGAAGAGGGTAACAAGGCCTTTTCCAGTGCACGCAGTCGTCGCGCCATGTCATTGAGCTGGCGAAAACGCACTGCGTTCTTTTGCCATATTTTTTGTTCATCCGCAGGTATACCGGAGGCATAGACTCCGGGATGCTTCAGCGAGTGAGTCACCATCGTCATCGCCAGCAGGGTGCTAGCGGGAGCAATCTGGAGATGACCGGCCACCCCTACTCCGCCGGCAAAGGTACAGTTTTCGCCTATTTCGACACTGCCTGCGATACCGACACAGCCGGCGATCGCGGTACCTGAGCCAACCGAAACATTGTGTGCAATATGCACCAAATTATCGATAATCACGTTATCGCCTATCACCGTATCGTCGATAGCACCGCGATCGATACTGGTATTAGACCCAATTTCCACATCATTGCCAATCAATACGCGACCTAACTGATGAATCTTTACCCAACGATCCTGATCCCTGGTAAAGCCAAAACCATCGCTACCAATCACACTGCCACTGTGGATCAGTACCCGCTCACCAATCCGGCAGTGATGATAAATCGTTACATTTGCCATTAGGCGGCTGTACGCACCGATATAGCAGGCCTGCTGCACCACACTACCGGCACCAATTTCAACACCTGCTGCCAACTCAACCCCATCCTCAATAACCGCGTTCGCACCAATGCGCACATGGTTTGCGAGTTTGGCACCAGGGTGAATCGAGGCACTGGGATGGATAGCTTGCTCAGAAGACAAATTCGGCGCGAACAATGCAGAAAGATGTGCATAACTCAGGTAGGGATTGCGACTAATCAGGGCGTTTACGGGGCAAAAGTCACGATCAGCTTCACGTACAATCACAGCCGCCGCAGAGGTGTTTTCAAGTGCTGTTCGATAACGTGGGTTGGCGAGGAAACTAACAGTGTTTGCTCGGCTGTTGGTGAGTGTTGATATCCCTTCGATCAGACAGTCAGGATCACCGTCAAGCACCAGGTCGAGTTTATCTGCCAGTTCACCCAGTCGCATCTTCACGCTTACACCTCAAGGTCTGGTTTTCTGGTGATCCCGCTTAAGTCGGGCAATCACCTCTTTGGTAATATCAACGCGATCACTGGCATACACCACGCCACTTTCAATGATCAAATCATAACCGCGCTCACGTGCCAGATTCATGATCGACTCGGCAATTTCGCGCTGCATCTTGGCCAGCTCTTCATTGCGGCGAATATTGAAATCCTCGCCAAATTCATCACGACTACGCTTAAGATCACGTTGCTGAGCGAGCAGATCCCGCTCCAAACGACGTCGTTCTTCATCACTCAACACCGCCGCATCACGCAGCAATCGCTCTTCAAGTGCACGAATTTTTTGCTGTTCAGCAACAAGATTGGCATCCCGCGGGGCAAACTCAGCCTGCAGGGTATTTCGAACCGCCTCAGCCTGCGGCGCTTGTTCGAGCACCTCGGGAGTATTCACAAAGGCCACTCGCATACCCTGCTGGCCATGGGCAATGCCATACAAGCCGAGCATCAGCAACATGAGTAGAATAACGCGCCGCAAGGAACCTCTTATCATATGCCCATCCTATTAACCAGCTCAGGGGGTACCCAAGGTAAACTGGAAGGTCTCTGTTTCATCACCCGTACGAGTATTGAGCGGCCGTGCATAGCTAAAGGTCAAAGGTCCCACAGGGGTAAACCATGACAGGGATAGACCACCAGAGCTGCGCAATTCCCCCAAGTCCACGTCGTCACGAGTGGTATCATACACATTACCCACATCAAGGAAAGCGCGGAAGCGCATCGACATGTTGTCCAGTGCCCAAGGCGGCGGGAACACCAGCTCGGCGCGACCGGTCAGACGTGCGTTCCCCCCCATCGGGTCATCATTTGGTGTATCACGAGGGCCCAAGCTGTTGGTTCGATAGCCGCGCACCGTGCTGATCCCACCGGCGAAATAGCGCTCGGATGGGCTAAGCACATTGCTCTGCCCATAGGTATTGGCATATGCCGCCTCACCTTCCAGCATAAAGGTCAAGTTGTCACTAAGCGGGAGATATTGATTCTTTGACAGTCGAAGCTTGTAGAAGCTGAGAGAATCCTCACCTAGCGGCATCGCCACATCGGAATTGACCGACAACAAACCGCCTCGGGTAGGGAAGATCACCCGGTTACGGGTATCACGATTCCAGCCGGCCTCAAGCACATAGGTATTGTAACGACAGTCATCAACGGTCGCGACGTCATTACAGAAATTCTTGATTTCATCTGCGGTGGAATCGGTAGTGTGTAGCCTGGTATGGGCATACCGCCCACCATAACGTACCGTGTCATACTCACTGACTGGCACCCCATAACGCAGAGAGGCGCCATAGCTATCGGTACTGTAGCGGGAGATATTGGCGCGTGCGGCATCGGTTTCCTGATAGAACATACCGATGCTGCGGCTCACCCCATCAATGCTTGCGTAGGGATTGACCAGATTGAAACTGTAGGTACGGGTTACCTGGCTGTTATCAAAATTAATGCTAAAGCGCTGCCCACTACCAAGAAAATTATTCCAGTCCACGCTGGCATTGACCAGAAAACCCTGCGCATCGCCATAGCCAATACCAAAATTGAAACTGCCAAAGGCCGGCAATTCCACCACATCATAACTCACATCAACCTGATCCGGTGTACCTGGGACAGCTGGTGTATTGATACTGACACTTTCAAAAAAACCCAAGCGATCAAGCCGGACCTTGGAGCGCTCGACCCGGCTGGTGGACATCCAGCCTGCCTCCATCTGTCGCATCTCACGACGCAATACCTCGTCATTGGTACGCGTATTACCACTCAGATTGACCCGCCGCACATAGACACGCTTGCCGGGATCAACCAAAAATGTCAGCGCCACTTCACGCGTCGCATCATTCAACTCTGGAACCGGATTGATATTGGCAAAGGCATAACCCACATCACCAATCGAATCGCTAATGCGGCGACTACTATCGGTCAAGGCCTTGCGCGAGAAAATATCGCCTGACTTAATCGAAATCAGTTCGCGCAACGCTTCGGGCGGCACCACGGTGTCACCCTGAATACGGATCTCGCTAATACGGTATTGTTCACCCTCATGAAGATTGATGGTGATATACACATGGCGCTTATCCGGAGTAATCGTCACCTGTGTAGAGACAATATCAAAATTAATGTAACCCCTGTCCAGGTAAAAGGAGCGCAGGGTTTCCAGATCGGCGGCGAGCTTTTGTCTGGAATACTGGTCGCGACTACTGAACATGCCACTATGGGTACTCAGCTGAAGGGTGTCGAGCAACTCCTTCTGGCTAAATCGCCGATTACCGATGATATTCAGATGATGAATCGAGGCCACCTCGCCTTCGGAGACATCGATATTAACCGCCACACGATTACGTTCCAGAGGTGTCACCGTGGTGCGCACTTGGGCATTGTACTTCCCAAATGCCAGGTATTGGCGCTGCAATTCCTGCTCAACCCTGTCAAGCAGGGCGCGATCAAATACCCGCCCCTCGGCAAAACCAAGGCGCTGCAACTGCTCATTCAGCTGATCACTGGGAATATCCTTGTTTCCCTTGATCTCGATACTCGCGATAGCCGGACGTTCGACCACAAAGACGATCAGAGTGCTGCCTTCCTGCTCCAATACGACATCGTTAAAAAAACCAGTTTGAAACAGGGCACGTATGGCGGCCGAAGAGCGCTCATCATCAAGGCGATCACCAACCTGTAATGGCAGGTAGTTATAAACTGTCCCCACAGCAATACGCTGCAAACCTTCAACACGAATTTCCTGGATCTCGAATGCCTGCAAAGGACTGTTCGACAATGCAGCAATCAGTACGCCACCGGTAAGAAGTTGTCGCAATAAGCTCATAAAGGCTCGCTAGTTAATTCTTGTTTAACCGGTGATACGCACCAGGTCGTTAAATATGGCCAGCATCATCAGTGCCAGGATCATCATCAGGCCAACACGTTGGGCGATGGCTTCTGCCGCGTCCGAAAGCGGTTTGCCACGCACGGCCTCAATCGCATAATTCATCAAGTGTCCGCCATCAAGAACCGGGATGGGCAACAGGTTCAGAATACCCAGACTAATGCTAATCAAACCCAAAAAAGCCAGAAACTGGCTCAAACCGGCACCAGCCGATGACTTGGCGTATTGGGCAATCCCAATCGGTCCACTGACATTCTCCAGCGAGGCGCGGCCGGTAATCATCTGGGCAATCATCTTCAGGGTCAGCGCACTCATCTCCCAAGTCCGTTGCCAGGAGGCTGAAATTGCTGTCACAGGTCCATATCGCAACTCGGTGCGCAGTGCAGCAAACTGTGCTTCGTCGATTCGCACCATGGCACCAATTCGACCCGACGAGGGCGCCCCATCAACACGCTCGGGACGCACCACCAGACTCATCACTTCGCCGTTACGTTCAAGCTGCAGGGCCAGCCCCTGCTCAGGGTACCGATTGATCATCGCCACCAGCTCTGCCCATTCAGCAATCGACTCTCCAGCAGCATTGATAATACGATCGCCGGCCTGCAAGCCGGCACGTTCCGCTGGTGATCCGGGCAACACACGCTCCAACACCGGTGCGATCCGTGGCTGAAACGGCCTGAGACCCAGGCGCTGATATACCTCTTCCGGGCGCATTGAGGCATCGACCCCGCCAGCAACCAGAGAGCGCTCACGCACCAGCCCACCATCATACACACTCAACACCAAGTCTTCATTGAGGATCAGGCGTGGCAGTATGGATTCGATTGCGGACTGCCAGGTCGGGGTTGGCTCACCATTGACCGCCAGGATTTCCTGACCCTCACGCAGTCCCGCCTGATAGGCAATAGTATCCTGTGTCACCTCGCCCAGGATCGGCTTCAGCCCGGGGACACCCATGACAAACATCAACCAGTAGGCCAGCAGGGCAAATAGAAAATTGAACAGTGGACCCGCGACGACAATGGCACTGCGCTTGCGTAGCGACTGGCGGTTAAAGGCCCGTCCCAGGTCTGCCTCGGCGACCTCCCCTTCACGCTCGTCCAGCATCTTCACATAGCCACCCAGCGGAATCGCTGCAATGACAAATTCGGTTTGATCCGGACCGAAACGCCGTGTCCACAGGGGCTTGCCAAAGCCAATCGAAAAACGCAGTACCTTGACCCCATTCCAGCGGGCAACCAGGAAGTGCCCCCATTCATGTACCGCAATGAGCAGACTCAGGGCCACCAGCAGCGCCAAAATGCTCAGTAAGACATCACTCATCGGCGTACACCATCGGAGAACTGGCCGATCAAGCTGCCAGCCGTATCGCGCGCCAGCTGATCAGCACTAAAGATGCTCGCCAGCACATCGGCCTGCTGAACCGTGATCCTTGCCAGAGTCTCTTCAATCACAACAGGGATGTCGGTAAAGCGAATTTGCTGCTGTAAAAAGGCCTCTACTGCCAGCTCATTTGCGGCATTCAGGATCGCCGGGGCTGTACCACCGGTTTCAATCGCTTCGATCGCCAGGCGCAGACAAGGAAAACGTTCCAGGTCCGGTGCTTCAAAATCCAGGCGCGCTATCGCGAACATATCCAGACTGGCCACTCCGGAATCAATCCGCTCCGGCCAGGCCAGGGCATGGGCGATAGGGGTACGCATGTCCGGATTGCCAAGCTGTGCCAACACCGAGCCATCGTTGTATTCCACCATTGAATGAATCACGCTCTGCGGGTGCAGCACCACCTGAATATGACTGGGACGGGTGTTAAACAGCCAGCAGGCCTCGATCACCTCAAGTCCCTTGTTCATCATACTGGCCGAATCGACCGAGATCTTACGGCCCATCGACCAATTGGGATGGGCCACCGCCTGGGCAGGGGTGACCTCGGACAATTGCTGCAGTGGCAGTGTGCGAAACGGACCACCCGATGCCGTCAGCAGGATCTTGCGCACCCCGACCTCGGCCAGAGCCTCAGACTGCCCGCGGGTAAAGCGTTCGGGCATGCACTGGAAGATGGCATTATGCTCGCTGTCGATAGGCAATAATTCCGCCCCACTTCGACGCACCTCATCCATGAAAAGGGCGCCAGACATCACCAGGGCTTCCTTATTGGCCAGCAGGATGCGTTTACCGGCACGGGCTGCCGCCAGCGTCGGTGGCAGACCGGCAGCACCCACGATAGCCGCCATTACATAATCGACCTCGGGCAGGGCGGCGATGGTTTCCAGGCCTGCGACGCCGCTCAGGACCTGGGTGTCACTGCCCTGCGCGATTAATTGCGACTGTAATTGTTGGGCCGCGTCCTCATTCGCCATCACCGCCCAGCGGGGACGATATTGCAGGCATTGCGCCAACATGCGATCCACCTGGCGATTGGCGCTCAAGGCCAGCACCTGGTAACGCCCTGGGTGGCGGGCCAGCACGTCCAGGGTACTAAGCCCTATCGAGCCGGTCGAACCCAATACCGTGATCTGTTTTATCCCAGCCATAGCAATCCCAACACAAACAGGGGCGCGGCAGCGGTCAGACTGTCAATGCGATCCAGTATACCGCCATGACCGGGTAGCATACCGCCACTGTCCTTGATATCCGTGATCCGCTTGAACAGACTTTCCAGCAGATCACCCAGCACCGAAATCAGAATGCTTACCAAGACCAGCAACGCAAATACCAGCAGACTACCCGGCAGGTCCAGCCAGTAGCTGCCCGCCAGGGCAATCAGTAATGCCAGGGCCATGCCACCCACCACCCCTTCCCAGGTCTTGCCGGGGCTAACCCGCGGGGCCAGTTTATGTCGGCCAAAGGCACGACCTGCAAAATAAGCCCCAGTATCGGCCGCCCACACCATCATCACCAACAGGATCACCCATAACGGACCTTGCTCCCCATGGGCGTGTAACACCACGATCGCCAACCAGGCCGGTAGCAGCACAAACAAACCGGCCAAACCTCGTGCCAGGGGGGAATTTCGCCATAGACCATTTGCATCGGGATAGGACAGTACCGACATCAAGGCCATGCTCCACCACATCAGGCCCAGCACCAGGATCATCAGCGAGAAGTTGTGGATCGATTGTGCCAGGTAGAGACCAAGCATCAGCAAGCTGACCAGAACCACGTAGGCCAGGCGTGCAGGGATGCGCTGCATGCCGCTGAGTCGAGCCCATTCCCAGGCCGCCATGGCAAAGATCAAGCCCAGGATCAGGGCGAAGACACTGGAGGATGCAACCCAAATCCCCCACAGTGACAGCGGGGCAAGAATCAGTGCTGTGATAACGCGTTGCATCAACATCGTGCTAAACCTGTGTCTGTGCTTCGACCTGCTCACCCGTACGCCCAAAGCGACGTTGGCGTGAAGCAAACGAATCAAGTGCCGCGGCAAAGGCCTTTTCATCAAACTCGGGCCAAAGCAGATCGGTAAAATACAGCTCGGTATAGGCCAGCTGCCAGAGCAGGAAATTGCTGATGCGCTGCTCCCCACCGCTGCGAATAAAGAGATCCGGTTCAGGAAGATGCGCCAGTGACAAATGCTGCTGAATCATTTCCGGATCAATGGCTTCAGCGGTCAACTCACCGGCTTGCACCGCCGTGGCGAGACGGCGGCAGGCCTGGGCGATCTCCCAGCGCCCCCCATAGTTGGCAGCGATATTCAATTGCAGAGCAGTATTGTTTTGGGTAAGCGTCTCGGCATCCACAATACGTTGCTGGATCTCGGCATTAAAGGCCGTTGTATCACCGATGATCCGCAGGCGAATATTATTCTCATGAAGCTTGCTGATTTCTCTCTCCAGGGCAGTCAAAAAGAGGTTCATCAACAAACCGACCTCTTCCTTGGGGCGTCGCCAGTTTTCGCTGCTAAAGGCAAACAGGGTCAGCACCTCAACACCGTGCTCTGCACAGGCACGGACAGTCTTGCGCACCGCCTGCAAGCCAGCCCGGTGGCCGGCAAAACGCGGCAAATGGCGCCGCCGCGCCCAGCGCCCGTTACCATCCATGATGATGGCCACGTGTCTGGGAATACTGCTAGGAGAGGTATGCTTGATCGCTTTGGCCATGATTGTCCCTGTTTCGCCTGTAGGGTGCTGCGCCCACGCGGAACGCTACGCTTAGCGACTATCAGTTCACAGAACAAAGGCAGCCTGAGCTGCCTTCGTGCTAGCGTCCGGAGATGCCGACTAGATTGCCAGCAAGTCCTGTTCCTTGATCTCAACCACCTTGTCCACCTCGGCAATATACTTGTCGGTGTGTTTCTGAATGGCCTCTTCCGCGCCATGTGCCTCGTCTTCGCTGATCTCCTTGTCCTTGAGCAAGGCCTTGAAATCAGAATTGGCATCACGACGAATATTGCGAATCGCCACCTTGGCCTGCTCACCCTCGCCCTTGACCACCTTGGTCAGATCACGACGACGCTGCTCAGTCAACTGCGGCATCGGCACACGGATCACAGTACCGGCGGTGGCCGGATTGAGACCCAGATCAGAGGTCAGAATCGCTTTTTCCACCACACTGACCATCTGCTTTTCCCAGGGTGAAACCGCCAGGGTGCGGGAGTCTTCCACCGCAATATTGGCCACCTGACTGATCGGCACCATGGAGCCATAATAGTCCACGCTAATATGGTCCAGCAGGCTGGGATGGGCGCGTCCGGTACGGACCTTGGACAGTTCCGTCTTCAGTGCCTCGATGCTTTTTTGCATGCGCGCTTCAGCATCCTTGATGATGTCATTGATCATGCTCTACTCTCCACGCTCAACCAGGGTTCCCTCATCGGCACCATGCAGGATCGCCATCAAGGCCCCGGGCTTGTTCATATCAAATACCCGCAGGGGCATATTGTGATCGCGGCACAACACAATCGCGGTCAAATCCATCACCCCCAGCTGACGTTCCAGCACTTCATCAAAACTCAGACGGGAATAACGGGTAGCAGCCGGATCCTTGACCGGGTCGGCGGTGTAAACACCGTCGACCTTGGTGGCCTTGAGCACCAGATCCGCGTTAATCTCGATCCCACGCAGGGTGGCGGCCGAGTCCGTGGTAAAGAAAGGATTGCCGGTACCCGCCGCCATGATCACCACCCGTCCCTTTTCCAGGTGACGGATGGCGCGACGGCGGGCGTAGTCTTCGCAGACCTGATTGATCGGCAAGGCAGACATCACTCGTACCGTCAGACCGGCCTTTTCCAGACCATCCTGGACCGACAGGGCATTGATCACCGTGGCCAGCATGCCCATGTGATCGGCAGTGGCACGATCCATACCGTCACCAGCCAGACTGATCCCGCGGAAGATGTTGCCACCGCCGATCACCAGACCGACCTCTACCCCGGCATTGACCGCCTGGGCGATCTCTGCCGCAATACGCTGCACCACCGCCGGGTCGATACCAAACTCCTGCTCACCCATCAGAGCTTCACCACTGAGCTTGAGCAGGATCCGTTTGTACATCAATGTGCCGTCAGCAGCGCTCATGACTTAGCTACCCTTGACCTGGGCCATCACCTCGTCGGCAAAGTTCTCCTGCTTCTTCTCGATGCCTTCACCCACTTCAAAGCGGGTAAAGGAGACGACCTTGGCACCGGCACCCTTGAGCAGTTTTTCCACGGTGGTATCCGGGTCCTTCACAAAGGGCTGGCCCAGCAGGGTAATTTCCTTGAGGAACTTGTTGATACGACCATCGATCATCTTTTCGATGATCTCGGCAGGCTTGCCGGATTCGGCGGCCTGGGCGGTAAAGATTTCCTTTTCCTTTTCGATCAAGTCCTGGGAGATCTCATCGGCAGAAACGGCCTGCGGGCGGCTGGCGGCGATATGCATGGCAATATCACGGCCCAGTGCTTCGTCACCACCTTCCATGCTCACCACCACGCCGATCCGGCTGCCGTGGGAATAACTGGCCACCACATCGCCCGCGACCAGTGAGACGCGGCGTACATTCATGTTTTCACCGATCTTGGCAATCAGACTCTTGAGGGTCTCGGCGACGGTACTGCCATTGGCCATGGGCGCGGCCAGCAGGCTATCGACATCACCCAATTGCTTGTCCAGCGCCAGCTTGGCCACATCATTACAGAAGGCCGGAAACTCGTCGCCCTTGGCCACGAAGTCGGTTTCGCAATTCACTTCAACCACCGCCACCTGCTTGTTGTCGGCACCGCCGGCAATGGCGATCAGGCCTTCGGCAGCGGTACGACCGGCCTTCTTATCAGCCTTGGCCAGACCGGTCTTGCGCATCAACTCGATAGCAGCATCGATATCGCCATTGGTTTCCACCAGGGCCTTTTTGCATTCCATCATGCCGGCGCCGGTGCGCTCGCGCAGATCCTTAACCATCGCTGCAGTAATAGACATCGTCATTCATCCTCTTCACAAATCACTGAAACCATGCCCGAAATATTGCTCCGGGCAGAAATTCGTTTCAAAAAAGGGGGCATGGCCCCCTTTTTTGCTTCAGCTGTCAGCCTGACTTAGCTGGCGGCTTTTTCTTCGCCCTCGGCCATCTCGACAAATTCATCTTCAGGGTTGCCACCCACATGCGAGGAAGAGGCACGGCCTTCCAGCACCGCATTGGCCACGCCCTGGACATACAGCATGATGGCACGGATGGCATCGTCATTACCGGGGATCATGTAATCCACACCGGCCGGGCTGCCATTGGTATCAACCACGGCAATCACCGGGATACCCAGCTTATTGGCCTCGCTGATGGCGATGTCTTCATGACCCACATCCACCACGAACATGGCGTCCGGCAGGCCGGGCATATTCTTGATACCGCCCATGCTGCGCTGCAGCTTTTCCATCTCGCGACGGCGCATCAGCGCCTCTTTCTTGGTCAGACGATCCAGTGAACCGTCTTCATCCATGGCTTCCAGTTCTTTCAGGCGCTTGATGGATTGCTTGACGGTCTTGTAGTTGGTCAGCATGCCGCCCAACCAGCGATGATTGACATAGGGCATGCCACAACGCTCGGCTTCCTCGCGCACGATTTCGCGGGCCTGGCGCTTGGTACCAACGAACAGGATGTTACCCTTCTTGGATGCCAGCTTGGATACGAAATTCATCGCATCGTTGTACATCGGCAGGGACTTTTCCAGATTGACGATGTGAATCTTGTTACGTTCGCCAAAGATGAACGGCGCCATCTTGGGATTCCAGTAACGGGTCTGGTGGCCAAAATGTACACCGGCCTCCAGCATTTGACGCATGGTAACGCTTGCCATATCAATAAACTCCAATCGTTTTGGGTTGTTCCTCACAGGCGCCGGGCTGTCCAACCCACCGCAAAATAGGCGGTAGGCACCCGGACAGTCCCTTACGGCGCATGCTGGGATTTTTTTGGTTCCGGCCGGGCATTTCCAACAGGAACCACAGGGTCTTTCCAACACAGTAGCTGGAAAGCCGCACTTTATACCACATGTACCCTTGCCCAACAACGCTTATGCCGCCATGATAGACAGGCGTTGTATAGACGGGAGGCAGCTCCCCCGAGCAGGAAACCATTATTCCCATGAGTGTTCGTATCAAAACCCCGCAGGAAATCGACAAGATGCGGGTCGCCGGCCGCCTGGCCGCCGAGGTTCTGGAGATGATCGCCCCCCACGTCCAGGCGGGGATCAGCACCGATGAACTGGATCGCATCTGTCATGACTATATCGTCAATGAACAGCAGGCCATCCCCGCACCATTGAATTACCACGGCTTTCCCAAGTCCATCTGCAGTTCGGTCAACCACGTGGTCTGCCACGGGATCCCAGCCGATAAGCGATTGAAAAACGGGGATATTGTCAATCTGGATATCACCGTCATCAAGGATGGTTACCACGGTGACACCAGCCAGATGTTCTTCGTGGGCGAACCCTCGGTCAAGGCCAGGCGCCTGGTTGAGGTGGCCCATGAGTGCCTGCTGCGCGGTATCGAGCTGGTGCGTCCCGGCACCCGTCTGGGTGACATCGGCCATCGCATCCAGCAACACGCCGAAAGCCATCATTTCTCCATCGTGCGCGAGTACTGTGGCCACGGCATTGGGGCCGAGTTTCACGAGGAACCGCAGGTCTTGCACTACGGCGCCGCCGGCACCGGGCTGGTGCTGGAACCGGGGATGATCTTCACCATCGAGCCGATGGTCAATGCCGGCAAGCGCAATGTTTCCCTGATGCGCGATGGTTGGACGGTGGTCACCAAGGACCGCAGCCTCTCCGCCCAGTGGGAACATACCATCCTGGTCACCGAGGACGGCCACGAGGTGCTGACCCGACGCAAGGACGAAGTATTCTAGTGTCTGTCGATAGCTTGTTTGAGCAGGCCCGCTTCGAGGCCAGCCTCCAGGCTGGCAGCGCGCCGCTCAAGCTGTTTCGCGATGCCCTCCATGATGCTCACACCGCACTGGAATACCGTTTTCGCGACGGCGAGGCGGTCACCAGCCTGGTCACCCACCACGCCGCCTTTATCGATCAAATCCTGCAACAGGCCTGGCAGCTGAAACTGCCGGACCCTGCCCTGCACGCGCAGATCGCCCTGGTGGCGGTCGGCGGCTATGGCCGTGGCGAACTGCATCCCCACTCCGATATCGACATCATGGTACTGGCCCCCGAGGCCACCCTGCGCCAGGCCAGCGAGCCCCTGGAGGCCTTTCTATTATTGCTCTGGGACATCGGCCTGGAGGTCGGGCATAGCGTACGCACCCTGCAAGACTGCATCGAACAGGCCCGTGCCGACATCACCGTCGCCACCAATCTGATGGAGGCCAGGCTGTTATCGGGTCCCCGTGCATTATTCGAGCAGATGCGCGAACAAACCAGCCAGCGCCACATCTGGCCGGGGCGGGCCTTTTTCCAGGCCAAGTGGGAGGAACAGATCGCCCGCCACCGCAAATTCCACGACACCGCCTTTAACCTGGAACCGAATATCAAGGAAGGCCCCGGCGGGCTGCGCGACATCCAGACCATTGGCTGGGTGGCCAAGCGCCACTTCGGTGCCGAGACCCTGGCCGACCTGGTCAGCCACGGCTTTCTGAATCAGGAGGAATACCAGGCGCTGGAACAGGGCCAGGCCTTCCTGTGGCGGGTACGTTATGGCCTGCACCTGCTGGCCAAGCGGCGCGAGGATCGCCTGCTGTTCGACCACCAGCGCAAGCTGGCCGTCCTGTTTGGTTACCAGGACGATGATTCTCGCCTGGCGGTAGAACACTTCATGAAGGACTACTACCGCAGCATCCTCGAGCTGGGGCGGCTCAATGAAATGCTGTTGCAGCTGTTCCAGGAGGAGATCCTCTACGCCGATCAGCTGGCTGAGCCCAAAAAGATCAACAGCCGTTTCCAGTCACGGCATGGTTTTATCGAGCTCACCGACCCACAGGTCTTTCGTCGCAGCCCCTTTGCCCTGCTGGAGCTGTTTCTAATCCTGGCGCAAAACCCGGCCCTGCGCGGGGTGCGGGCCGGCACCATTCGCCTGCTGCGCCAGCACCGTCATCTGATCGATCAGGGTTTTCGTCAGGATCTGCGCTGTCGCAGCCTGTTCATGGAGCTGCTGCGCCAACCCCAGGGAGTCACCCACGAGCTGCGCCGGATGAATCGCTACGGCATCCTGGCCGCCTATCTGCCGGTCTTTGGGCAGGTAGTCGGGCAGATGCAACACGATCTGTTTCATGTCTATACCGTGGATGAACACACCCTGTTTGTGGTGCGTAATCTGCGCCGCTTCATGATCGCCGAACACCACCACGAATTTCCCCTATGCAGTCGCATCGGCCAGCAGCTGCCCAAACCGGAGCTGCTCTACATCGCTGGCCTGTTTCACGACATCGCCAAGGGCCGTGGCGGTGACCACTCACAGCTTGGCGCAGAGGATGCCGAGGCCTTCTGTCGCCAGCACCACCTCAGCGACTACGACACCCATCTGATCAGCTGGCTGATCCGTAATCACCTGCTGATGTCCAGCACCGCCCAGCGCAAGGACATCTCCGATCCGGATGTGATCAATGCCTTTGCCAGTCAGCTTGGCAGTCAAACCTATCTGGATTATCTGTATCTGCTGACCGTCGCCGATATCCGCGCCACCAGCCCCACCGTCTGGAACAGCTGGAAGGATGCCCTGCTGGCCGAGCTCTATCACAGCACCCACAAGGCGCTGCGTCGCGGCCTCTCCAACCCGGTGGCCGAGGGCGAACTAATCGCCGATCACATGCAGGATGCGCTGCGTATCCTGTCGCTGCAGCGCATCCCGGAAAAGGATGCCCGCGCCCTTTGGCAACGCATCAACCAGGAGTATTTCCTGCGCTACAACGGCGCCGAAATAGCCTGGCATACCCAGGGTATCCTCCAGCATCAGGGTGACGAACCCCTGGTATTGCTGCGCCAGCAAACCGAGCGTGGCGGCACCGAGATCTTCCTCTACACCCCGATCCGCGCCTTTCAGTTCAGCACCACCACCACCCTGCTCGACCAGCTCGGTCTGAATATCGTCTCGGCGCGCATCATCCCTTCCACCGACCACTACACCCTGGATACCTTCATCGTGCTGGAAGGTAATGGCCAGCCGATCCAGGGGCAATATCGTCTGGAAGAGATCCGCCAGCAGCTGCGCCTGCTGCTATTGAACCCGGATCAAAACCCTGCCCGAGTACAGCGCCAAATGGCCCGCCAGCTCAAGCATTTCAGCATCAAGACACGGGTACTGTTTCATGACGATCCCCACCAGGAACACAGCATCATGGAGGTGATCACCTCCGATCGGCCCGGCCTGCTTTCCTGCATCGCCCGTGCCCTGGCCACCTGCGAGGTCAGCCTCAAAACCGCCAAGATCGCCACCTTTGGCGAGCGGGTTGAAGACATATTTTTCATTACCAATCAACAGGGTGGTCCGCTGAGCGACGAGCGCCAACAAGGCTGTCTAATCGATGCCATTGTCAGTGCACTGGAAGGGGACAACCGTGACGATGCCGAACATGTCGCCGCCCGCTAAGCCCTGTCATTTGCCACGTAGCCTCGCCGCCTATGGCAGTCCGGCCTTTGCTGACATCCTCAAGGCCGAACTGGGCGAGCTGGACAGTCAATGCCTGCCATTGCAGCAGGGTCTGCGCAATGGCAGCACCAGTCTTGATCACAAGCTCAGCTTCATGTTGCTGACACAGCAACAGAACAGTGATCACATCCTCGTCAAACTCGGGATGTTTTACAGCAGCATCATCGCCGGCTGTTCCTGTGCCGATGACCCCACCCCGCAGGACGAGGTCAACGAATACGGCGAGATCCATGTGCGCATCGCCCGCGATACCGCCGAGGCCCGAATCAGCCTGGCAGATACCTAAAGAGATCCCTACTCGCTCCCCCCCTCCTCAGGGGCGCATAAAACCAATAAGAGATGATCTCGCCAAGATGCCAAGCACGCCAAGAAAACCATGCCCAGCTGATGATACCTGGACGGAGACGGCGTCCCCTGCCATCTCCCTAAGGTAGAACCTTGTTGGATACCCGATTTATTGACACAGTGAACAAGCAGAGATCATATATTTCTTGGCGTTCTTTGCGCGCTTGGCGAGATTCCACTACCAAAAAATCAGCACAATAAAAAACCCGGATGGCGGAACCATCCGGGTTTTTTTGTTAGGCAGCGAAACCGTCTTAACGCTGCATATTGCGCAGTGCCGCAATACGCTCTTCCAGCGGCGGGTGGGACATGAACAGGCGCTTGAAGCCGGAGCCAATATGACCGGAGATCCCGAAGGCAGCCATCTGATCCGGCAGTTCGTTTTCCCCGGCGCTGCGGCGCAGTGCCTCCAGCGCAGCGATCATCTTCTCGCGACTGGCCAGACGGGCACCACCAGCATCGGCACGGAATTCACGCTGGCGCGAAAACCACATGGTAATCATGCTGGCGAGGATCCCCAACACCACCTGGGCAAAGATGGTGGTGATCCAAAAGGCTGGACCATGACCGTTCTGGGTCTTGAACACCACCTTGTCCACCAGGTGTCCAATGATGCGCGAGAGGAACACCACAAAGGTATTCACCACGCCCTGGATCAGCGCCATGGTGACCATGTCCCCATTGGCCACATGACTGACCTCATGGGCCAGCACCGCTTCGACCGCATCCTGACTCATCGCATTCATCAGTCCAGTGCTGACCGCCACCAGGGAATTATTGCGGCTCATACCGGTAGCAAAGGCATTCGGATCGGGGGCATTGTAGATCGCCACCTCGGGCATCTTGATCCCGGCCTGCTGGGCCTGACGGCGCACCGTCTCAAGCAGCCAGCGTTCAGTCTGGTTGCGCGGCTCGGTGATCACCTGGGCACCGGTCATCTGCTTGGCGGTCCACTTGGACATGGCCAGGGACATGAAGGAGCCAACAAAGCCGACAATCGCCGAGAAGGCTAACAGGCTGCCAAAGTCGATGGCACCGGACTCATCCAGCATCGACCCCACCCCGGTCACCGCCAGGATGATCGACAGAACCACCAGGATGGCAATATTGGTGGCAAGGAATAAAGCAATACGCTTCATTGGTTCTGTTCTCCGTTTGTGTGATGGCAATTACTGCGTCTTAGATAGGGTTATCTGGTGAAAGTTCAAGGCCGTGGGCGGATCAGATCGAGCGACAATTCGGTGGAAAAACCGGCTGCATTGCGATGTCCACCGCCGCCAAAGCGCTCGGCAATCTTGGCCACATCCTCCCCACCCTCACCGCGCGAACGCAGCGACCAACTGCGCTTGTTGCCCCGGTCCTGGTAGCCGGCGGCAAAGGGGTGTTCCAAGGCCAGCTGGCCCAGCAGATCGCTGATAATCGCGTGGGGCGCATTCACCACCGGCACCTGAAAACCACCGATCTCCCCCATCACCGCGCGACGAACATATTGCGCGATCATCTGTGCGCGAAAACGGTTAATGGTCTCCCCCTCGCCACGCAGGCTGGCCAGCACCGCATCGGACTGGGCCGCCTCGTGCCAGCGTTCAAAAGTCAGCGGATAACTCATCAGCGCGGTGTTGATCGCATCCGTGCCGTCGAGCTGAAAACGCCACAGATCCCGGTCCTGCACATGTTGCAACAGGCGCGGCGCCTCGTCCTGGTGGAAATGCGCCCAGCTCAGTACCGCCCCGGAACGATCCATATCGAAGACCACCTGCAGATTGGTATGCTCCAGCTCCAGCCCGGCCAGGTCCTCTTGGGCCGAGATGTGATGATCCAGGATCGTCACGCTGGCGGCCTGCTCGCAGATCTGCTTGAGTACCGGGCGCTTGTAGGAGTAGTCGAGGATATAGACCTCACGCCCCGTGCAATCCGGAGGTGCATCCCCATGGCTGGCCGACAGATACTCGGCCTCGGTGCCCTGGGTGGAAAAATGCCGCCAGGCCGCATAAGCGGCGCCAAAGCCATCCAGGCAGTTGGCGTGATAAATAATCAGGGGATTCATCATGTGTTGCTCCTAAATAATAAAAAATCATTGCCACAGAGGACACAGAGAAAACTGCCATCGGCGCGACACATTCCGCTCACCAAGGCAATGAAAGAAAACCTCAATGTCCTATAACTGCGCCCCTCTCGGCGGCACAAAATCGCAAAGAGATGATCTCGCCAAGACACCAAGCACGCCAAGAAAGCATTTATGTCCATGGATGGACGGTATTT
>JACUTZ010000116.1 GCA_014859545.1 Gammaproteobacteria bacterium
TAGGGGTTAGGGGCAAACTTTCTATCTTGCCACTTGCGACTTGTACCTGCCCTTTACATGGTATGGGTTTGGCGGTCGGACTTGAGTGCCCCGGCCAGATAGGTTTCGATCTTGGTGCGGGCCGCGCCGCCGTCCTGATTACTGAACTGTACGCCGATCCCGGAAGCGCGATTGCCCTGAGCACCCTTGGGGGTCAGCCAGACGATCTTGCCGGCCACCGGCATTTTTTCGGTTTCTTCCATCAGGGTCAGCAACATGAAGACCTCATCACCCAGGTGGTAGGCCTTATTGGTGGGAATAAATAGGCCACCATTTTTCACAAAGGGCATATAGGCCGCATAGAGTGCGCTTTTGTCCTTGATGGTCAGGGACAGAATGCCTTGCCGGGGATTGGGGGTACTCATGTGCTGTTATGCTCCGTTATACGCGTCGCTGCTTCCAGGCCAGCAGGATCTCCTCAAGGATCACCTGTGGCTTGACCTGTCCCTGCAACAAACCGATGCGCTCCTGCACGCGCAGTAGCAGGGCATCCAGAAGGCCTAAGTCTACCTGTTCTGCCAGCGCTTGCAAATTCCCCCGCAGGGCAGGATTGGCCAGCCGTGCGGCATCGCTCAGTAGTTTGAGTTGGATCATGTCGGCGATCAGGCCATACAGGCTATGCATGACCTGATGGATCCCCAGTTGTTCCCAGCGCTCAGCCAGCTTGAGTGGCGACTCTCTGCCCTGCTCCATGGCCTGCCAGTCACTCAGGATCTGGGCCCGCTGGGACAATTCCTCACCTTCGATCATCGACAATACCCGCAGCGGCGCCCCGCCGCTGGCCTGCAGCAGTGCATCCAGTTCACCGGCCTGCGGCCCCAGGCGTTCGGCCAGCCATTGGCGGGATGCCGGGTCCGGACTGAGCAGTGGGCGAAACAACAGTTGTTGGCAGCGACTGCGCACTGTCGGCAGCAGGCTGGCCGGACGGGCGGTACTGAGGATCAACACGGTGTCACCGGCCGGTTCTTCCAGGGTTTTGAGCAGGGCATTGGCGGCGGCCGGATTCAGGCGATCGGCCGGTTGGATCTGGATCACCCGAGCTGTGCCGTACTGACTTTTCAGACTCTGGAATTCGATCAGCGCGCGGATCTGGGCGATCCCAATCCCCTTGCCCTCCTCCTCGGGCGCCACCAGCAGGTAATCTGGATGGTTACCGGCCTGCTGCAAGAGGCAGGAACGACACTGTCCACAGGCATGACCATCGGCCAGGGGGGATTCACACAACAGGGCGTGGGCCAGGCAATCGGCAAAATGCTGTTTGCCCATCCCAAGCGTCCCGCTGAGCAGTAGCGCATGGGGCAGTTGGCCTCGCGAACGGCGTTGCTGCAGCCCTTGCCAGAGGCCGATTTGCCAGGGATAGACCTGCCAGTCACTCATGCTGATTGATCCAGCTGGCGAGGACTTCGCCCAGCTGTTGCTGGACCTGGCCCAGTGGCAGAGCGGCATCGATAATGCGGTAACGTGCCGGGTCCTTGGCGGCCTGGGCCAGATAGCCCTGGCGCACCCGTTCAAAGAAATCGAGCTGTTCGCGCTCGAAGCGATCGGCCTCACCGCGCTCCCCGGCCCGTTGCAGGCCGAGTGCCACCGGCAGGTCGAGAAACAGGGTCAGGTCCGGGCGCAGCCGACCTTGCACCCAGTCTTCCAGCTGGGCGATGCGCGCTAGCGGGATCCCCCGGCCATAGCCCTGATAGGCATAACTGGCATCGGTAAAACGGTCGCACAGCACCCACTCGCCCCGTTCCAGCGCAGGCAGGATCAACTGGTGCAGGTGTTGGGCGCGGGCGGCGAACATCAGCAACAGCTCGGTATCGCTGTGCATCGCGGTTTGACGGGCATCCAGCAAAAGTTCGCGGATCTGCTCGCCCAGCGGGGTACCGCCAGGCTCGCGGCTCAGGGCCACCGGGATCCCGGCCTCTTTCAGATACCGATGAACCCAGGCGAGATTGGTGCTCTTGCCGCTGCCCTCGCTGCCCTCCAGGGTGATAAAACGTCCGCGCATCTGTCGTTACATTCCGGCTTGGCTGATCGATTGACTATGCTAACCCGTCGCAGTCGGCACGACCAGCCTGGTGTCGCCGGCTTTATGCCTCGGTATCGCTGGCTTGCTCGGCCTGTGGCAGGAGTTTTTCCAGACCATTGCGCAGCTGGCGGATCATTGGTGGGGCCTCGACCTCCATCACATGTTCGATCACCCACTTGTTGTCCTGACCACCAAGGACTTCCTCGCACAGGGTGCCGAAGTAGCGCAGCATCGGGTAACTGGGGGCGCCATCGACCAGGGTGAATTCCTGGTAGCCTTCCAGGCGCTGGTTGAGCTTGTCCATAAAGCGCGGGGCGTAGTGTTCGTCGGGACCGAGCTCCAGTGTTTGGTTCTCCACCATGGTGCCGATCAGGTGTTTGGCCAGGGCAATGGTGAAGCGCTGGCGTTGTTCCTCGTCCAGGGTTTCATAGGCAATACGGTCTGCAAGCTGGATTTCAAAAACAACAAACTCACCAATTAAATCAAGTAATTGCGCGTTATCTTTAAAGTTGAATCCAGTGCTGTACATGCGATTGGCGGTGTCGAAGGCCAGCTTCCAGACATTCATCGCCATCGCCCCGGCGATGGTTTCGATGGACTTGGGGGTCTTGCTGTTATGCCAGCGGGAACGTAAACGGGCCATCGCGTCCTCTCAGTGCTTGTAATGGGTGTGGCTATGCCATAGATCGTGCCTGACATACCTGTATCTGTCGCCTTACGATGGGGTCAAGCCATGCCGATTACAAGCCAGTTTCTGCTGGAGGACCTGCGCCAGCAGGTGCAGTACAACTGTCACCTCTCAGATGCCCTGCATGGGCGCAATTACTCGCTATGCATCTATCTGCTGAAGATGCGCGAATTCTACCGCTGGGAACAGAATCTTGGTTTTGCCGATCCCATTCCTAAAGGCCCCTTGGGTGAATGGCTAAGCGAGCGGGAGCAACTTTGGGAATCCATCGAGGGGCAGGATTACCAGGGGCTGCAGATCCAGGGACAGGAGTACCTGGCCTTTGATAGCCCGGCTATTAATCAGGAGCTGCTTGGGCATGGTCTGCTCTACAGCGGCGGGCTGTGCGGTAACAAGCCCCACTTTTTTCTGGCCGAACTGGAACAGCAGCGCCAGGAACAGGGCATTGAGGTCTACCTGGCTGGCAGGGAGCTGGCCCGTGAACTGACCGCACCACCGGCCCTGAGCCTGGGACGGCGCATCTATCTGCGCCGCGAATCGCTGCGGCGGATGCTGTGGGAAAAGTTGGAAGAATGGGGCTGGCAGGATCCGCAGCGGGCGATCGCCCGGGCGGTGTCCTTGCTGCCTTTTGCCCAGGATCGGGATCAGGGCCTGGAGGCGATGACCGAGATGGAGATCCCGACCCTGCTGGCCCATGAGGTCGGCGAGGTATTACTGGGCGACGAGCTGGGTCCCGATTGGGAGGCCATGCTGAGTGCCCTGCCCCATTCACGGACCGAGATCCAGTTAAGGGCGATACGCGACCACCTGGTGGATTGCCGTTATACCTTACCGGCCCTGCTGGAGTCTGACAGACAAGCCAGTCTGCACTTTTACATGGCCAATCTGGGCGGGATGCGCAAGGCCTTGTTTCCGCAGCTGGTTCAGGCCTATCAGGCCTGGCTGGATGGTGACGGTGGCCGGCAACTGCGTGAGGCCATCAGCCGTGGTGCCGCGCATTGGCAGGCCCTGGCCGAACAGGCCCTGGTAGATTATCGGCGCAACGCGGACGACAGTGGCGCACTGCAACAGGCCCTGCAACGCAGCGAGGAGGCGCTGGTGTTTTGAGGTCCGAGCTCAGTAGCGCACAAACTGCAACACAAGTGATCTCTCGCCAAGACGCCAAGCACGCCAAGTGATCAGGGGAGGCCTGTCCTGGGCCAGGGGCCATATGGGCAAGGGGTGTGATTCCCCGGGCAACTCGGCGATCCGCAAATACCTGCTTTCCTTGGCGTTCTTGGCGTCTTTGCGAGAGATTATTTTGTTCTTTTAACAATGACTTATTAGATATTTTTAATGTTGTTTCGTTGGATTGTTCAGGGCATAAAAAAGGCCTGCAAAGCAGGCCTTTTTTATTGGTGTAGCAATGCCGAGGTGCTTAGTAACCACCCTTGCGACGGCTCTCCGGCAGACCACCGATCTTGGCGGCTTGCTTGGAGGGCTGCATCGGGAACAGCTCATACAGGGACTTGGCTTCGATCTTCTCGCCCCACTTGTCGGACATGGCCTTGACGATGTTGCGGTCGTTGGGCTGGTTGCCGTTGTTGTTGATGAATTCATCACGCAGGAAGTTGATCAGATCCCAGGACTTTTCGGTCAGGGTGACGCTCTCGACAGCGGCGATGGCGGCAGCCACGTCTTCGTTCCAGTCTTCGATGTTCAGTAGGTAGCCGTTGTCGTTGGCTTCGATGGTCTTACCGTTTACCTCATAACCCATTTGAGTATCTCCTGTTTACTTGTTTTATCAAACCGAAAAATGAATGGGGACAAAGCCCGCCATTTTAAACACTCTTGTGCGCAATGAATAGTCCACAACCGAGCTTCTTGTAGCTATCTTGACCAATACCCAGCTCCTGCAGGCGGATCGCATCCTCAAAACTCAGATCGGCAACCATCAGACTGCGGGTGAGCAGCGGTCCCTGATCGGTTTGAAAGGTGATGGTCTTGCCACACAGTACTTTTTTGAAGCCCAGGCCAGCTTGCTTGAGCTCGGCGACCACGCTGGCGGTAAAATCCTGCTCGTTGAGCGCAGGATCCTCGACCACCACATGGCGAGCATAGAGGGTATTGGTGACACTGAGCAGGCGCGCGCTGCTGTCAGCGACGAGCATGCGATTGCCGTCCACATCCAGTACCTGTCCGCTCAGCTGGCGGGCATCCTCAAGGCGATGCTTGGGTACACGCAACACCAGCTTGGTGCGGCGCGAGGGATGCAACACCCCTGCGGCACCTTCCGGGCGCTCCCAGCCATTGCCGGAGCCGGCAACGTGGATCAGATGCAGCGCCGCCTGTGGCTCATCGGCAAACCAGGACAAGGCAGCGAGCACCGCGCGGGACAGACCCTGGGCGTGATCCACCGGCAGGGTCTTGCAGTCGATACTGAACTGCAGGTCCTGGATATCATCCGGGGCGACAAAGGGGCGGTCATCATCGAGTTCTTCCTGCCACATCAGCCCTTACTCCGGAATACTGGCGCGCAAGGCATCACGGTCCACCCACCACTTATCAGCTGGAACCAGCACGTCCAGCACCATTGCCAGGCGTGGCAGGAATTTCTCTGGTTCCTTGAGCTCCAGACGGTCCATCCAGATATCAAACAATTCCTGGGTATCACAGGCCCCATTGGTGTGACGACGGGCCACCTGGCCGAGTAGCTGGCCGGTGAAAAAGCCCAGATCGTCCTTTTGCTTGTCCTTGGCACGCAGGTCCACGATATAGCAGGCGGTGGCAGCGGCCAGGCCCGCACCGTCGGAGTTGTCCGGGGTTTCATCGACCAGATGTTGCAGCATCGCCACGCTCAGCTCCGGGTCGATGGGGAAGCTGACTCCCAGCCAGATCCCGTGCGCCAGGGCGGTGATGGCATCGTCCTGCTCGGCCTGATAGATGATGTCGCAGGCCTCCACCGCAGAGAGCCAGTTTTGTCCGGCTACCGCCAGCGTGAAGGCCTCGTGGCCGACCTTCCAGGCATCGGCCTTGCGATTGACCAGGTCTAGCAGGATGTAGCCACTGTCCAGTAGTGGTTTAATCCGATCGGCGCCCTCGGCGCTGCTCAGGATGGCTTCCAGCTCGCTCAGGCGATTGACCAACAGTTCACTGGATTGGATCGCATCATTGGCGCACTCGGCATCCTTATGATGGTCATCGATGTTCAAATATTTCACGGTGACTCCATATTATATGTGTCGGCAATAAGGGCTCAGGTAAAGCTGGCCTCAAGGCGGTCTTCCCAGTTTTCCGGGGTATCTGGATACGGTGGCTTGACATCGATACGGAAGAACATTTCGCTCTTCGAGCGCTCCTTGACCACCTCCAGTAATTGCTCGAAGTTTTCCAACTGGGGGTTCTGGATCAAAATCTCGCTTAGATACAGCATTGGTGACGCCCTTTTGTTTCAAATCATCTTGGCGTTAATATGTGCGCAGCATGGGAGTAACTCAAGAGAGTAAGGGATATTTGTCTGCCCGATGTCGTCATTGGATAAATTATTCGCTTATCCTGCTGTTTCTCTGGGTTATTGTACTAAAATGCGAGAAAAATTATAAGTTATTGTATTTGCTTGTTATTAATGGCTTGTGGCGGAATTTTTTAGGGTGTGTGAGAAATGTGTATATCCCCATTGGGATATGCGACCCCCCCTCCACCCCCCCATCAGAAAGATTTTACACCCCATAAGCAACTCCTAAACTCTGCCTCCATATTGAGAGCCTCTTCACGATCGGCTCTTCAATCATGCAGGATGTTTCAAGAAGTACCTGTAGCCTTCGGTTCGTCGGCGCTGAATAGACAGCCCGACCCAGTACAAGTCTGACGGGAGTAAATAGAGAAATGGCTAAGAAAATGCACGATACCCCAATGCTTGACCAGCTCGAAAGCGGCCCAT
>JACUTZ010000250.1 GCA_014859545.1 Gammaproteobacteria bacterium
CCGGCACCAACGGTGCGGCCACCTTCGCGAATGGCGAAACGCAGACCTTCTTCCATCGCGATCGGGGCGATCAGGGAGACGGTCATCTGCACGTTGTCGCCCGGCATCACCATTTCCACACCTTCCGGCAGATCACAGGCACCGGTTACGTCGGTGGTACGGAAGTAGAACTGCGGACGGTAGCCGTTGAAGAACGGGGTGTGACGACCACCTTCATCCTTGGACAGTACGTACACTTCGGCTTCGAATTTGGTGTGCGGCTTGATGCTGCCCGGCTTGCACAGGACCTGACCACGTTCGATATCGTCACGCTTGGTGCCGCGCAGCAGGATCCCCACGTTGTCACCCGCCTGACCCTGGTCCAGCAGCTTACGGAACATTTCCACGCCGGTAACGGTGGTCTTGGTGGTGTCGCGAATACCGACGATTTCCACTTCCTCACCGACCTTGATGATCCCACGCTCGATACGACCGGTGGCAACGGTACCACGGCCGGAGATGGAGAAGACGTCTTCAACCGGCATCAGGAAGGCACCGTCTACGGCACGCTCTGGCTCGGGGATGTAGCTATCCAGCGCTTCGACAAGCTTGATGATGGAGGGTACACCGATATCGCTCTGGTCGCCTTCCAGCGCCTTCAGTGCGGAGCCGGTGATCACCGGGGTGTCATCGCCAGGGAAGTCGTAGGAGGAAAGCAGTTCACGCACTTCCATTTCGACCAGTTCCAGCAATTCGGCGTCATCCACCATGTCGGCCTTGTTCAGGTAGACCACGATGTAGGGTACACCTACCTGACGAGACAGCAGGATGTGTTCGCGGGTCTGCGGCATCGGGCCGTCGGCTGCGGAACAAACCAGGATCGCACCGTCCATCTGCGCCGCACCGGTGATCATGTTCTTGACGTAGTCAGCATGACCGGGGCAGTCAACATGCGCGTAGTGGCGCATGTCGGACTCGTATTCCACGTGGGCGGTGGCAATGGTAATACCACGCGCGCGCTCTTCCGGGGCACCGTCGATCTGGTCATAGGCCTTGAACTCGCCACCGTGCTTTTCGGCCATACACTTGGTCAGTGCGGCGGTCAGCGTGGTCTTGCCATGGTCTACGTGACCGATGGTGCCTACGTTTACGTGCGGCTTCGTACGTTGAAATTTTTCCTTGGACA
>JACUTZ010000008.1 GCA_014859545.1 Gammaproteobacteria bacterium
CCAGCCAAGAAGGCGCCGGCCAAGAAGGCGCCAGTGAAGAAGGCGCCAGCCAAGAAGGCACCAGCCAAAAAGGCGCCGGTGAAGAAGGCACCAGCCAAGAAAGCCCCAGCCAAGAAGGCACCGGCCAAGAAGGCGCCAGTGAAGAAGGCTCCAGCCAAGAAGGCACCGGCGAAGAAGGCGCCGGCCAAGAAGGCACCGGCCAAGAAAGCACCAGCCAAGAAGGCGCCGGCCAAGAAGGCAGTCGCCAAAAAGCGCTAATGGATTCTTTGTTAGTGAGCATGAACAAGGGGCCTTTACAGGCCCTTTGTTATTTCTGGCTGATACCTTCCAGCTTGCGCGCTATCCAGCCCCAAAAGTCTTCCTGCAGGCGCCGGTGCCAGGGGCGTTGCAGCCAATTCGGGTAATGCATTTCCCTGCTTTGTTCAAAATCGTCTTCAAAGATGGCCTGCAATTGTTGGGCGAAGTGTTCATCCAGCACCTCCAGGTTGGCCTCCAGGTTCCAGCGCAGATTCCAGCGATCGATATTGCTGGAGCCAATCGATGCCCAGTTGTCACACAGCATCATCTTGGCATGTAGAAAGCGGGGCTGGTATTCGAAGATACGCACACCGCTTCGCAGCAGCTGGGCATAGTAACGTCTGCCAGCATGACGTACCGCAGGATGATCGGTGTGCTGTCCCGGTAATAGCAGGCGTACATCCACACCTTGGATGGCGGCACGCTTCAGGCGGCGACGGATCTTCCAGGAGGGAATGAAATAGGCGGTGCTTATCCAGATGCGAGTCCCCGCCTGATCGAGTTGCTTGAGCAGGGAGCGCTTGATCGCCATCCGGCTGGGCGCGTTGATACTGAGTCTGGCCAATTGATCGCGGCGGTGCAGTGCGGATGGCGCGGCAGGGGAGATCGTCTGCTTGCTGAGTCGTTGCCAGTTTTCACTGAACAACTGCACCGCATCGCCGACTACCGGCCCACGAAAGCGCAGCATGATCTCGTGCCAGGCCAGGGACTGGTGGTGACCGTCAAACTCATCGGTCAGACCGGTACCGCCGATAAAGGCCAGTTTGCCGTCGATGATCAGCAGCTTGCGGTGATCGCGAAACAGGTTACGCCGCCATTTCCCGTAGTGCAGCGGATTATAAAAACCCAGCACCACACCGGCCTGTTGGAGTTGTCGCCGATCAGTTTGTTGCAAACTTCGGGCACCAAAATCATCCAGCAACAGGTGGACGGCCACACCGCGCTGGCTGGCGTGACAAAGGGCCTGAATAAACCGGCTGGCGAGCTGGCCGGATTCGAACAGATACATTTCCAGCAGGATCTGATGACCCGCCTGGGCGATCGCCTGCAGCATCGCCGGGAAGAAAATTTGTCCGTCAAGCAGTAGCTCGACCTGATTGCCGCCATGCCAGGGAAAGCGATAGGCAGTCTCGTGACGGGCCATGGTGAATTAGTCCTGGTGTTCCACCACCTCGAGATGGCCATTTCTGACCATCAGTGCCAATTCGCCATCGAGTAATCTTTGCAAGGCCACGCCGGCGATGGCAGCGCGCCAGCCCTGTTGCAGGGGCAGGTCCCGCTCGCCCATGACCAGGCGCTCGAGATCGCGTCGCCCGGCTACCGCGCCTGGGCTGATCGCCTGCTGCTGACAACGCTCACGCAGCAAGGCCATCAGCACGTCGACCAGTGGCTCCTGCTCGGCTGGGAGACGCGGACCGGTCTTGGGGTGGGGCCAGTTGGCCTTGGGGGTTTCCTTGGCCAGGGCGATCTCCCTTAGCAGGGATTCGCCATGGCGGCGCAAACAGCTTTCATCCAGACCACGAATGCGCGCGAGACGGTCCAGGCTGCCTGGCATTAGCCGTGCCATGTCCAGCACCACCTCGTCCTTGAGGATCCAGCGGCGGGGTTTATCCTGTTGGCGGGCTTGTTGTTCACGCCAGGCCGCGAGCGCCTGCAGCACCGCTATCTGCACGCCGTGCAATCGGTTACTGCCCTTGATCCGTTGCCATGCCAGTTCCGGTGGATTGCTGTAGCGGGTACTGTCGCTCAGGGCGGCAAAGTCCGCGTTTAGCCAGGTTTCACGTCCCAGTTCACGGAGGCGCTGAACTTGACGCAGATAGACCTGACACAGGTGGCGTACATCATCGGCGGCATAACTGAGCTGGACTTCCTCGAGCGGGCGGCGGCACCAGTCGGTGCGTGCCTGTCCCTTTTCCAGTTCAATCCCCAGCTCCGCCAGTACCAGTGCGCCATAGCCGATCTGTTCTCCCTGACCGAGTACGGTGGCAGCGATCTGGGTATCGAAAATTGGCCCTGGCACCTTGCCACACAGGTCATAGAAAATTTCCAGGTCCTGATGGGCAGAGTGCAGTACCTTGGTGATGCCTGGCTCAAACAGCAGTTCCAGCAAGGGATCCAGATTTTGCAGCGCCAGCGGGTCGATGCAGGCCACGAGATCCGGGGTGGCAACCTGCAGCAGGCACAGGCGTGCCCGGTAGGTACTTTCACGCAGAAACTCGGTATCCAGGCTGAACCACTCGGCCTGGGACAGTTGCTGACAGAGATCGTCTAACTGGGTGGGGGTGTCGATATAAAGGGCGCTCATGGGGATTGCTCTGGCGGAAAAATCCCATTTTGCACTATTTGTCAGACAGGTGGAAATTGCTGGCCTAGTCCTTTAGTGGGGGGGGGCACTGGCCTGAAGTTGTGAGAGGCGCTTGGTGATTTGTTCCGGACGATCCCGGTAGAGGATTTTTTCGAGTTGCTTTTGGAGTTTGCCTACATGGGATTGCCGGATCACCTGTTTGACGGCCAACAGGCTGGCGGGCGGGGCGCTGAATTCACGCAGGCCCATCGCTAGCAGCAGTGGGGTGTAGCGGGGATCGCCGACCATCTCGCCACACATACTGACCGTGACCTTGGTGTGAGCCGCCGCCTTGATCACCTGATCGATCAGTCGCAATACCCCAGGATGTAGCGGCTCGAACAGGTGATTGAGGCTTTCATCGACGCGATCGCTGGCGAGCGGTTTCCAGTGCCCGGTGCAGGCGCGCGACCTCCTGGTCCAGATAGGCCTCTGGCAGCATGTACTCGACGATATCGAGCTGGCCGCGTTGTTGTACACGGGCTTTGCCGATGGCGATGCCGCGTGAGACGGCGGTGGCGCTCAGTGCGATAGGCATGGACAACTCCCGGTGCAGAACTTGTCGATATGCCAGTTGGCCTATCCGGTTCCACTGGTGTACGGCTTAGCCTGGGACGCCGCTGAGGCGGATCGCTTGTGGCGTTTCAGGCATCTTCGCCGAATTTATCGGCGATCAATTGTTCCAGTTCATTCAGTGCCAGATCCTGGTCGGGGCCGTCGATCTGCAGGGTGATCTGACTGCCGCAGGCGGCTGCGAGCATCATCACCCCCATAATGCTTTTACCGTTGACGGTACGGCCATTGCGACTGACCTGGATGTCACTTTGAAAACGCGATGCCAGGCCGACAAATTTGGCGGCGGCGCGGGCATGCAGGCCAAGTTTGTTGATGATGGTAAGTTCTTTATTCAGCATGGGATTATGCATGTCGACAGTATTCACGGTTTTCGGCAGGGGTGATGGCCAGGATGCCGTCGTGGCCACCACTGAGGGCCTTTTCGGTCAGGGCAATCAGATCCAGTCCGGCGTAATTCATGACCCGGATCAGCATTGGCAGGTTGAGGCCGGTGACGATGCGCACCTGTTCCATATCCTGCAGGGCACAGGCGATGTTGCTGGGGGTGGAGCCATAGATATCGGTGATGACCAGTACCCCATCGCCCTGTTCCAGCGCCAGCGCCATCTCGCGGGCCTGGCGGCGGATCTGATCCGGCTCGGTGTCCCGGTTCACGTCCAGCAGCGCATGGCGGATCGGAATCTCACCGAGGGTGCCTTGGGTCACATCCAGTAATGCCTGGCCCAGTGGGGCATGGGCGATAATCAGCAGGGCAACGTTCATGCCAGCTCCCGGTGACGGGTCATGACCCGGTTGTGTTGTTCGCGAAAATGCGCCGCCAGGCGCTCCACAAAATAGACCGAACGGTGTTGCCCACCCGTGCAGCCGATCGCGATGGTCATGTAGCTGCGCTTATCGGCAGCAAACTGTGGTAACCAGGCGGTCAGAAAGCCCCGCAGGTCTTCGAACATGCGGTTGACCTCGGCGTTTTCTTCCAGAAAACAGGCGACTTCATGGTCCTGGCCAGTCAGGCTGCGCAACTGGGGTTCCCAATGGGGATTGGGCAGGCATCGTACATCAAAGACAAAATCCGCCTCAACCGGTATTCCGTGTTTAAAGCCAAAGGATTCGAACAATACCGACATGCTGCTACTGCTGCGTTGGCCAATACGCTTTTGTACCAGGTCACGCAGCTGATGAACATTGGTGCGGGTGGTGTCCAACAGCATGTCGGCCTTGCTGATGATCGGTTTGAGCATCAGGCGTTCCTGCAGGATCGCCTCTTCCAGTGGTACATTGGCGCCGGTCAGGGGGTGGGGGCGACGGGTTTCGCTAAATCGCTTGAGCAGGGTTTCGTCGTTGGCATCGACAAAGATGACTTCACAATTGTGGCCCTGGCCCTGCATGCGGGACAGTAGCTGATTGAAGGCATCAAAGTCGTTATTCAGGTTACGGGCATCGATGCCGGCAGCGACGGTTTCATAGGGACGCCCATCGTCTCGGCTCATTTCGGTGGCAAAGGCGGGCAGCAGCGCCATCGGCAGATTATCGATGCAGTAACAGCCGATGTCCTCGAGGGCGTGAAGCACCACACTCTTGCCGGCACCGGAGGTGCCACTGACGATGAGTAGTCTCATAGAAGTCGGATTCAGCCTTCGTGTTGCATGATGTCGTGTTGGCGCTGGATGAATTCCTGCGCGGGATCCTGATTGTTAGTGTACAGGATATGCTTGCGCGCTGCTGCCTCGACCAGTACCGCCAGGTTGCGTCCAGGGGCCACCGGGATGCTGACTTCGCAGACCTTTACGCCCAGGTATTCACATAGCTGGCGGCTGCCATGCAGGCGGTCGGCCTCAATCTGTTCTGGTCCGGCACTGTTCAGGCGTACGATCAGTTGCAAGGGCATGCTCTGCTTGACCGCGTTATCACCAAACATGGCGCGAATATTCAGCAGCCCCAGGCCACGCACCTCGAGGAAGTCCTGGAGGACGGGCGGGCAGTAGCCATCCAGATGATCCGGGGCGAGACGGCGAAAGATCGGTGCATCATCGGCGATCAGGCGTTGTCCACGGGTGATCAACTCCAGTGCCAGTTCACTCTTGCCGATGCCGCTGTCACCACCCAGCAACACCCCGATCCCCATTACCTCCATGAATACCCCGTGCAGTACCAGGCTGTCGGCCAGGTGATGGTTGAGGTAGTGCCCCAACTCGGCGACCAGGCGCTCACTGGGCAGGGGGGAGCCAAGCAGTGCGATACCCTGTTGCTGCGCCAGGTCGAGCAGGGCCGCTGGGGCCTTGAGCCCGGCAGCGATCACGATCACCGCAGTGGTCTCGCCACAAAGCCGTTCCAGGGCATCGCCAAGGGCGTTCTTTTTGAGGGTGTGTAGATAGGCCAGGGCTGCGTGACCGAGCACGACGAGCGGGTGGGATTGCAGGGGGTTGTAAAGCCCGACCAGGCTATAGTCGTGCTGCGCGGCCTGAATCGCCGGGATGCGGCGTCGAATCCTATCTGTGGGGATGAGCCAGCCCAGCTGTAGCGAACCCTGACAGGCCGCATACAGTTGGGTCGGCTCGAGATCCTGGTTCATCTCAGGGGTGGTCGTGTTGCCATTCCTGGATGGCCTGGAGTAACTGCTGGGGTTCGCTGGCATTGCGCAGCCTGGTGACCAGCTCGCTGTTGCTGAACATCTCGGCCAGTTGCGCCAGCAGTTGCAGATGCTCCTCGGTGGCCTGTTCGGGGACCAGCAGGGCAAATATCAGATCCACGGCCTGACCATCGATGGCATCGTAATCAACACCGCTCTCCAGCTTGAGCAAGGCAGCGATGGTGCGATTGCTGTTTTTGATGCGGGCATGGGGGATCGCCACACCACGACCCAGTCCGGTACTGCCGAGCCGTTCGCGTGAGAGCAGACTGTCGAATACCTGGCTTTGGCTGAGATCCGTCTCACCGTTGGCAATCAGCTGGCTGAGTTGCTCAAGCACCCGCTTCTTGCTGGCGGCCTGGTAGTTACAGATGATCCGATCCAGTTCAAGTAATTGAGAGAGCTGCATGATAGGGCTGTCTAGTTGGCTTATTCGAGGGGCTGATCTTTCAGGGCACCGTTGGAGCGGTGGTGATCGGTTACTTTTTCCTTGTGCTTGCAGACCTGGCGATCGAGCTTGTCGATCAGGGCGTCGATGGCGGCATACATGTCCTGGTCCTCGGCATCGGCAAAGATGTTATTGCCGGTGATGTGAATGGTGGCCTCGGCCTTCTGGCGCAACTTCTCGACACTGAGGATGACATGGACATTGGTGACGTGATCAAAGTGGCGTTCAAGGCGCTCCAGTTTCTCGTTCACGTAATCGCGCAGGGCGGGGGTGATATCCACATGATGGCCGGTCAGATTCAGTTGCATGGTGTTCTCCTTGGGTTGATAGGCTGGTCGGTTCATACCAGACGTTTGCGTTCGCTGGATGGTGCGATGGCCATGGCCTCGCGGTATTTGGCTACTGTCCGGCGGGCGATGTTAATGCCCTGGTCGGACAGGATGCTGGCAATTTTGTTGTCGCTCAGGGGCTTGCTCGGGGATTCGTCCGCGATCAGAGTCTTGATCATCGCACGAATTGCGGTGGATGAACACTCGCCGCCGGAGGCGGTGCCCACATGGCTGGAGAAAAAATATTTCAGCTCGAAGATGCCACGCGGGGTATGCATGTACTTGCGGGTGGTGGTCCGTGAGATGGTGGATTCATGCATCCCCAGTTCGTCTGCGATGTCATGCAGGATCATCGGTTTCATCCCGACCTCGCCTTGTTCCAGGAAGTCGCGCTGATGTTCGACGATACTGGTGGCCACCCGCAGCAGAGTTTCGTTGCGGCTTTGCAGGCTCTTGAGAAACCAGCGGGCCTCCTGCAGGTGATTCTTGAGGGTGGTGGAGTCGTCGCTGTTCATCTGCCGGATCAGGCTGGCATAGTGATGGTTGATGCGTAGTCTGGGTGCTGCATCGGGATTGAGTTCCACTCGCCAGCTCCCCTTGTGTCGATGGACGATAACATCGGGCACGATGTATTCAATGCGACTATTACTGATCTGCCCGCCGGGACGGGGATTGAGGCCCTGAATCAGTCGGGTCAGCTGCGTCAAACCCGCATCGTCGAGTTTCATCCCCCGTTTGATTTGAGTGTAGTCACGCCCGGCGAGCAGGTCAAAATGCTGTTGGATCAGCTGTTGGGCCTGCTCCAGTCCTGGGGTCTCGGCAGGCAGGGCGCGTAGCTGCAGTAACAGGGATTCGCGCAGATCGCGGGCGGCCACCCCGGCCGGGTCGAAGTGTTGCACGGTATGCAGCACCGCGACCAGTTCATCCAGCTCGATTTCCGGGTCGTCCTGTTGCAGGCCTTCCAGCAGCTCTTCCAGCGGGGTGCTGAGAAAGCCATCATCATCCACCGAATCGATGATCGCCTCGGCGATCAGCCGGTCGGTATCGGACAGCTGGCTCATCTGCATCTGCCACAACAGGTGTTCGCGCAGGCTTTCGCCGCTGGTGTCTCCGTGTTCGAAGTCGCGCTCGCCCTCGTCACCGCTGCCACTGCTGGCGGGTAGATGGGATTCGTAGATGTCATCCCAGGCGCTGTCTACCGGTAGTTCATCGGGGATCGCGTCACTGTCGAGGCGGCGTAATTCGTCGACCTCGCCCTCACCGATGGCGGTTTCCGTGGCTGGCTCTGGGGGGGCTTCCTGGCGCTGGCTATTGGCATCCGATTCATCGCCGTTGCCATCTTCATCGAACAGCTGCTCGTCGAGGGCTTCGCCCTCTTCGGCTTCTTCCAGCATCAGATTGCTGTCCAGGGCCTGCTGGATCTCCAGCTGCAGCTCCAGCGTCGACAGCTGCAGCATGCGGATGGCCTGCTGTAGCTGCGGCGTCATGGTCAGTTGCTGACCGAGGCGAAGTTGTAAGGATTGCTTCATGGGCCTGCTGAAATTCCCGGGGTGGGCGTTGGTGTCGCCATTCTAGCGTAATGTGTGAATAATGGCACAGATCTTGATAGGTGTGTTTTGGCGTATTGATTCTTCGCACGCGGTTTCTAGGATTAGAGGCGGAAGTGCTCCCCAAGGTAGACCTCACGCACCCGTTTATCGTTGAGCAGATGTGTCGGTTCGCCCTCGGCGATGACCCGGCCCTCGCCGATGATGTAGCCGCGATCGCAGATCCCCAGGGTTTCACGCACGTTGTGGTCGGTGATCAGGACCCCGATGCCGCGGCCCTTGAGGTGCTGGATGATCCCCTGGATATCCACTACCGAAATCGGATCCACCCCGGCAAAGGGTTCGTCCAGCAGGATGAAACGGGGATCGGTGGCCAGGGCGCGGGCGATCTCGACCCGGCGGCGCTCGCCACCGGACAGACTCATCCCCAGGCTGTCGCGGATATGGGTGATGTGGAATTCCTCCAGCAGGGATTCGAGGATCTCCTCACGCTGTTGGGGACTGAGTTCCTCGCGGATTTCGAGGATTGCCTTGATGTTCTGCGCCACACTGAGCTTGCGAAAGACCGAGGCCTCCTGGGGCAGATAACCGATCCCCTGGCGGGCACGCTGGTGCATCGGCAGCCGGGTCAGGTCCTGTTCGCCAAGGCGGATCGCGCCCTGGTCGCAGGGGATCAGGCCGACGATCATGTAGAAGCAGGTGGTCTTGCCTGCCCCATTGGGACCGAGCAGACCAACGATCTCGCCCTGATTGACCTGCATCGACACATCGATCACCACCTGGCGGGCTTTATAGGCCTTGGCCAGGTGCTCGGCGCGCAGACTGTTACTCATGGTTGGGACTCCGGCTGCAGGATAATCCGCACCCGTCCATCACTGCCATCGGTCGGTTGGTGACCGCTGGCCTGCACACTGCGTTGTTCGATGTTATAGCGCAGCAATTGGCCGCGGAATTCATCGCCGCCACGCCATAGCACCGCCTCGCCCTTGAGCTCGATGCTGTTATTGCTGATGTCATAATCCATGTGCAGGGCCTGGGCGCGGATCAGCTGAGCGCTTTGATCGTCGGGCAGTTGCAGCCGTACCGGTGTTCCGTCGGCGATGGCTCGCTGTAATTGTCCCTGCTGTTGCTGGAGCTGCAAGGTGTCGGCCTCCAGGCGTAGCTCGCCCTGCTGCAGTACCACCTGGCCCTGATAGAGGCTGCGCCCATCCGGCTGGCTGATCTCCAGGCGGTCCGCTTCGATGCTGATCGGTGCGGGGGCTTCGTCGGCGCACAAGGGACCGAGAGGCAGTGCCAGCAACAAGGCCAATACCAGTGATCCGGCGCTGGGCTTACTGTACATGGTGGACTCCTCGTACCGTCGAGAGCAGCAACAGTCGTTGCTCCTTCCCATACAGTTCCATGCCCAGCCCTTCGAGGCGACTGCCGGGCATCTGTAGCACTACCGCCTCGCTGGATTCGGCGAATTGCTGTTCAGGCAACAGGCGCAGGGATTCGGTTTGCAGGCGAATATCCTGGGAACTGCCGTGTTGTGCTATCCGCACTGCCCCGTGGAGCAGGAATTCCTGCTCCCGTTCAAATAACTGGCCCTGGTTGGCCTGGATGGTCCAATGGCTGCCGTCGGCCTGATGCACTGCAATGCGAGGTTCGCTCAGTAGTACATAATCCCCCTGGGGAAAGTGGCTCAGGCTATCCGCTTCGAGGCGATGCTGGAGTTGCCCCTGGGCATTGGTGCTGACGGCATGGACGCCGCGCAGGAAATAATCGGGCTGATCCCGTACTTCTGCTGCCTGCTGGGGCGTGGCGGGTTTTTGCTTCTGCAGCAGCCAGCTGCTCAGCAGTACCGGCACCAACAGGATCAGGATCAGGCGCAGGCGTCGATTCATGCCAGATAGGGCTTGAGTTGCGCATCCAGGCTGCCCTGGGCCTGCATGATTAATTCGCAGACATCCCGCGCGGCGGCGCGCCCGCCAGGATTCGGGGTGACCCAGTGGCTGTGCTGTTTGACCAGGTTGTGGGCATCCTGTACCGCGATGGCCAGGCCGACCCGGATCAGGATCGGCAGGTCCACCACATCATCACCCACATAGGCGACCTGTTCGGCCTGCACACCCAGTTTGCCGATCAATTCCAGAAAGGCCGGTAATTTGTCTTGCTGGCCCTGGTAGACATGGTTGATCCCCAGACTGCCCATGCGATGGCTGACCACCTGCGAGCTGCGACCGGTGATGATGCCGATCGCCACACCACTGGCCTGCAGCATCTTCATCCCATGACCGTCGCGGGAGTTGAAGGCCTTGTATTCCTGGCCATCGTCGCCGATGAACAGACTGCCATCGGTCAGCACCCCGTCCACATCGAAGATTACCAGGCGGATTTGGGCGGCTTTTTCAAGGATATCTTGCATCGTCAAACGACTCCGGCACGCAGCATGTCGTGCATGTTCAGGGCGCCGATCAGGGTCCCGTGTTCGTCGGTGACCGGTAGGGCATTGATCCGTTGTTCATCCATGATGCGCAGCGCCTCGGCGGCGAGGATCCCGGCCTGCACGCTACGCACCTTGGTATGCATGACCTGGCCTACGCTGAGATCACGAATGCTTAGCTCACCATGGTCGAGCAGGCGGCGCAGGTCACCGTCGGTAAAGATCCCCTGTAACTGGCCCTGGGCATCGACCACGCAGGTCATTCCCAGGCCCTTGCGACTGATCTCCAGCAGCGCGTCGCTGAGACTGGCCTCGGCGCTGACCCTGGGGATCGCGGCCTCGGTATGCATCAGGTCTTCGATGCGCAGCAGCAGGCGGCGTCCCAGGCTGCCGGCCGGGTGGGAACGGGCAAAGTCTTCCTCGGTAAAACCTCGGGATTCCAACAGTGCCACCGCCAGCGCATCGCCCATTGCCAGGGCGGCGGTGGTGCTGGCGGTGGGGGCGAGTCCCAGCGGACAGGCCTCCTTTGCCACGCTGACATCGATGTGTGCATCGGCGGCCTTGCCCAGACGGGAGCGGGGATTACCGGTCAGGGCGATCAGGGGCACCCCGAGACGCTTGATGATCGGCAGGATGGTGAGGATTTCTTCGGTCTCGCCGGAATTGGACAGGGCCAGCACCACGTCCTTGGGGGTGATCATTCCCAGGTCGCCATGACTGGCCTCGCCGGGGTGGACGAAGAAGGCGGGGGTGCCGGTGCTGGCCAGGGTGGCGGCGATCTTGTCGCCGATGTGGCCGGACTTGCCCATGCCGGTAACCACGATCCGTCCCTCGCAGGCCAGCATAAACTGGCAGGCGCGGACAAAGGCCTCGTCGATGCGTGCACACAGCGCCGAGACAGCGGCCGCCTCGGTTTCCAGTACGGCCTGGGCCAGGCGTTGCAGTTTCTCGCTGTCGAGGCTGCGTTGCATGCTAGGCCTCGGGGTAGCCGAGTGCCGCCAGCTTGCCGCTTAGCGCAGCGCGATCCAGGCCTTCGCCAGATACCGTGACCTGGCCGCTGGCCACCTCGACTTCGACTGTGGTGACGCCGGATTGATCCTTGATGCCATCCTGGATGGCACTGGCGCAGCCGCCACATTTGACGTTTTTGACGATAAAGATTTCTTCTGACATGGGAGACTCCTTAAACAAGCAGGCTGTCATGGTACAACAAACCCAGATAGGCGAGATAGGCGAACAGCAGGATCCCGCCCTCAAGGCGATTGATCCGTCCCGGGCCGCGAAAACCATAGCTCATCACCAGCAGCATCAGGGTCAGGCCGGCCATTACCGCAAAGTCGCGTGTCAACACCTCGCTGCTCAGCAGCGAGGGGGCGATCAGGCCGGGCATGGCCAGCACCGCCAGCAGGTTGAACATATTGGAACCCAGCACATTGCCGATGGCGATGTCGTGCTCACCCTTGAGCGCGCTCATGATCGAGGCGGCCAGCTCCGGCAGGCTGGTGCCGATGGCGATGATGGTCAGGCCGATGATGAGGTCACTGACCCCGAACCACTCGGCGATATTGACCGCCCCCCAGACCAGAATTCGCGAGCTGGCCAACAGGATCACCCCACCAAGTAGCAACCAGAACACCGCCTTGCGCATCGGCATTTGTGTCGGGATCTGCTCGGCAAACTCGCTTTCCATGGGGTCGCCATTGCGTTCACGCAGACCCAGCCAGACCATCCAGGCCATCAACAGCAGAGTGCCGAGTAGCAGGATTAGGCCATCGAGCAGGCCCAGTTTCAGATCAATCAGCAGCACCAGGGCCAGCGCCATGATCAGGATCAGCACCGGGAATTCACGCTTAAGGGTGACGGAACTGACCGCCATCGGGGCGATTATCGCGGTCAGCCCCAGCACCAGGGCCATATTGGTGATATTGGAGCCGAGGGCATTGCCCACCCCCATGGCCGGATTGCCCTGCCAGGCCGCCACCGCCGAGACCAGCATCTCCGGGGCCGAGGTACCGAAGCCGACGATGGTCAGGCCGATGATCAGCGGACTGACACCCAGGTTGCGCGCCATTGCCGAGGCACCGATGACAAAGCGATCCGCACCCCAGACCAATAGGGCAAAGCCGCTGATTACTGCCAGTAGTGAATAGATCATTTGAACTCGTCAGCCATATCTCTGGAGGGCGCGATTATAGTCATTTAGCGCGGTGGGGGAAGTGGCTCATCGGCAAAGGGGTCGAAGACCTCCTGCTCAGGTGGATTACCGTCATGGATCAGGTATTCGCGCCGTTGCAGATAGGCATCGCGCATGAAGCTGTAGCTATCCAGTGAGGCACTGTCGAGCAGACGGGTGGTGCGTAGCATGCTGGCGCGGGTATCGACCAGATTCAGTGCGATCAGGTAGGGATAGTCCTCGCTGCTGACATAGTCGGCCAGGGGATCTTTGTACCACTGTACCGCCCGTCCGCCGGTATCGCGGATGGTGGAGGGGCCGAGGAAGGGCAATACGAAATATGGGCCCGGGCCGACGCCCCATACCCCCAGGGTCTGGCCGAAATCCTCGTTGTGTTTGGGCAGATCCATGTGACTGGCCACATCGATGAAGCCGCCCAGGCCGATGGTGGTGTTCCAGACGATGCGCGACAGGTCCGAGGCGCTCTTGCCTGGCTTGCCCTGCAGCAGATTGTTTACCATCACCCAGATATCCCCGATGTTGCTGAAAAAGTTACTGATCCCGTTATTGATAGGGCGGGGGACCACTTTTTCATAGCCACGGGCAAGGGGTTGGAACAGGGCCCGGTCAACGTCCTCGTTGAAGGCATGTACGGCGCGGTTGTAGCTTTCCAGCGGATCGCGTGGATCCCTGTCCGTATGGGCGGGGGTGCTAGCGCAGCCGCTCAGTAATAGTGCGCAAAGCAGTAGTAGATGGGCAGGACGGGGCACAGGCGACGATCCGATAAGAAGGAGGGGCGATTATCCGCAGGAACCGGACCTGCGATCAAGTTTCAGCGCGCCTCGGTCTTGCTGGCACCGCAGCGGCTGCAGCGATAGTGGGTCACCAGCCTGCCCTGTTTGCTGTCGAAGGGATTGCCCTTGACGATCGCCCACTTGTGAAAGCCACTCTTGCACAGGGTCTTGCCCTTGTGCTGCTCGGCCAAGCTGGGACGTCGCAGTTTGACTACCTCACCCATACCGCCTCCGGGTTAAATCGATTACCATCGTGGCCCGATCATACCCGGATCATACACGGAGAGACGCATGCAACTCGACATTGCCGCCTATGGCTGGGAAGACCCGCACTGGAGCAGTCTTTATCCAGATGACCTTCCAGCGGACTGGCAGCTGGATTTTTATGCCAATGAGTTTCGTGCCATCCTGCTGCCGCCCGAGCTATGTGCGCAACGCAGCGATGCCGAGCTACTGGTGTGGTTTGCCCAGGTACATGCCAATTTTTCCTTTTATTGGGGGCTGCGAGATATCGCCCAGGCCGAGCGCCTGCTGAACCTGTTGCAGCGCGAGGGTCAGCCACCGGCACTGGTGGGCTTTGTCTGGCTGGCCGAGTCGCCGCCGAGCGGGATACTGGAACAATTGGGCCGCTTGCTGCCCGGGGCGGTGTATCTGGATGCGCCGCCGCCAGCGGATTTCACCCTGCCCGCTGTGCGCCTGTGCTGGGAAGTGGGGGGGGAGCTGCACAGCCGGGGCGAGGGGCTGCTGATGCGGCGGATCGATAATCCGCCTGAGTTACGTCCTCTGCAGCAGTGGATCCGTGCCCAGCAGGCAGCGGGTTGCGGGCAGATATTGCTGGCGGTGATGCCCCATCCCGGAGCGGTGCAGACCCTGCGCCAGTTGGCCACCCTGGGGGTGTTGCTCAATGGTTGACCTGTTTGGGCGATTACCGGACACTTGTCAGCTTGTGACGATCAAAATGGAGTAGGGCGCGATGGCGCAGGATGAGACAGCGCCGCTGGTGCGGATCCGCGGACTGCGGTTTGCCCGCGGCGAGCGGGTGATCTTCGACGGGGTGGATCTGGATATCCGCCGTGGCGGGATCACCGCGATCATGGGTCCCAGCGGCACCGGCAAGACGACATTGCTCAAATTGATCGGTGGGCAGTTGCGCCCGCAGGCCGGCAGCATCGAGGTGGACGGCCTGGATGTGCATCGGCTGTCCCGTGACAAATTGTTTGAATTGCGCAAGCGCATGGGCCTGCTGTTTCAGAGCGGTGCCCTGTTGACTGACCTCAATGTGTTTGAAAATGTGGCCTTTCCCCTGCGCGAACATACCCGTCTGCCCGAGTCGATGATCCGTGACCTGGTGCTGATGAAGCTGGAGGCGGTGGGGCTGCGCGGCGCCAGGGCGCTGATGCCCAGTGAGCTATCCGGTGGCATGGCGCGCCGGGTGGCACTGGCGCGGGCCATCGCCCTGGACCCGATGATGGTGATGTATGACGAGCCCTTTACCGGGCAGGACCCGATCTCCATGGGGGTGCTGGTCAAGCTGATCCGTCGTCTCAATGATGCCCTGAGCCTGACCAGCATCGTGGTCTCCCACGATGTGCAGGAGACTGCGGCGATCGCCGACTATATCTATCTGCTTTCCGGTGGCAAGGTGGTGGCCCATGGTAGCCCCGAGGAGCTGGGGCGTGCCGATTCGGCCTGGGCACAGCAGTTCATGCAGGGCCTGCCGGATGGGCCGGTGCCGTTTCATTATCCGGCGGCGGACTATGCGACCGATCTGCTGGCCGGTGACGAAGGAGATAAGGCGTGATCCTTGATTGGCTGCAATCATTGGGACAGCGGGCGCTGTCTTTTTTTCAACGGCTCGGGCGCGGGCATATCACCCTGTATTATCTGTTGATCAGCATCCCCAGCGTGCTGATGCGTCCCCGCCTGTTGCTGCAACAGGTCTATTCGGTGGGGGTGCTGACCCTGTTGATCATCCTGGTCTCCGGGCTGTTTGTCGGGATGGTGCTGGGCCTGCAGGGCTATAACACCCTGGCGCGTTTTGGCGCCGAGCAGGCCCTGGGTACCGCGGTGGCGCTGACCCTGGTGCGCGAGATGGCACCGGTGGTGACGGCATTGCTGTTTGCCGGGCGCGCCGGTTCGGCGCTGACCGCCGAGATCGGCCTGATGAAGGCCACCGAGCAGCTCTCCGGGATGGAGATGATGGCGGTGGACCCGAACAAGCGGGTGCTGGCACCGCGCTTCCTGGCCGGGGTGATCGCGATGCCACTGCTGGCGGCGATCTTTGCCGCGGTCGGGGTGATGGGGGGCTATTTCGTCGGGGTGGGCTTGCTGGGGGTGGACGAGGGGGCTTTCTGGTCTCAGATGCAGGCGAATGTGGATCTGCGCGATGACGTCTTCAACGGCATCATCAAGAGCATGGTGTTCGGCGTGGTGGCGGTGTGGATCGCCATCTACGAAGGCCAGGATGCCACCCCCACCTCGGAGGGCGTCAGCCGCGCCACCACCCGTACCGTGGTACATACCTCGCTGGCCGTGTTGGGCCTGAATTTTATCCTCACCGCACTGATGTTTGGAGAATAAGCGATGATGCATGCAAGGCATATCGAGATCGCCGTGGGCGCCTTTGTTGCCGCCGGGATGGCGGCCCTGTTCCTGCTGGCAATGCAGGTCAGTAACCTGAGCGTAGTCGGCGGCGACGAGGGCTATCAGGTCAGCGCGCGCTTTGACAATATCAGCGGCCTGAAGGTGCGCGCCCCGGTGACCGTGGCCGGGGTCAGGGTAGGGCGGGTCACCGCCGTGGAGTTTGACCCCAACACCTACCAGGCGCTGGTGACCATGCGCATCCACCCGCGTTATAACCAGTTGCCGCTGGACACCAGTGCCAGCATCTTCACCTCGGGGCTGATCGGCGAGCAATATGTCAGTCTGGAGCCAGGTGGGGACATGGAATATCTCACCGAGGGCAGTGAGCTGATCCTCACCCAGTCGGCGCTGGTGCTGGAGCAGCTGATCGGTCAATTCCTGTTCAGCATGGGCAGCGGGGACAAGGAGTGATGGCCAGCCAGGTCGCGCTGGAGTCGGGGCATTTGAAGATCCATGGCGAGATGGATTTCGACTCGGTGCTGGCCCTGCTGGCCCAGACCCGCCCCCTGCTTAGTGAGGGACAGGGCCCCCTGGTCATCGACCTGGGCGAGGTCGGGCGGGTTGACAGTGCCGGGCTGGCGCTGTTGATCGAATGGATGCGCTTGGCCCGCCAGGCCGGGCGCGAACTGTCCTTTACCCGGCTGCCGGCCCAGATGCAGGCCATCGCCGAGGCCAGTGATCTGGGCGAGGTTTTGCCGCTGCAAATCGGGCTGAATTAATCGCCAGGGCGGCGCATGGGCCGTCCCCCAGCGACAATCAAGGCTTACATTCCGGCCCGTCAAACGGTATCATTTCCGACCTTTTATACAATCAGGAACCCGATATCATGCAGCCTGAAGAGATCAAAGCCAGGGTCGAGGCCGAGCTGGCCGGGGCCAGTGCCAGTGTCAAAAGCGACGGCAGCCATTACGAATTGACGGTGATTTGCGATGCCTTTGCCGGGCTGGGCCGTTTGCAACGTGAGCAGCAGATCAATCGAATCCTGGCCGAAGCGATTACCTCCGGGGCGGTTCATGCACTGACCAATCGTCTCTATACCCAGGCCGAATGGGACACTGCCAGCAAGCTGCAGGTTTCCTGAATCAGGCGATCCGGACCATGCCCGACTGAGGGTATTGCCTCTTCCATGCGAGAATTATGGACAAACTAATCATAACCGGCGGCGCCACCCTGAATGGTGAGATCCGCATCTCCGGGGCCAAGAATGCCGCCCTGCCGATCCTGGCCGCCAGCCTGCTGGCCGAAGAGCCGGTCACCATTTGCAATGTGCCCCATCTGCACGACATCACCACCACCATGGAGCTGCTTGGCAACATGGGGGTTGAGCTGGTGATAGACGAAAAACTCAATATTGAGGTGCATGCCTCGACCATCCGCGAATTTTATGCCCCTTATGAGCTGGTGCGCACCATGCGCGCCTCGATCCTGGTGCTGGGACCGCTGTTGGCCCGCCATGGCAAGGCCGAGGTCTCCCTGCCCGGCGGTTGCGCCATCGGTTCACGCCCGGTCAATCTGCACATCGAAGGGATGCGTGCGATGGGGGCCGACATCCATGTCGAGAACGGTTACATCAAGGCCACGACCCATGGCAAGCGCCTGCAGAGTGCGGAATTGGACCTGGAAATGGTCACCGTTACCGGTACCGAAAACCTGATGATCGCCGCGACCCTGGCCGAAGGTACCACGGTGATCCGCAATGCCGCCCGTGAGCCGGAGGTGGTCGATCTGGCCAACTTCCTCAATAGCATGGGGGCCAAGGTCAGCGGTGCCGGTACCAGCACCCTGCGTATCGAGGGGGTGGAGCGACTCAGTGGCGGGCGTTATTGCGTGCTGCCCGATCGCATTGAGACCGGTACCTACCTGGTGGCGGCGGCGATCACCGGTGGCAAGGTTAAGCTCAAGGACACCCGCCCGGATCTGCTGGACAGCGTATTGAACAAGTTGCGCGAGGCCGGTGCCGAGATCGCAACCGGCCCCGACTGGATCACGCTGGACATGCACGGCCGGCGCCCCAAGGCGGTCAGCCTGGTGACGGCACCCTATCCGGATTTCCCCACCGACATGCAGGCGCAATTTGCGGCGCTCAATTGCATTGCCGAGGGGCAGGGGACGATTGTGGAAACCGTATTCGAAAACCGTTTCATGCATGTGCAGGAGCTGATGCGCATGGGCGCGGACATCGACCTGGACGGCAATACCGTCACCATTCGTGGGGTGGAAAAACTGACCGGTGCGCCGGTGATGGCCACTGACCTGCGCGCCTCCGCCAGCCTGGTGCTGGCCGGCCTGGTGGCCAAGGGAGATACCCTGGTGGATCGTATTTATCACATCGATCGCGGCTATGAGTGCATCGAGGAAAAGCTCACCCAACTGGGTGCCTGCATCCGCCGCGTGCCCGACAAACATTTTCAGAATCAGCCGCTGATGGAGGTGATGCCATGAGCGATACCCTGACCATTGCCCTGTCCAAGGGGCGTATCTTCAAGGAAACCCTGCCCTTGCTGGCCCATGCCGGGATCGTCCCCATCGACGATCCGGAGACCAGCCGCAAGCTGATCCTCGACACCAATCACCCCGATGTGAAGCTGGTGATCATTCGCGCCTCAGACGTGCCTACCTACGTGGAATACGGCGCGGCGGATCTGGGTGTGGCCGGCAAGGATGTGCTGATGGAGCATGGTGGTGATGGCCTCTATGAGCCGCTGGATCTCAAGATCGCCCGCTGCAAGCTGATGGTGGCCGGTCCGGTTGGCCAGCCAGAGCCGACTGGGCGAATGAAGATTGCCACCAAGTTCGTGCATTCCACCCGGCGCTACTACGCCAGCCTGGGCAAGCAGGTGGAGATCATCAAACTCTATGGTTCGATGGAACTGGCGCCACTGGTGGGCCTGGCCGATCGCATCGTCGATCTGGTCGACACCGGCAACACCTTGCGCGCCAATGGCCTGGAACCGCTGGAGCACATCGCCGAGGTCAGTTCACGGCTGATTGTCAACAAGGCCTCGATGAAGATGAAGCACGCGCGCATGCGCGCCTTCATCGAGCAGATTGCCGAAGCGGTTGATGGTCGTGAAAAGTAACCGCAAAGACGCAAAGGGCGCAAAGCAACAACAAACTCAAGATGGGTGGGCGAGAATCCCTCCTGAGCTTCACGGCAGCAGTTGTTTGCCATCATGATGTTTTTCTTTGCGTCCTTTGCGCCTTTGCGGTGAAATGTTTTTAAGTGAAATAAACGGGAATACGTGACATGGCTGAGATCAAGCGACTGGACAGTGGCAGCAGCGACTTCTGGCCCGAGCTGGATAGGCTGCTGGCCTGGGAGGGCGTTTCCGATGATAAGGTTAATGGCATCGTGCGGGAGATCCTCGCGGCGGTGCGCCAGCGTGGCGATGCGGCGCTGATCGAATACACTAACCGCTTTGACCGGATGCAGGTCAGCAGTATGGCCGAGCTGGAGATCCCCCAGGCACGCCTGCAGCAGGCCCTGGCGGCGATCCCGCAGGCCCAGCGAGAGGCGCTGGAAAAATCCGCCGAGCGGGTACGCGCCTACCACGAACACCAGAAGCAGGCCTCCTGGTCCTATACCGAGGCCGATGGCACCCTGCTGGGACAGCAGATCACCGCGCTGGATCGGGCCGGGCTCTATGTGCCGGGTGGCAAGGCGGCCTATCCTTCCTCGGTGCTGATGAATGCGATCCCGGCCAAGGTGGCCGGGGTACGGGAATTGATCATGGTGGTGCCGACCCCGGATGGCGAACTCAATGAGCTGGTGCTGGCGGCGGCCGCCATCGTCGGGGTCGATCGGGTCTTCGCCCTGGGCGGTGCCCAGGCGGTAGCCGCGCTGGCCTATGGCACCGAGACCGTTCCCCAGGTGGACAAGATCGTCGGCCCCGGCAATATCTTTGTCGCCACCGCCAAGGGGCTGGTGTTCGGCAGCGTGGGTATCGATATGATCGCCGGCCCTTCCGAGATCCTGGTGATCTGCGATGGTAAGACCGATCCGGACTGGATTGCCATGGACCTGTTTTCCCAGGCCGAGCACGATGAGGATGCCCAATCGATCCTGCTCTGTCCGGATGCGGATTTTCTCGACAAGGTGGCGCAAAGCATCGACAAACTGTTGCCCGAGATGTCACGCAAGAGCATCATCGAAACCTCACTGCGCATGCGCGGTGCGCTGGTCAAGGTCAAGGACCTGGACGAGGCGGTGGCGATCTGCAATCACATCGCCCCCGAGCATCTGGAGCTGTCGGTGGAAGACCCGCTGGCCATGTCCACCCAAATCCGCCACGCCGGGGCGATCTTCATGGGTCGCTACACCGCCGAGGCGGTGGGCGATTACTGTGCCGGCCCCAACCATGTGTTGCCCACCTCACGCACCGCCCGCTTCAGCTCACCGCTGGGGGTTTATGATTTCCAGAAACGCTCCAGCCTGATCATGTGTTCCGCCGATGGTGCCGCGGTATTGGGCGAGACCGCCTCGGTGCTGGCGCGCGGCGAAGGCCTGGAGGCCCATGCCCGCTCGGCCGAATACCGCTGCAAAAAGAATTAACCGCAAAGGTCGCAAAGAGCGCAAAGGAATACAGGCTGCTGTGTAAACGAGCTGTAGATACGCATAACACCATTTGTTCACGTATTTTCTTTGCGACCTTTGCGATCTTTGCGGTGAATGATTTTTTATCCAAGAGATTTTCTTATGACTAAATCGCCACAGCAGTGGATCCGTCCCGAGGTGCAGGCCATTCAGGCTTACCATGTGCCGGACCCGGGCAATCTGATCAAGCTGGATGCGATGGAAAATCCCTATGGCTGGCCTGCCGAGATGCAGGACGTCTGGCTGGAGAGCCTGCGCCAGGTGCCGCTGAATCGCTATCCGGATCCGGCGGCCCGCGCCTTGCAGCCCTTGCTGCGTGCGGCGATGGACGTCCCCGAGGAAATGGGGATGCTGCTGGGCAATGGCTCGGATGAGATCATCCAGATGCTGGCCCTGGCGCTGGGCGGCGAAGGGCGTAGCGTCATGGCTGCCGAGCCGGGCTTTGTGATGTACCGGATGATCGCCCAATTCAGTGGCATGCACTATTGCGGGGTGCCGCTGGCAGAGGATTTCAGCCTGGATACCGAGGCGATGCTGGCGGCCATCGCAGAGCATGATCCGGCGATCATCTACCTGGCCTATCCCAATAATCCCACCGGTAATCTGTTCGATGAAGCGGGTATGGAGGCAATCATCCGTACCGCCAATGGCCTGGTGGTGGTCGACGAGGCCTATCATGCCTTTGCCGGCAAGAGCTTCATGCCGCGCCTGGGGGAGTTCGACAATCTGTTGGTGATGCGTACTGTCTCCAAACTGGGGCTGGCCGGGCTGCGGCTGGGGCTGCTGGCCGGGCCGATGGCGTGGCTGGAGCAGATCGACAAGGTGCGCCTGCCCTACAACATCAATGTGCTGACCCAGGCCAGTGCCGCCTTCGCGCTGCAGCATATGGATGTCTTCGAGCAGCAGACCCGCAGTCTGCGCGAGGAACGGGGCCAGCTGTTGCAGGACCTGGCGGCCATGGAGGGGGTGAGTCCCTATCCCTCGGCGGCCAATTTCATTCTGTTTCGGGTGGCGCCGGGGCGTGCCAATGCGGTGTTTGAATCGATCCGTGCCCAGGGTGTGCTGATCAAGAATATGAAGGCCAGCGAGGGACCATTGGCCGACTGCCTGCGGGTCACCGTCGGCACCCCAGAGCAGAACGAGGCCTTTCTGAGCGCGCTGGCCCAGGCGCTGGCCTGAGCGAGCACGTCTAGCCCCCCAATGGCGTATAAAATCGTAACAAGATAATCTCGCAAAGCCGCCAAGAACGCCAAGAAGGCAATATCTCTATGGCGGTGCGGTTTTGGCGGTGACCTGATGCGAGCTCAATGACGCACTGCTGTCGCAATAGGACCCTTATGCTGGTTCAGCTTAGGGTTGTGGCCGCTCGGCGACGATGGCCTGGCGCTCGAAGTGTTCCCCAGCGCGCAGGCCGCGGATTCGGATGCTCTGTCCTGGCTGTGTTTGGGTGATGCTGCGCAATGCGGTATGGGCATTGACCACCGCCTGTGCATCGATGTGGGTGATCACATCGCCTGGCTCCAGCCCGGCCTTGTCGGCCGGGCCACCGCGCAACACCCCGGCAACGACAATGCCGGCCTGGCTGTCGATGGCAAAGGATTCGGCCAGTTGTGGGGTCAATTCCTGGATCTCTACCCCCAGCCAGCCGCGGCTGACATGACCACGCTCAATGATTTGTGCCATTGAGCTGCGCGCCAGGCTCACCGGGATCGCAAAACCGATCCCCTGGGAACCGCCGCTGCGGCTGAAGATCGCGGTATTGATGCCGATCAGCTCCCCATAGGCGGTGATCAGGGCACCGCCGGAGTTACCCGGGTTGATCGCCGCATCGGTCTGAATGAAATTTTCGAAGGTACTGATCCCCAGTTCGCTGCGCCCGGTCGCACTGATAATGCCCAGGGTGACGGTTTGGCCCACCCCAAACGGGTTGCCGATCGCCAGCACCACATCACCGACCCGCATCGCCTCCGAGTCGCCCAGGGTGATCACCGGCAGCGCATCCAATTTGATTTTCAGCACTGCCAGATCGGCCTCGCTGTCACGTCCCACTACGCTGGCGGCAGCAGTGCGACCGTCATGCAGGCTGACGCGGATCTCCTCGGCATCGGCGATCACGTGATGATTGGTCAGGATGTAGCCCTGTGGGCTGACAATCACGCCCGAGCCCAAGGAGGTTTCCTCACGGTGCTGAGGGCCTGGCTGGAAGCGATCGCCGAAGAAATGGCGAAAGAAGGGGTCATCGAACAGGGGGCTGGATTGGACCACAATCTTGCGGCTGTGGATATTGACCACCGCCGGGGCTGCCAGCGCCACCGCATCGGCGTAAGATGCGGGGCCGCTCTGGCGCGGTAGTGTGCTGCCGCTGCCCTCAATGAATTCGACCACGCGTTTTCCATTGTTCAGCAATTCCGGCTGCCACAGCAGGATCAGAAAGGCGAGGGCCAGACCAATGGTGACGGCCTGGAAGAGGAAAACAACCGGCTTGTGCAAGCGCATGGGGGATAGACTCCGCTTCGATATATATGGCCAAATCTTACCCGATGAGGAGACAAATCGCATGGTGAAACTGCAGCAATTGGTGGATTACTGTGATCAGCTGCTCGATGTTGGCAGCTATCAGGATTATTGTCCCAACGGCCTGCAGGTCGAGGGGCGGGCCGAGGTACGGCGCATCATCACTGGTGTCAGCGCCTCCCAGGCCTTGCTGGATGCGGCGGTGGTCCACGAGGGGGATCTGATCCTGGTGCACCATGGCTACTTCTGGAAGGGGGAGGCACAAACCCTGCGCGGGATGCGCAAACAGCGCATCAAGACCCTGTTGGTCAATGATCTTTCGCTACTGGCCTATCATCTGCCGCTGGATGGCCATGCCGAACTGGGCAACAACGCCCAGCTGGCCAGGCGCTGGGGTATTCAGGTTGAGGGGCGTTTTGGTGCCGGACCGGCTGGCGGGATCGCGATGTTCGGTCGCCTCGCCCAAGCCTTGTCGGCAAGCGAACTGGCCGCGCAGCTCAGCGCGAACCTGGGCCGTGAGGCCCTGCTGATCGAGGGTGGTGAGCATCCCATCCGGCGTGTTGGCTGGTGTAGTGGCGCGGCCCAGGATTACCTGGAGCAGGCCGCGGGACGGGGACTGGACGCCTTTATCAGTGGCGAGGTCTCGGAGCGCACCGTGCACACTGCCCGCGAACTGGGTGTCCACTACATCGGCGCCGGCCACCACGCCACCGAGCGCTATGGGGTGGCGGCCCTGGGTGCACACCTGGCGGAGGTTTTTTCCATAGAAAATCAATTCCTTGACCTGGATAACCCAGTGTAAGCCACGGATTTTACAGGCCATAAGCCCTGGGTGTGATACAGATAAAAGCCGTCAGCTGCCTTGACCTTGTGTACTGTGATAGTGGAAAATACGCGACTTTCTCTTTAGCTGGATAAGCATTTACTTATTTTCTGAATAAGTGGATAGGGCTATGGGAATACATAGCAGCGCAGCAGCTTGCGCGATAACGGTTTACTTACCGAAGATTCATATTTGTTTGGGAGAGGCTTAATGAGCACAGAAGGCGTAGATAAGGGTCGACGCCGCTTCCTGACCGCTGCCACCACGGTTGTTGGTGCAGTCGGTACCGGATTTGTCGTCGCCCCGTTCGTTATATCCTGGCAGCCCAGCGCCCGCGCACAGGCAGCAGGTGCTCCGGTTGAGGCAGATATCAGCCGGCTCGAGCCCGGTCAGATGATGACCGTCGAATGGCGTGGCAAGCCGGTGTGGATTGTTCGCCGCAGCGAGCAGAACATGAAGGAACTGGCCGAGATCGAAGCTCAGTTGCAGGACCCGGAGAGCAAAAACAGTGGTCAGCAACCTGCCTACGCACAAAACCGTTTCCGCAGCCGTGACAATAACCCCGAGTATGTGGTGCTGGTCGGTATCTGTACCCATCTGGGTTGCTCCCCCACCTACCGCCCTGACCTGGGCGCCGCCGATCTGGGTGGCGCGGCATGGCGTGGTGGTTTCTTCTGCCCCTGCCATGGTTCCAAGTTTGACCTGGCCGGTCGTGTCTATACCGGTGTACCTGCCCCGGCCAACCTGGAAGTTCCGCCCTACCAGTATCTGAGCGAATCGGTGATCCTGGTCGGTGATGATGGAGGCGCAGCCTGATGAACAGCATGATGACCCAACTGCTGGGCTGGGTGGATGCCCGCTTCCCGCTGTCCAAGATGTGGAAGGAACACCTGTCCGAATACTACGCACCGAAGAACTTTAACTTCTGGTATTTCTTTGGTTCGCTTGCCTTGCTGGTCCTGGTTATCCAGATCGTCACCGGCATCTTCCTCACCATGAGCTACAAGCCCGATGGCGACCTGGCCTTTGGTTCGGTCGAGTTCATCATGCGTGATGTGGAGTGGGGCTGGCTGATCCGTTACATGCATACCACCGGGGCCTCGGCCTTCTTTGCGGTGGTGTATCTGCATATGTTCCGCGGCATGATGTATGGTTCCTACAAGGCCCCGCGTGAGCTGATCTGGATCTTCGGCTGTTTGATCTTCCTGGTACTGATGGCCGAGGCCTTCTTCGGCTACCTGCTGCCCTGGGGGCAGATGTCCTACTGGGGTGCCCAGGTTATCGTCAACCTGTTCCAGGCGGTACCCTTCGTCGGTGAGCCGCTGTCGGTGTGGATCCGAGGTGACTATGTGATCTCCGATGCCTCGCTGAACCGCTTCTTCGCCCTGCATGTGATCGCCCTGCCGATCGTGCTGCTGGGTCTGGTGGTGGCACACATCATCGCGCTGCACGAAGTGGGCTCCAACAACCCCGATGGGGTTGAGATCAAAAAACACAAGGGCCCGGATGGCAAGCCGTTGGATGGCATCCCCTTCCACCCCTATTACACGGTTAAGGATATTGTGGGTGTGGTGGTGTTCCTGATGATCTTCTCCGTGGTGATGTTCTTTGCGCCGGAGATGGGTGGCTTCTTCATCGAGGCACCGAACTTCATTCCGGCGGATCCGCTCAAGACCCCTGAGCATATCGCCCCGGTCTGGTATTTCACCCCTTACTACGCGATCCTGCGTGCGGTACCCTCGATTGCCGGTTCGGCCTTCCCGGGTGTGGCGGCGATGGGTGCGGCGGTCATCATTCTGTTCTTCCTGCCCTGGCTGGATCGCAGCCCGGTCAAGTCGATCCGCTACCGTGGCCTGTGCTTCAAGGTGCTGCTGTTCCTGTTTGTGGCCAACTTCATCATGCTGGGTTACCTGGGTGCGATGCCCTCTACCCCCGGCAAGACCCTGCTGGCACAGATTGGCACCGTGTACTACTTCGCCTACTTCTTCGCCCTGGCGATCATTCCGAAGTTTGAAAAGACCAAGCCGGTACCGGAAAGGGTGACATCATGAAAAAACTGATTATTGCACTATTGTTTGCGCTGCCCGGCCTGAGCATGGCCGCAGCCCCTGGCGTACCGCTGGAGAAGGCGGGTATTGACCTGCGTGACCAGTCCTCCCTGCAGCGTGGCGCGCAATTGTTCGTCAACTACTGCATGGGCTGTCACTCGGTACAGTACCAGCGCTACAACCGGATGGGACGTGACATCGGTCTCAGCGACGATCAGGTGCGTGACAACCTGATGTTCGTTGGTGATCGCATTGGTGACACCATGACCATCGCCATGCCCAAGGCGGATGCGGCCAGCTGGTTTGGTACCCCGCCGCCGGATCTGAGCGTAGTCAGCCGTTCCCGTGGGGTGGATTGGCTGTACAGCTACCTGAAGGGCTTTTATATCGATGAGTCGCGTCCCTTCGGCATGAATAATGCCGTATTCCCGGACGTGGGTATGCCGCATGCCTTGTGGGAGCTGGAAGGTCTGAAGCGTGGGATCACCGAGACGGTCATCGATGCCGATGGCAACGAGTCCAGCAAGGTAGTTGGCTACGAAATGGTCAAGCCTGGCAAGCTCAGCGCCGTCGAGTACGATCAGGCCGCCCGCGACTTGACCAACTTCCTGGCCTACACCGGCGAGCCGGTCAAGCTGCAACGCCAGCAACTGGGGATTTGGGTGCTGTTGTTCCTGGGTGTCTTGTTCATCTTTGCCTATTTGCTGAAGAAGGAATACTGGCGCGACATCCACTGACCCGCAACCGGGCTGCTTGTGCTAATATAGCCAACTGGCCCATGCTGTCGCCCCATCAGTATCGGGGCACAGCTGAATGGAATGTACAGGGGGGCCTTTTGGCCCCCCTGTTTGTTTATAGAACTTGCATGGCAGGAGAATACGATGGGTGTGGTTGCGAGCAGGCGCTCGGTAATGACGCTGTTTTCCGGTGACAACGATCCGTATAGTCACCGGGTCCGCATAGTCCTGGCGGAAAAAGGCATTAATGTGGATATCGTCAGTGTCGAGGCAGCTAACCTGCCGGAGGACCTGATTGACCTCAACCCTTACAATTCCGTACCGACCCTGGTGGATCGCGAGCTGGTCTTATATGGCTCGGCGGTGATCATGGAATATCTGGATGAGCGTTTCCCCCATCCACCGCTGATGCCGGTGGATCCGGTTTCCCGCGCCACCAATCGCCTGATGCTGTACCGCATCGAGCAGGATCTCTATCGCCATCTGGACCTGCTTGCCGATGCCAATGAAAAGGTAGTGAGCAAGGCCAAAAAGGAGATCCGCGAAAATCTGGTGATGGCCAGTGTGGTCTTCGAGTCCAAGCCCTACTTCCTGAGTGATGAATTTTCATTGGTGGATTGTGCGCTGGCCCCGCTGTTGTGGCGTCTGCCACACTACGGCATCAGCCTGCCAAAGCAGGCTGCGGCGCTGCTGGACTATGCCGATCGCATCTTTGCCCGCGAATCCTTTCGCGAGAGCCTGACCGAGCAAGAACGCGAAATGCGAGACTAAACACCTGTCAATACGCGGGCCTTGCCGGTCTGCGTGGTGATCGAGTGAGGAGAGTTATGACCTCGAGCAGACCCTATCTTATCCGCGCCCTGTATGAATGGATTGTCGATAACGGTCTTACCCCGTATGTGCTGATCAATGCCGAGAACGAACAGGTGGTGGTGCCACGCCAGTTTGTGGAAAACGGCAAGATCGTCCTGAATGTCAATCCATCTGCGGTGCAGAATCTGCTGCTTGGCAATGAATACCTGGAGTTGGATGCCCGCTTCAGTGGTTCACCCATGCATGTGGTGGTGCCGGTACTGTCGGTACTGGCCATCTACGCCCGTGAAAATGGCAAGGGCATGGTGTTCAACGAGGAAGAGCAGGGCGGCGACGAGCCACCACCGGGCAAGGGCAAGGATGAGGATAAGAGCAAACGCCCGCAGTTGCGGGTGGTCAAGTAGCTGTTAGTGGGGACTGGCTATCGGGTTAAGCGCTGTCTGCCAGCACTCATCACTCAGCACTCTAAAATCCCTTTCCCGGATTGAGGATCCCCAGCGGATCAAACACCTGCTTGATGCCGTGCATCAGCGCCATTGCAGCCGGGCTGATCTCGCGCGGCACATAGGCCTTTTTTACCAGGCCGATGCCATGCTCGCCGGACAGGCTACCTTCCAGTTTTAGCACCAGATCAAACAGCTCTGACAGACAGGCCTCGGCATTGGCCATCTGTGCGGGGTCGTCCGGGTCCACCAGCAGATTGACGTGGATATTGCCGTTGCCGGCATGGCCAAAGTTGACGATGGTGATCTGAAAGCGTCTGGCCAATGCTTCAATACCAGCGATCAGGCCTGGGATCTGCGAGACTGGCACCACCACATCCTCATTGATCTTCTTTGGCGCGACCTTGCGCAGGGCCGGAGAGAGGGCCTTGCGTACCCGCCACAACTCTGCTACCTCGGCTTGATCCCGGGCCAGCACACATTCCACACAGCCCTCACCCTGGGCGGCGGATTGCACCGCTGCCGCGGCCTGATCGATACAGCTGGCCGGGCCATCTACCTCGATCATCAACATCGCCGCCGCGCCTTGTGGCAAGGCGATCTGGGCGTAGTCGCGGATCATCGCCAGCGCGGCCCCATCCATGAACTCCAATGCACAGGGCGTGACCGGCTGGGCCATGATCCTTGAGACCGCCTCGGCGGCGCGGTGCATGTCGGTATAGGTGGCGCGCAGGCTGCGCCTGGCCTCGGCCAGCGGGCTGAGTTTCAGGGTGGCCTGGGTGATCACCGCCAGGGTGCCCTCGGAGCCGGCGATCAGACGGGTCAGGTCATAACCGACCACGCCCTTGCTGGTGGTGGTGCCGGTGCGAATCCGTTCACCGGACGGGGTGACGATCTCCAGGCCCAGCAGGTTGTCGCGAGGGGTACCGTATTTCACCGCACGAGGGCCGGCCGCGTTGCAGGCGATATTGCCACCGATGGTACAGACCGCCGAGCTGGTCGGATCAGGCGGCCAGAAAAAGCCATGTTCAGCGGCGGCATCCTGTACCGCCTGATTGCTGACCCCGGGCTCCACCACCATCAGACGATTGTCGGGATCCACACGCAGGATGCGGTTCAGCCGCTCGGTCGACATTACCACTCCACCCTTCGCAGGGACGGCCGCCCCGGCGGTACCGGTGCCGCTGCCGCGCACCACCAGTGAAACGCGATGTGCCTGGCAGAGCCGCAGCAGGGTTTGAACCTGCGCAGTGTTTTCCGGCAATACCACCGCGATGGGTGCCTGGTGCAGGCGGCTATTGTCGTAGCCGTAGGTCCAGCACTCGGCCGGATCCCGCATCAGCTGCGCCGCATCGAAATCCTGGCCCAGGGCGGCCAGGAACTCGCTGTGCAAGGGTAGCTGACTAGTCGACACGGATATATTCAAAGATGCGTACGATGTGCTTGACCCCGCTGACAGCGCGGGTGGCTTCGACCACCTGTTCGGCTTCGGCACGGGTCACCAGGCCCAGCAGATAGACGGTGCCATCATGGGTGACCACCCGGATCGCACCACTTTTCACATCCCGATCAGAAAACAGGGCGCTGCGGACCCGTGAGTTGAGCGCGATATCGGCACGCCGTGCTGCCATCTCGCTGGGCGGGGCGATACGCAGCTCATTGCGTACCTCACGCACATGGGCTTCCTGTTTGGTAAAGGTATGGATGCGTTCGGCCATCACCGGCAGCGCAACCTCGCCGGTCAGCAACACGATACCGTTATAGCTATCGACCTTGACGTGGCTGTTGTCCAGCAACTCCTTGTCCTTGACGATATAGTCCTTGACCCGCATCTCGATGCGTTGGTCATTGAGCATGGTGCCGGCGGTGCGCCGGTCCTGGGCAACGATGATGCCGCTGGCTGCTGCACCCCCTACCAGCAGGGGGGCGCAGCCGACCAATGGCAGGGTCGTCAGCAGGGCGAACAACAGCAGAAAAAGGGCGCGCATCAGAGTTCTCCAAACAGTTGTTGATCAATCAGGTCACAAAGGCAGTGGATCACCAGCAGGTGTACCTCCTGGGTGCGCGCGGTGGAGGCACTGGGAACGCGCAGTTCGAGGTCACCCGCGCGCAGTGCCTGGGCGATCGCACCACCATCCTTGCCGGTCAGGGCGACCACATGCATGTTGCGCGTCTGAGCGGCCTTGATCGCCTCGAGCACATTGCTGGAGTTGCCACTGGTGGAGATTGCCAGCAATACGTCACCGGCTTGGCCGAGGGCATGCACCTGCTTGCTGAACACCTGATCGTAGTGGTAGTCATTGGCGATCGAGGTCAGGGTCGAGGTGTCGGTGGTGAGGGCGATAGCCGGCAGGCCGGGGCGTTCACGTTCGAAACGATTCAGCATCTCCGAGGAAAAATGCTGGGCATCGCCGGCCGAGCCACCATTGCCGCAGCTGAGAATCTTGTTCTGCTGCAGCAGGCGCTGGCAGATCAGGGCGGCGGCCTCGACGATCTGCGGGGCCATCAGTTCCATCGCGAGCAGTTTTAGCTGTGCGCTTTGTTCAAAATGTGTGCGGACACGTTCAAGCACCTTGTCTTCCTCGTTTAGGCGGTCTCAATGGCATTACGCAGCCATTCGATCTGAATCTTACCCTGCTGATCCCCTTCCAGCGCCAGCACATCGAAGCGGCAGGGGCTGTTGTGCAGGCGATGCTGTTGCAGGTAGTGACTGGCGGCGCGGATCAGCCGTTGCTGCTTGTGCCGATCCACACTGGCCAGGGCACCACCATGACTGGCGGAGTGGCGATAGCGTACCTCGACAAAGACCAGTTCCCCCTGCGCAGTGCGCATGATCAGATCGATCTCGCCCAGCTTGCAGCGGTAGTTGCTGGCCACATGGCTCAGTCCCTGCTGGCTCAGGTACCGACGTGCCTGCTGTTCGGCCAGCTGGCCGGATTCACCGCGGGTTCGCCCGAACATCCTGTCCTTCTCCCAGTGCTTCCTGCATCAGTTGGGGGCTGCCACGGCGGAACACCGCCCAGTGTAGTTGACGGCTGAGTTGGCCGTACGCATCGACACTCAGCATACCGGTCTCGCCCGAATAGTATTCATGGGGGTGGCGCTTGAGCATCTCCAGCAGCGGGATCAGGTGATAGGCATCTACCCCCAGGGCGACAAAGCGCTGTAACTGGCCACTATGATGATTGAGGGCGGCGCGGCTAGTTTCGCGCAACTCGCTGCTGAGGGTGTCGGCACCGAGGGTCCAGGGCATGTCATTGAACTGAATCCCATCCAGATCCCGATCGGCATCCCGATCGATACGGCCCGCGTAGAGGTGCGAACTGGCCAGCACCGGCAGATCCCCCGCATGGTGGAAACGCAGCTGCGGACGGATCAAACGGGCCTGGCGGGGCTGGGCCACCAGAAACAGGAAATCGATATCCTGGCGCAGTCGCGGGGTGAACTCGACCCGTCGCGCGCTCAGCAGGTTGATGCGCCGGTAGCGCAGTTCGCTGTCGTGGATATTCAGCAGGCTTTTGATCGGCTGGGCAAAATCGTTATGGCCGGGGTCATAGCTGGTGTGTGCGAGCAATTCACCGCCCAGTGCCTGCCAGTGATCACCAAAGGCCTGCTGCATGCGTTCGCCCAGAGCGGTGTTGGGGACCATTACCGCCGCGCGCTGGTAGCCGGCTTGCCAGGCGCGGTTGGCGGCCTCGCGGGCCTCATCCTCGGGAGACAGGCCAAACTGGAAGAGTTGTTCGTTCAGCGGCGGCGCGGCAAGATTCAGCGCCAGGGTTGGTACCGGCAGGCGCTCCTGCATGGCCAGGCTTTCTACCGCGGCCTTGTCCAGCGGGCCGATCACCATCCCGGCACCGTCACTTACCGCCTGCTGATAATGGGCATGGATATGACGGGGGTCGTCGCCCACGTCGATGATGCGCAGACGGGTCTCATGGCGTTGTGGATCCGCATACCAAGCCGCCAGCACCCCATCCTGGATCGCCTGGGCCGGTGCGGCAAAGCGTCCGCTCAAGGGTAGCAGCAGGGCGATATCGTTGGGGCGGCTGCTCAGCACCGTACTGCGCTGACGCAGGGTATCCAGGAAGGCTGCGGTGGCCGGGTGTCCGGGATAATTCTGGCGCCAGCGCTGGATCAGTGCCTCCAGCTCGGCGGGGCTGAGGCGATAGTTACGCGCCAGTTCGGCCAGTTCCATCCAGCCACTCAGGGCATCCGGTGGTGGTTGGTAGCGCATCTGGCGCAGCGCCTGCGGGGTCAGCATCCCCAGGTTTTGCCAGATCGCCAGTTGGTTGTCCTCGATGCTGGCCTGATCGCTCAAGAACATTTCACGCTGAAGATATTCGCGGGCACTCTCCAGATGATTACCCAGGCGGGCAAAGGCCTGGGCACGCAGATGATGATACTCGGCATACAGATCCGGACGGCCGCTGAGTAGTGACTCCTCCACCGCCGGTTGCAGCAGCAGGCTGAGGGCCAGGTCCGGGTCGCGTTTCAGGGCGATCTCGGCTAGCAGCAGTTGCCGCTCCATCTGCATGTCTCGTGGTAGCTGGGCATGGGGCAGATCCTGTAATAGCTGATTGGCCTGATTGAGGAGGCCACCCTGGTAAAGGGCCAGGGCGGCCTGAAAGCGGTACTGCCAGCGGGCGGGTGGCCCCTGCTCTTCGGCTAGCTGCATATATAGGTTGTGGGCACGGCCGTAGTCACCGGTCTGCATGGCGTGCGCGGCCTGGCTGAGGGGGTCCTGAGTGACGACATCCGGTCGCACCGGCGTCTCGCTACAGCCCTGCAGCAGGACCAGGAACAGCAGCAGCACGAACAGATTTTGCACCCTTAAGGGTGTAAGATGATGGGGAGTGCTGTCCTGAGTGGCCAACATGGGCAGGTCCTTTTTTCTACACAATATCTGGGCGAGAATAATCAAGGTGACAATCCAGGCAGGCGTTCTATATATAGTGGCAACACCGATCGGCAACCTCGGTGATATTAGCACACGGGCACTGGAAATCCTGCGCCAGGTGAGCCGGATCGCCGCCGAGGATACCCGCCATAGCGCGGCCTTGCTGCGCCATTATGCCATTGATACGCCGATGCTGTCGCTGCATGAACACAACGAGCGTCACAAGCTCGAAGAACTGCTGGGCCGTTTGCAGGGTGGCGAACAACTGGCGCTGATCTCCGATGCGGGCACCCCGTTGATCAGTGACCCCGGCTATCATCTGGTGCAACGCTGTCATCAGGCGGGTATCAAGGTGGTGCCGATCCCCGGTCCCAGTGCGCTGATTACCGCGTTGTGCGCCAGTGGCCTGCCTACCGACCGCTTCAGTTTCGAGGGTTTTCTGCCCAACCGTTCGGCAGCGCGTAGCGCCCGTCTGGAACCGCTTAAGGATGATCCACGCACCCTGGTCTTTTATGAGTCGCCGCATCGTATCCTCGATTCACTGCAGGACATGGTGGCGGTATTCGGCCCCGAACGAAGCGCGGTGCTGGCCCGCGAGCTGACCAAAACCTTTGAGACCATTCACCAGGACAGCCTCGCGGCATTGAGTGAGTGGGTCGCCGCTGATGCCAACCAGCAAAAGGGCGAGATCGTGCTACTGATCAAGGGGGCCGAGCCGGACCCGGAGCAGGCCTTGAGCCCCGAAGCCCGACGCCTCGCGGCCATCCTCGCCGAAGAGTTGCCGCTCAAGCAGGCCGCAGCCCTGGCGGCGCGGATCAGCGGCGAAAAAAAGAATGCCCTCTATCAATTCCTGCTGGAACAAAAGTAAGCCCCCACTTACTCCCCTTGCTCACAACCACCAGAAATAAAAACGATCTCGCGCAGTGACGCTGAGGAGATCAGT
>JACUTZ010000117.1 GCA_014859545.1 Gammaproteobacteria bacterium
TAAACGACTGATTTTCTCTGCGCACTCTGCGTCTCTGCGTCTCTGCGTCTCTGCGGTGAAATTCTATTGTTGTTGAGTAATTTTAAGACCCGTCCCTGCAGCCAGTTCGACGAAGCCGGGGAAGGAGGTATTGACGTTGGCGCAATCTTCGATGGTGATCGGCCCGCTGGCGCGTAGTGCAGCCATCGCGAAGGACATCGCGATACGATGGTCGCCGTGACTTTGCACCGTGGCAGAGCCTATTTGGCCACCCTGAATCACCATGCCATCCTCGGTCGGCTGGGCATCGACACCCAGGGCCTGCAGGCCATCGGCCATCACCTGGATACGGTCGCTCTCCTTGACCCGCAGCTCATGGGCACCGGTGAGGATGGTCTCCCCCTCGGCACAGGCGGCGGCGACAAACAGCGCCGGGAATTCGTCAATGGCCAGCGGCACCTGTTCCTCGGGGATGACAATCCCCTTGAGCGGGCGATAACGCACCCGAATATCCGCCACCGGCTCGCCACCCACCTCGCGTTCATTGCTGAGCGCAATGTCTGCGCCCATCAGGCGCAGGATGTTGATCACCCCGATGCGGGTGGGATTGATGCCCACGTGTTGCAGGGTGACATCGGAGTCGGGCGCGATCGCCGCCCCCACCATAAAGAAGGTCGCCGAAGAGATGTCTGCCGGCACATCGATGGCCGTCGCAGTCAGCTTGCCGCCCGGCTCCACACAGGCGGTGGCACCCTGCACCCGCACCGGATAACCAAAGCCCTGCAGCATCCGTTCGGTATGATCCCGGGTCGGCGCCGGCTCGGTCACACAGGTCGGGCCATCCGCATACAGACCCGCCAGCAGCAGGCAGGATTTGACCTGGGCACTGGCCACCGGCATCACATAATCGATCCCGCGCAACGACTGACCACCATGAACATGCAGCGGTGGGGTGCCGGCCTCGGTGGTCTCCACCTTCGCCCCCATCAGTGCCAAGGGCTCGGTCACCCGGCGCATCGGACGCTTGCTCAGCGAGGCGTCGCCGATCATCGTCACATCAAAGGCCTGACCGGACAGCAAACCCGCCAACAGACGCATCGAGGTGCCAGAGTTGCCGAGATCCAGCGGCTTGGCCGAGGTCTTGAGACCATGCAGGCCGACTCCGTGAATGATCACTCGCCCCTGATGAGGCCCCTCGATCTGTACCCCCATGTCGCGGAAGGCCTGCAGGGTAGCCAGGCTGTCTTCCCCTTCCAGAAAACCACTGACCTCGGTCACCCCCTCGGCGATCGAGCCGAGCATGATGGAGCGATGGGAAATGGACTTGTCGCCCGACACCCGCAGGCTGCCCTGCAGCTTGCCGCCCGGCTGAACGATAAAGGTCATTGCAGAGTGCGTACTCATGGCTTGCCTGTTCGGTAGTTGGTTAAATTCAGGGAGAGGAATGCTTGTCGCAGTAACTGTCACGCGCCGCCTTGGCGCGCTCGAAGCTGGCCAGCAGATTGGCACCATCGCCAGTGGCAATCGCCTCGGCCAGACAGTCCAGCTCATGGCTGAAACGCTTGAGCATCAGCAACAGGGCATCCCGGTTATTGATACAGATGTCATGCCACATCTGCGGATTACTGGAGGCGATACGGGTAAAATCGCGAAAGCCCCCGGCCGCATAGCGAAAAATATCATCATGGTCTTCCAGGCGCGCCAGGGTGTCGACCAGGGTAAAGGCCAACACGTGTGGCAGATGGCTGGTGGCGGCCAGTACCTCGTCGTGGTGCCGAACCGACATCTCACAGACTTCCGCCCCGGCCTGTTGCCAAATCCAGCGCACCGTTTCCAGCGCCTGCGGGTCGGCATCGGCACCAGGGGTAAGGATCACCTTGCGCTGTTGGAACAGCTCGGCAAAGGAAGCGCCCACCCCGCTCTTCTCGGTGCCGGCAATGGGGTGCCCTGGGATGAAGCGCGGTGGCAGGCAGCCAAACACCGCCTCGGCCGCCGCCACCACCGAGCCCTTGGTGCTGCCCACATCGGTAATGATCGTCGCTGGTGCAAGATGGGGCTGGATCTGACGCAGTACCGCCTCGACAGCCCCCACCGGCACACCGAGCAGGATCACCTCGGCCCCGGCAACCGCCCTGGCCAGATCGGTCTCGGCACGGTCGATCACCCCCAGCGCCAGCGCCTCATCCAGCGCCTTGCTGGAACGGCCGGCACCGACGATCTCCTCGCAGCCATGGACAGCCTTCAGCGCCCGCGCCAGCGAGCCACCGATCAGTCCCACACCAATAATACAAAGCCGTTTAATCATAATGTCCACGTCGGCCACTAAAGATGCACCCAAAGCATGCTACGCAAGCCGGAAAAACGGCAGATGATTGCACAAATCGGATGACGGGGCCACACCCCGGGGATGGCATTTCCCAATGAAGTCAAGGCGCAAGCCCGCAATGAGGCAAACAAATTCACCGCGGAGAACACCGGAAGTCAGGGACAGACGGATCAACGGGGCAGACAATCAGCTTGCGCACACAGGCCGCCGGAAAGCCCCCTCGCCGAGGCGGCCTCCGTATTTCCTGTGGCTGACTTACTTCAGCACCCTGGCCAGAGCCTCCAGGAAGCGCTGATTCTGGGCCTCGGTACCCACCGTGACCCGCAGATGCTCGGGCATGCCATAGTTGGCCACCGGTCGCACAATCACCCCTTCGCGCAGCAGGGCCTGATACAAGGGCGCGGCCGGGCGTTTGAGGTCCACGCTGATGAAATTACCCGCCGAGGGAATGTAATCCAGTCCCATCGCAACAAAGCCCTCACCCAGCTGCTGGAGTCCTCGGGCATTCAGCGCCACCGAGGCAGACAAATGGGCCTCGTCGGCCAGGGCCGCAGTGGCGGCTGCCAGGGCCAGGTTGTTGACATTAAAGGGCGGGCGCACCCGGTTCATCAGGTCGGCCAGCTGCGGGCTGCTCAAGGCATAGCCAACCCGCAGCCCGGCCAAACCATAGGACTTGGAGAAGGTGCGCGCCACCATGATATTGGCAAACTCACCCAGCCACTGACTGCAATCCGGGTAATCCGTCGCGCCGGTGGCAGGCTCAATCGCATAGTCGAAATAGGCCTCATCGATGATCACCAGCACATCTTCCGGCACCTGCTCAAGGAAACGGCGCAGCGCCCCGGCAGCAACCCAGGTCCCGGTCGGATTATTGGGATTGGCAATGCAGATCACCCGGGTGTTGGGGTTGATCCTGGCCAGCAGGGCATCCAGGTCCACCCCCCAGTTGCTGGCCGGGGCCTCCACCGGGGTACCACCGGTCGCCAGGGTCAGGATCGGATACAGGGCAAAGCTATGAGCCGAATACAAAACCTCGTCGCCCTTGCCGACCAGCACCCGAATCGCAAACTCCAGCACCTCGCTGGAACCATTGCCCAGGGTGATCTGATTCATCGCCACCCCGTGGCGGGCCGCCAAACCGCTCTTCAGGGCATGACCACTGCCGTCCGGATACAACCAGATATCGGCCAGCTCCTCGCCCATCGCCGCCAGGGCTTGCGGGGATGGCCCCAGTGGATTTTCATTCGAGGCCAGCTTGATGATATGGCTGATCCCCAGCTCCCGTTCCAGCTCCTCGATGGGCTTGCCGGGCTGATAGGGACTCAGGGCCAGCACCCCAGGCTGGGCGTACTTGCTAAAATCGGTCATGGTTCATGTCCTGAAAAAGGCTATCACCGCAAAGACGCAAAGAAAGGAAAAATGGAATACTGGAAGAAATCTTGCTGGAAATATTCCACGCCACACAAATGCAGCCTGGCTTAACACCACCCTTCATTGTCTTTGCGCCCTTTGCGACTTTGCGGTGAATGGGTTTTACAAGGCCGCACAGGGGAAGGAGCCCAGCAGTTTGAACAGCGCGGCCTCCTCCTCCAGTTCTGCCAGGGCCTGGGCCACGTTGGGGTCTTCACGGTGGCCCAGGATCTCGACAAAGAAGACGTATTCCCAGATCCCCTGGCGCGAGGGGCGCGACTCGATCCGGGTCATCGAGATCCCGTGCTTGGCCAGCGGTTCGAGCAGGCCGTGCAGTGCACCGGCCTTGTTACGGGTAGACAGTAACAGCGCCGTCTTGTCCTCGCCACTGGGCGGCACCGGGGTGCGGCCCAGGATCAGAAAACGGGTGGTGTTATTGGGGTTGTCCTCGATATTGCGCGCCAGTACTGGCACATTGAAGCGCTCGGCCGCGGCCAGCCCGGCGATCGCCGCACTGTCTGGATCCTCGGCCGCCAGCCGTGCCGCCTCCGCATTGCTGCTGACCGGGATGCGTTCAACCGTGGGCAAATGGGCATCCAGCCATTCGCGGCACTGGGCCAGTGACTGGGCATGGGAGTAGACCTTTCGAATCGCCTCAACAGAACTTGCCTGGCTCATCAGGTGCTGATGGATGCGCAAGGCCACCTCACCGCAGATATGCAGGCTGGTGGTTTGCAAGAGATCCAGGGTGAGATTGACCGATCCCTCGGTGGAGTTCTCCACCGGCACCACCGCGTAGTCGGCACTGCCCGCCTCCACCTCGCGGAAGATCTCATCAAAGGCCATCAGCGCCTGAGCCTTGACCGAATGGCCGAAGTGCTTGAGTACCGCCTCGTGGGTGAAGGTGCCCTCGGGGCCAAGAAAGGCCACGGTGGTGATGCGCTCCAGCGCCAGACAGGCGGACATGATCTCGCGAAACAGCCGCGCCATCTCCCCCGCCGGCAGCGGTCCCTGATTGCGCTCCTTGACCCGACGCAGGATCTGCGCCTCGCGCTCGGGGCGATAAAACACCGCCACCTCCCTGGCCGCGAGCTTCACCTGGGCGACCTGCTGCGCCAGACCGGCCCGCTCGTTGATCAGGCTTTGCAGTTGTTCATCCAGCGCATCGATGCGCTCGCGAATGGCTTGCAGTTGATGTTCCTGGTTCATCTTGTCTCAAATTACGGTTAAATAATTTTTGCCACAGAGGGCACAGAGATCACTGAGATCGACAGCCTTCTAAGTATGCCAAAGGATTTAGGCTGGGGCATATAGCGGTGATCGCCTATCGGTAGCCCCATTTGCTCCTTCCTCTGTGTACTCTGTGCCCTCTGTGGCAATTAATGCAGTTCAGTCAATCGCCCGCACCGCCAGTACGCCGTCGATGGCGAGGATCTCGTCCAGCATCGCCTGGGGGACCGGTTTGTCCACGTCGACCAGGGTATAGGCGATCTCGCCGCGGGACTTGTTCAGCATGTCGATGATATTCAAACCGGCCTTGGCCAGATCGGTGGAGATCTGCCCCAGCATATTCGGTAAATTGCTGTTCACCACCGCCACGCGATAGGCACCCTCGCTGCGCGGCATCATCACCTCGGGGAAATTCACCGAATTGAGCACATTACCGTTTTCCAGGTAATCACGCAGCTGCTCGGCTACCATCACCGCGCAATTGTCCTCGGCCTCGACGGTAGAGGCACCCAGGTGCGGCAGGGTGATGACCCGGGGATGATTCTTCAACAGATTACTGGGAAAGTCACACACATAGCTATAGACCTTACCGGCATCGATGGCGGCCACCACCGCCTCATCATCCACGATGCCATCGCGGGCAAAGTTGAGGATCACCACCCGGTCCTTCATGCGCTTGAGGCGCTCGGCATTGACGATCCCCCGGGTCGCCTCGACCAGCGGTACATGGAAGGTGATGAAGTCCACCTTGGCAAGCAGCTCATCGATACTGCCGGCCTGTTGCACCCCTGCATCCAGCTGCCAGGCACCGCGCACGGTGATGCCCGGATCAAAGCCGATCACCCGCATCCCCAGTGCCACCGCAGCATTGGCCACCTTGACACCAATCGCACCCAGGCCAACCACCCCCAGGGTGCGACCCGGCAACTCGAAGCCACCAAAATTCTTTTTACCCTCTTCGGTGAGCTTGTGGATCTGCTCATCACTACCGGAAAGATTGCGGGAGAAATCCCAGGCCTGACCAATGTTGCGACAGGCCATCAGCATCCCGGCGATCACCAGTTCCTTGACCGCATTGGCATTGGCACCGGGGGCATTGAACACCGGGATGCCACGCTGGCTCATTTCATCCACGGGAATATTATTGACCCCGGCACCGGCACGGCCCACTGCCTTCAGCGAGGTCGGCACGGCCATGCCATGCATCTTGAAGGAGCGCAACAGGATCGCATCCGGATGCTGGATCTCCGAGGCCACCTCGTAACGATCCCGTGGCAAACGCTCCAGACCAGCCACCGAAATATTGTTCAGGGTCAATATCTTGTACATTCTTCTCCCCTTGTAAAAGACTTATGCCACAGAGGTCACCGAGGACACTGAGGTACAAAAATGCAAACAAAACACCTCTGTGACCTCGGTGTCCTCGGTGGCAGCTTCTGTTTTTTAACCGTGGCGTTTTTCGAAGTCGGCCATGAAGGCCACCAGGGCATCCACGCCTTCTTCGGGCAT
>JACUTZ010000118.1 GCA_014859545.1 Gammaproteobacteria bacterium
CCATTATTCATGCTCAACACCCGATCCATACGCTGGGCCAGGGTCATATCGTGGGTGACCACCACAAAGCTGGTACCCAGCTCGGCATTCAGCTCCAGCATTAGCTGGTAGACCTGTTCGGCGGTGCGCTGGTCCAGATTGCCGGTCGGTTCATCGGCCAGGATACATTGCGGGCGGGTTACCAGGGCTCGGGCGATGGCGGCGCGCTGGCGCTCCCCCCCGGACAGTTCACCCGGCTTGTGCAACAGGCGTTCGCCCAGGCCGACCCGGCGCAACACCTCACTGGCCTGTTGCTCGGCCTCCTTGGCGCTGAGGCCACGGATCAGCAAGGGCATCGCGACATTTTCCAGCGCACTGAATTCGGCCAGCAGGTGATGGAACTGGTAGACAAATCCCAGTGCCTGATTGCGCAGATAACCCCGGGCGGTTTGGTTCAGGCGGGCCATTTCCTGCCCGGCGACGAACACCTGACCCTGGCTCGGGGTATCCAGCCCACCCAGTAGTTGCAGCAAGGTACTCTTGCCGGAACCGGAGCTGCCCACAATGGCGATACGCTCACCCTTGCGCACGCTCAGGTCTATCCCGTTCAATACCTGTACCGCCAGCGGCCCCTGGACGAATTGTTTGTACAGGCCGCTGCAACGGATCACCACATCCGGATCATGATTCATCGGCTTATTCATAACGCAGCGACTCCGCCGGTTGGGTGCGCGAGGCGCGCCAGGCCGGATAGAGGGTGGCCAAGATGCTGATCAGAAAGGCCAGTCCGGTGATGCGCAGCACATCGCTCATATGCAGTTCCGAGGGCAGATCGCTGATGTAATAGACATCCGCCGGCAGGAACTGGGTGCCAAACATCGCCTCGATGGCCGGCACGATGGTTTCCACATTCAGCGCCAGCGAGACGCCACCGATCAAGCCCAGTACCGTGCCGATAAACCCAATCACCGTGCCCTGCACCATAAAGATCCCCAGGATGCTCAGCGGCGAGGCCCCCAGGGTACGCAGGATGGCAATATCGGCGGTCTTGTCGGTCACCACCATCACCATGGTCGAGACGATATTAAAGGCCGCCACTGCCACGATCAGCAGCAGGATAATGAACATCACGGTCTTTTCGGTTTGGATCGCACGAAAGAAATTGGCGTGATACTGGGTCCAGTCGCGTACCTGGTAGATACCGGGCAGACTATTGGCAATCTCGCGACTGATCTGCGGGGCGAAGAACAGGTCGTCCAGATCCAGGCGCAACCCGGTAATCTCCCCTTCCATGCGATAGAGTCGCCGCGCATCTTCCAGGTGGATATAGGCCATCGCGCTGTCGTATTCATACATGCCCACATCGAAGATCCCCGCCACGGTAAAGCGGCGCATCCGTGGCAGTACCCCAGCCATGGTGACATTGGCGCTGGGGGTGACCAGGGTAACCCGGTCGCCGACAAACACCCCGAGGATACGCGCCAGGTCCACCCCCAGGATGATGCGGTACTCCCCGTCTTCCAGGAGGTCCAGCTGGCCGTGGGTCATTTTCTTCCCCACCGAGGAAACCTTGGGCTCCTCCTCCGGCAGGATGCCGCGGATCACACTGCCCTGCACCTGCGAACCATAGGTCAGCATCCCCTCGCGCTGGATATATGGTGCCGCACCGCGCACCCCTGGATGCTGATCCGCCAGCGTCGCCAACTCGCGCCACTCGCGCATACTGTCGCTAAAACTGCTGATGGTGGCGTGGGAGGTCATCCCCAGGATGCGCTGGCGCAGCTCGGTTTCAAAGCCGTTCATCACCGACAGCACGGTGATCAGCGCGGTCACCCCCAGGGCAATGCCCAGCATCGACATCAGCGAGATGAAGGAGATGAAATGATTACGGCGCTTGGCGCGGGTATAGCGCAGGCCGATAAAGAGTTGAATTGGTCTATACATGGGCGGGCATTAAACCACAAAGCCTGTTGCAAGTGCAGATTCCAGCGCCTTAAAGCTTGACGGTAGCAGCAATCAAAACTATATTCTTTAAATGCACATATACCACATACAATGAGGCACTGAGATGTCCCAACTACATTTTTACGTCCCGGATGAAATAGAAGAACGCTTGCGGGCACAGGCACAGCAGGCAAAGCTCCCCCTCTCTCGCTATCTGGCAGAAATGGCAAAGCGCGAGACCAGCAGGCAGCAGGCCTGGCCCAAGGGTTATTTTGATGATGTATTCGGTGCCTGGGAAGGCGATCCCCTGGAAAGGGCCGAACAGGGTGAGTATGAGCAGCGAGCAGGGATGGCCTGATGTATTTATTGGATACCAATACCTGTATTCACTTCCTCAATGGCACAAGCCCCGCGATTCGTGATCGCATGCAAGGCATGGCCCCAACAGAGATCGTGGTATGCAGCATGGTCAAGGCAGAACTACTTTTTGGTGCCCACCGCAGTAAGCGCGTGGATGCGAACCTGCAAAAACTTCAGCGATTTTTCTCACCGCTGCTCTCACTGCCCTTTGACGATCACTGTATCTCACACTACGCCATGATCCGCGCCGACTTGGCCGCTCAAGGCAAACCGATTGGCCCCAATGATCTGGTGATCGCCGCAACCGCAAGGGCTAATGGGGCCACACTGATCACCCACAATACCGCAGAGTTCTCACGTGTTGTCGGTTTGCAGATGGCGGATTGGGAATAGTTCGCGTCAACATACCATCTGCACCTGCCGAGAATGCCAGGGAAGACCCGCGTTTTGCAGCAGCCCGTCAACGACTTGAGATACCTGTATATCATGATAATATACAAGCATGATCGATTGGACGCAGCTAAGCGGCTTTGACTGGGACGGAGGAAATGCACGTAAAAGTGCAGAAAAGCATTCGGTCAGTCAGGCAGAAGCCGAACAGGTATTTTTTAACCAGCCTCTGCTCCTGCTACCAGACCCGCGTCACAGTCAGGAAGAAGCCCGCTATCATGCCCTGGGAAAAACAGACGAAGGTCGCCAGTTACACATCAGCTTTACCCTGCGCAAACAGGGCAGCCTGATCCGCGTCACCTCCGCTCAAGATATGCATCGCAAAGAGAGAAGTATTTATGAGCAAGCAAAAAAAGATTCCTGAGTTTCACAGCGAGGCCGAAGAGCGCGCCTACTGGGAAACACATGATTCCAGCGAACATCTGGACTGGACTCAGGCCAGGTTGGTGAGCATGCCCAATCTGAAACCCTCCACCAAGACGATCTCACTTCGCCTACCAGAAGGCCTGTTGGATCGCATCAAGATTGAGGCTAACAAGCGCGATATGCCCTATCAGTCGCTGATCAAGGCCTGGCTGGCCGAAGATGTGGAAGGGCGCCGCCGCTAATTGGGATAGCTCAGGGGCACACCACCGGCACCTGCCGATACAAGCTAATCTCCTGCGGCGCGACCCTGGCCACCCAGGCCATCGCCTCAACGCCATGCTTAATGGCCTCGCGCAGGGTTTGCCCATAACGGGCATCCACCTCATCGGCGGGACGCAGGCCCTGCACATCATCCCGCTGGATACAAAACAATACCACCCCACGCCTGCCCTGCTCCACCACATGCATCAACTCGCGCAAATGCTTGCTGGCACGCACACTCACCGCATCGGGAAACCAACCCAGACTACGATCGTCACAGGTGGTCACATTCTTGATCTCCAGATAGCAATCGGGCTGGCTGGGATGCCCTTGCAGTAACAGGTCGATGCGACTGCCCTCCTGGCCATAACGCACCTCCTGGCGGATCTCTGCATAGCCTTGCAGCGCCGGGATCAGGCCGGACTCGATGGCCTCCCGCACCAGGCGATTGGTGAGCCCGGTATGCACGCCGATCAATACACCATCACGGTTTTGCGTCATCTCCCAGCTATAGCGGTATTTGCGCGTGGGGGAATCAACATCACGCAGGTAGACCGTGCTGCCCGGCTCGGCACAGCCCGTCATCGCACCGGTGTTCGGGGTATGCACGGTGATCTCGCTGCCGTCCGGCAGACGTACATCGGCAAGAAAACGCTTGTAGCGGCGCAGCAGAATAGCGGCTTGCAGAGGGGGATCCAGATTCACATCATGACCTGTTTGGATGAGTAAAAGATGGCACCGCAAAGACGCCAAGAACGCAAAGTGATGAACCATGCATGCGATCGTGCGTTTTTTCCTCGGCGTCCTCTGCGCCCTCTGCGGTATGGCTTTTACAGCTTGCGCCGCACCTCGACGATGTTCGGCAATTGGTTGATCCGTCCAAGGATACGACTGAGCTGATCGATATCGTGGATCTCCAGGCTTAGGTTCATTCGCGCGGTATGGTGCTTGCGATCGCTCAGGGTCTGGGTGGCCAGGATATTGACCTTTTCATTGGCTAGCACCGAATAGATGTCGATCAACAGGCCCTGCCGGTCGATGGCATCGATCTCCACGTCCACCGGATAGGTACTGCGATCACCGCTGCTGCCCCACTCCACCTCGATCAGGCGTACCCGTTTGTCCTCGGGTAGATTGAGAATATTCCGACAATCACTGCGATGAATGCTGACCCCGCGCCCCTGGGTGATAAAACCGATGATCGGATCGCCCGGTGCAGGTCGGCAGCAACGGGCCAGATTGGTCAGCAGATTACCCACCCCGCGGATCTGGATATCTCCATCCGTATCGCCACCCTTGCGCTCGGTGCTGCGCTGACGCTGCAACAGGGCCGCTTCCTTGTCGGTCGGAGCGGTCAGCTTGTGTACCGCCCCGGCGATCTGTGCGCTGCTGATATCGCCGCGACCGATGGCGATCAGCATCTCCTCCACACTGCCCTGGTGCAGGGCGTCATAGAGGCGCTCAAGCGCAAGATCCGGCACGCCCAGGCGATGCAGTTCGCGCTCCAGGCTGATCCGGCCATCACTGAGATTCTGTTGTTGATCCTGGGTCTTGAACCAGCCGCGCGCCTTGGAGCGGGCGCGCGAGGTCCGCAGATAACCCAGGTGTGGATTCAGCCAGTCGCGGCTCGGACCACCGTGGCGGGTGGTGAGGATCTCCACCTGCTCGCCGGATGTCAGTTCATAGGTCAGTGGTACCATCCGCCCATTCACCTTGGCACCGCGACAGCGATTACCTACCTCGGTATGTACGTAGTAAGCAAAATCCAGCGGTGTCGCCCCCTGGGGCAGATCGAAGACCTCGCCATTGGGGGTTAGTACATAAACCCGATCCTGAAACACCTCGGACTTGAAGCGATCGATAAAATCGCCGGCATTGGCCTCCTCGTCCTTCCAATCCAGCAGCTGGCGCAGCCAGGCGATTTTTTGTTCAAAGCCCTTGTTGTGCCGACCGCCACCCTCCTTGTAGCGCCAGTGTGCCGCCACCCCCAGTTCGGCGTGGCGATCCATCTCCCAGGTGCGGATCTGCACCTCCAGGGTCTTGCCGCCAGGGCCGACCACCGCAGTGTGAATCGACTGGTAATTATTTTCCTTGGGGGTGGCGATGTAGTCGTCGAATTCCTTGGGGATGTGTGGCCACAGACCATGGACCGTGCCCAGTACGTGATAGCAGTCGGCCACACTGTCCACCAGTACCCGTACCGCACGCACATCGAAGAGGTCATGAAAGCTCAGGCCCTTGCGCTTCATCTTTTTCCAGATGCTGTACAGGTGCTTGGGGCGACCCTTGATATCCGCCTTGATCCCGGCCTTTTCCAACTCACTCTGCAGGATGGTGCAGACCTTGTCGATATAGCCCTGACGATCCACCCGCCGTTCATCCAGAAAGCGCGCCACCTGCTTGTAGGTAACCGGATCAATGTAGCGGAACGACAGGTCTTCCAGCTCCCACTTGATCTGCCAGATCCCCAGGCGATTGGCCAGCGGCGCGTAGATATCCATGGTCTCGCGGGCGATGCGGCGTTGCTTGTCTTCGGGCAGGTGCTTGAGGGTACGCATATTGTGCAGACGATCGGCCAGTTTGATCATCACCACCCGCACATCCTCGGCCATCGCCAGCAATAGCTTGCGCAGACTCTCGGCCTTGAGGGCCTCCTTCTTCCCATCGCCGGCCTGGTACTCACCGATGGTGTTCATCTTGGTCACCCCATCGACCAGACGCGCCACCGCGGGGCCACAGGCCTCGGTGATCTGCTCCAGACTGATATCGGTATCTTCCACCACATCATGCAGCAATGCCGCAGCAATGCTTTCATGATCCAGGCGCAGCCCGAGCACGATATCGGTTACCGCCATGGCATGACTCAGATAGGGCTCGCCCGAGGCGCGGGTCTGGCTGCTATGGGCCTGGCCTGCCAGATCCAGCGCACGGTGAATCACCGCGACCTCATCCTCGCTACGCCCCTCGGCCAGCGAGGCCAACCAGACCGCCTTGCTGCTTTCCCGATTGTCGGTGGGTGATGGAAGCTGAGTTTCTACATAGACCATGTGATGACCCTTAAAACCAAATCATTTCAAAACC
>JACUTZ010000251.1 GCA_014859545.1 Gammaproteobacteria bacterium
TTGTCCTGGAAGGGGAGGGCCAGCGCGAGGCGGTGGCCTCGATGCCGGGGGTGGAACGCCTCAGTATCGACCTGCTGCTCCAGGAGGCGGGTGAGCTGGTGGCACTGGGGATCCCGATGATTGCGTTGTTTCCGGTCACCCCGCAGGAAAAGAAATCCCTGGATGCCGCCGAGGCCTGGAATCCCGATGGGCTGGCCCAACGGGCGGTGCGCGCCCTCAAGGCCGCCCACCCGCAGCTTGGGATCATGACCGATGTGGCGCTGGACCCCTTCACCACCCACGGCCAGGACGGCATCATCGACGACAGCGGCTATGTGGTGAATGACATCACCATCGAGGTATTGGTGCGCCAGGCAGTCTCCCATGCAGAGGCCGGGGCAGATGTGCTGGGCCCCTCCGACATGATGGATGGGCGTATCGGCGAGATCCGCGAGGCCCTGGAGCGCGAGGGGCATATCCATACCCGAATCATTTCCTATGCGGCCAAGTACGCCTCCAGTTACTACGGTCCCTTCCGCGATGCGGTGGGTTCGGCGGCCAATCTGGGTGGTGGCGACAAGCGCACCTACCAAATGGACCCGGCCAATAGTAACGAGGCCCTCTGGGAGGTGGCGCTGGACCTGGAGGAGGGGGCCGACATGGTGATGGTCAAGCCTGGCATGCCCTATCTGGATATTGTCCATCGGGTTAAACAGCAGTTTGGGGTCCCTACCTATGCCTACCAGGTCAGTGGCGAATACGCGATGATCATGGCGGCCAGCCAGAACGGCTGGCTGAACGAAAAGGCGGTGGTAATGGAATCCCTGCTGGCCTTCAAGCGCGCCGGTGCCGATGGCATTCTCACCTATTTTGCCAAGCGTGCCGCGCAGTGGTTGCGCGAATAAGGGATTGGGGGCTAGGGGCTAGGGATTAGGGGCTAGGGGCTAGGGTAGGAGCGGCTGCGCCGCGAGTGATGAGGATGTAAATAAATCCGAATGCTCTCAGAATATCATGCGAATTAATCTATCAGCCCCTTAGCCCCCAGCCCCCAGCCCCTTAGCCCCTTAGCCCCTTAGCCCCTTAGCCCCTTAGCCCCCAGCCCCTAGCCCCAAGCCCCAAGCCCCAAGCCCCAAGCCCCAAGCCCCAAGCCCCAAGCC
>JACUTZ010000119.1 GCA_014859545.1 Gammaproteobacteria bacterium
GGGCTAGGGGCTAGGGGCTAGGGGCTAGGGGCTAGGGGCTAGGGGCTAGGGGCAAACGAGCAAGGTACTTTGCGAACTTTGCGTTCTTTGCGGTTAATGCTTTTGGGGCAAGGGGCTGGGGCCGGGGCTGGGGCAAACGAATAAGGCCCTTTGCGATCTTCGCGTCCTTTGCGGTTAATGTTTTTGAGGCAAGGGGCTAGTCTGGATGGAGACAAAAGCGTTCGATAAGTCCGCTCAGCAGTGCCACGGTGGGTTGGATGCGATCCAGGGCCAAGTATTCGTCGGGCTGGTGGGCCTGGGCGATATCGCCGGGACCCAGGATGATGGTCTCCATGCCCAGTGCGCTCAGATACGGCCCTTCGGTGCAAAAGGCTACTGCCTCGCTGTCGTGCCCGGTCATGCTCTCTGCGGCGCGCACGATGGCCGAGCTTCTGTCGGTATGCATTGCGGGGGTGCCGGCAATCAGGGGACTGAGTTCCCAGCCAAAATGGGTTTCGCCCAGTAGTTGATGCAGGCGCCGGTTAAGGGTTTCACGCAGGTCTTCCAGCGCCATGCCTGGCACGGGACGCAGGTCCAGGTGCAATTCGCAGGCGGCGCAGATGCGGTTGGGATTATCGCCGCCATGGATGTGGCCGAGATTGAGGGTGGGCACCGGCACCTGAAAGCGCGGGTCATGGTGACAGGCCTGCAACTCCTCGCGCCATGCCAGCAGGTCACCGATAACCCGGTGCATGCCCTCGATCGCATTCAGTCCCAGGGCGGGGTCACTGGAATGGCCGGAGCGGCCGGTGAGGCGCACGCTTTCCATCATGATGCCCTTGTGGGCATGCACCGGGCGCAACCCAGTGGGCTCGCCGATCACCGCATAGCGGGCCCTGGGTCGACCCAGGTCCACCAGGGCCTGGGCACCGTCCATGGAGCTTTCTTCATCGGCGGTGGCCAGGATGATCAGCGGTTGCTTGAGTGGCTGTTCGGCAAAGGCTCGCGCCGCCTCGATGGCCAGGGCGAAAAAGCCCTTCATGTCTGAGGTGCCTAAACCATAGAGGCGGCCATCTCGCTCGGTCAGGTGAAACGGATCCTGTCGCCAACGACCCTCATCATAGGGCACCGTGTCGGTGTGTCCCGCCAGCACCAGGCCGCCAGGCCCCTGGCCCAGGGTGGCGATCAGATTGGCCTTGTGTGGTTGAGTGGCCAGGGGCAGTACCTCGACCGCAAAGCCCAGTCCATCCAGCCAGTCGGCCAGCAGATCGATGACGGCGCGATTATCCGTGTCAAAGGCAGGCGAGACGCTGCTCATCGACGGTGCGCCGATCAGCGCGGCCATCATTTCCAGCAGGGGGGGTGGTGGGGTTTTCATTTGTGCATTCTGCGGCCAGAGGCCGGTGGGCGGCAAGCCCCGTTGTCGATCGACAGGCAAAGGCAAAGGATCTCACCGCAAAGGCGCAGAGGCGCAGAGGCGCAGACGACTACAGGACGTAGTCGGTTGGCGATGTCGGGAGCATATCGCCCAGGCGTAGAGGCGTTGAGGAAGCGTATCCATGGCGTAGTGGATACACTGGCCTATATCGGGCCACAAGTGCCTGATCTCCATTGCAGATCATTTGATGGAAATGAGCCGGGTCCTGAATGCTGGCCCCACTCAGCGTCTCTGCGGTGAATGCTTTTTTCGTTATTACCCAGAAAAAAACAAGCGCGATTGGGCGTCGCATAAGCGCTTGCTTCAGGGAAATACCCGATTGTATTGCTATGATGATATTGCTATAAACATGGCAGTCGACCCGTTGGGCGGTATATTCAAACAATAAGAGGATGGAGCGTATGTGGCAAAAGATCGTGGTTGTTGCGCTGGCTTTCGGGCTGTGGGGCCAACTGGCACTGGCGAACGAGGCCCCTTGGGGCAAGGCCGCGGCGGTACATATCGAGTACAGCCAGCAAAAGGTGGTATACGATCTGTTTGGCAAGGATCGTAAGATCGGCCGGATCCTTGACCGTGCCAGTCTGATCAGCATCCTCAACGATGCGGATCCCTTCGATAGCAGCGTGGTGATTGTGATCCATGGTGAGTCGATCCCCCATTTCGCCACCAAAAATTTTGCCGCCAATCGCGAGCTGATGGAACGGGCGCAGAGCCTGTCGGTGGGCGAGGTGGTCAAGTTCCGCCTCTGTGGCGCGGCGGCGCGCATGCGTGGCTATCAGCCGGAGGATTTTCACGGCTTCATTGAGGTGGTGCCGATGGCCGACGCGGAGATCGTGCGTTTGCAACAGCAGGGCTATGCCTACATGCAGTAAGGCGGGTGTCGGGGTATAATCACCGGCCATATTCCCTGCCACCACTGGTGCCCCATGAAAATACTGATCCGCGAACTTGCACGTAGCACCACCGAGGCCGAAATTCGGGAGATGTTTGAGGATTATGGCCGGGTACAGTCTTGCAGTCTGGTAATGGACCAGCGCACCGGCAGCTCCAAGGGGTTTGGCTTTGTGGAGATGCCCAGCCCCGGAGAGGCCAAGGCGGCGATCAAGCATCTCAATGGCAAGATCATTGCCGGGCACAAGATTCGGGTCAAGAAGGCCGAACCCAAGCCCGAAGCTGACTCGTGAGTAAGGATGGCCGCAGGCAGGATCCCCTGCACGGGATCACCCTGGAAACCCTGCTGACCGAGCTGGTTGAGCGGTATGGCTGGGAGGCCCTTGCCCAGCAAATCCCTATCAATTGCTTTAGCAAAAACCCCAGCATCGCCTCCAGCCTGAAATTTCTGCGTCGCACCCCCTGGGCCAGGGCCAAGGTGGAAGCCTTGTACCTGAGTCACCGTGATTCATCAATGCCGCGATAAGCGTGGCATCCCTTCATCCTGATTAATCGAGATCTTCCTCGTATTCCGGTGCCGAATGGGCGACCAGATCGCCGCGCACGGTGTGGTACCAGATGTGCGGTTCGGTGCGCAGCAATACCCCGAGGGCATGCAGTTCTTCCACGGAGAGATGATCCATCACCGCATCAGCGGCATCGGACAGCTTGAGGTGGATTGCTGCGCGGCGCGGTTTGTTGTGAAATTTGAGGGCGTAGTTTTCAACCTTTTTCCACATCGTGATGGCTCCCGTTTTTAGCTGTAAAGAATGCCTATCCTAGCAGGCTATGGCGGGGCTGTCGCTGATCGTCGTGTGGTCGCCAATAATGCGGTGGGCTTGCACTTTGCCAGGCGGCTGCTTATGGTTGGCTCTTGTCCAATAATAAGACCGAGGAGGCCTTCCAGATGAAAAATACCTTCGATCATCCCATGCCCGATGCCAAGGGCTACTTCGGCGAATACGGTGGTCGCTTTGTGCCGCCACAGTTGGAGTCCATCCTGGACGAAATTACCGCCGCCTACCTGGCGATCCGGGAGGAGCCGTCTTTTCTGGATGAGCTGTCCCGTTTGTATCGCCACTATGTGGGACGTCCCAGTCCGGTGTTTCATGCGCGCAATCTCTCGGCCAAATACGGCGCCGATATCTATCTCAAGCGTGAAGACCTGAACCATACCGGTGCGCACAAGATCAATCACTGCCTGGGCGAGGCGCTGCTGGCCAAGAAGATGGGCAAGAAGAAGCTGATCGCCGAGACCGGTGCCGGCCAACACGGGGTGGCGCTGGCCACCGCTGCCGCGCTGGTCGGTCTGGAATGCGACATCTACATGGGCGAGGTGGACATGCACAAGGAACACCCGAATGTGGTGCGGATGTTGATCCTTGGCGCGCGGGTGATCCCGGCTACCCATGGCCGCAAGACCCTCAAGGAAGCGGTGGACAGTGCCTTTGAGGCCTACCTGGGTGATCCGGTCAATCAGCTCTATGCGATTGGATCGGTGGTGGGGCCGCATCCTTTCCCGATGATGGTGCGGGATTTTCAATCCATCGTTGGTAACGAGGCGAAGGAGCAGTTTCGCGAGCTGACCGGCGGCCTGCCCGGCAATATCGTGGCCTGTGTCGGTGGTGGCTCCAATGCGATGGGGATCTTCTCGGCCTTTCTCGACGACAAGGCGGTGGCCCTGCATGGGGTGGAGCCCTCCGGGCGCAGTCTGGACGAGGATGGCGAGCACGCCGCGACCCTGACCAAGGGCAGTCCCGGGGTGATGCACGGCTTTAAATCCTACATGCTCAAGGATACCGATGGTGAACCGATGGAGGTCTATTCGGTGGCCAGTGGTCTGGACTATCCCTCGGTTGGTCCACAGCACAGCTACCTCAAGGATATTGGCCGGGTGCAGTACGCTCATATCAATGACCAGGAGGCGATCGATGCCTTCTTTGAATTGTCCCGGCAGGAGGGGATCATCCCGGCCATCGAATCGGCCCATGCGGTGGCCCATGCCCTCAAGCTGGCCAAAGCTGGCGAGCGCGGCAGCATCCTGATCAACCTCTCCGGCCGTGGCGATAAGGACATCGACTTTGTGGTGGCTAATTATGGGGCCGAATATGGGGTCACGAACGTCCCCTGATTTACTGGCGCGCTGGATCAGCACTGTGTGGGCGCACCCGGATATGTTAGGGCGGAAAAGCGACTGGTGCGGTGGGTGATGTCTCGCCAGTACGCTAAATGATTTCCTGGTGGCTTGGTGGAATTCGTTCTTTGGGGTTTTCTGCGCCACCATGGCAAATAGGAAAAAGTGACTGATTCGGCAAGGGGCGGATGTGCAACAGGCACAGCAATAGGATAGAAAATCCACCCTGCTGACGCCGATGTTCATCCCCCGCATCACGGTGAACGCCTTGCTGGTGATCGGCACCATCGCTTGGCGCCTCCGCCTGACTGAGCGGGTGCATTTTCCCAAGTGCGAGACGGTGGCAGTATTTATCCGCAATGAGATGTACCAGAGTATGCTCAAGGGGCAGCAGGAATTGCGTGACAAGGACTTGTCTGCCGAAGTATTTTTCGATGAGTAGATAGGGGGAAACCATGAAACATTGCGCGAGGGTTGCTCGTTGATTATCGAATCCATCCCTTTTCTGCAACTACCGGCGGTACAGGCCTTTTTGCAGGCATTTGAATACGCCAGTGAGTCGGTGGTCATCACCGGCCTGGATGTGGAAAAATCAGAGGACCGTTTTTTGTATGTTAACCAGGTCTTTCTGCAACGTACCGGATACAGCCTGGAAGATCTGAAGGGCAAGACCCCGCGCATCCTGCAGGGCAAGGAGACCAATCGTGTGGTTCTTGACCGGCTTCGTCAAACCTTGGGTCGTGGCCAGATCTTTGTGGGGCAAAACACCAACTACCGCAAGGACGGCAGCGAATACATCGTGCGCTGGTTTATCGCGCCACTCAAGGATGAGAACGGCAAACAGGTAGCCTGGCTTTCGATGCAAAAAGCGGTCTCACCACTGCCCAATCTCCAGGAAGAGGCGATGTTTTTGGCCGCGGCGCTTAATCAAACCGCCGACGCGATTACCATCTCGGACCTCAAGGGCGAGATCCTGTTTGTGAACACCGCCTTTACTCGCATGACCGGTTATCAGATGGAAGATGTGCGCGGGCAGAATGCACGCATCCTGCAGTCGGGCAAGCAGGCTCGTAGTTTTTATGCGGACATGTGGGATGTGCTGATTGGAGGCGAGACCTTTCGCTCCACCTTTATCAATCGGCGCAAGGATGGCTCCCTGTATTTTGAGGAAAAAACCATCAGCCCGGTACTGGATCACCTGGGGGAGCCGCAATACTTTGTTTCCATTGGTAAGAACATCACCGAACTGATGGAAAAATCCAATTCCTATGCCAACAAGGCCTATCATGATGCCCTGACCGGATTGTATAACCGCCTGAAATTCGATGAGGTGATGGCAAGGAAATTTGCTAGTACCTGGCCACCATCGCATCCCTTCTCTCTGGTGGTAATGGACCTGGATAATTTTAAAGCGATTAATGACGAATACGGTCATGCGGTCGGGGATGATGTGCTCAAACAGTTGGCCGATCTAATGCTTGGAAAGCTGCGCCACAACGACATGTTGGTACGCTGGGGAGGTGAGGAGCTGGTATTGCTGGTGGACGACGATGCGGACACCGCCGTGCGCATCGCCGAGAAGCTGCGCCAGGCAATCGCGGCCCATGAGTTTGATCCGCGCTTTGCGGTGACCGCCAGTTTCGGCGTCAGCGAGGTGCGGGTCGGGGATGCCCCGGAACGCATGTTCGCCCGTGCCGATGAGGCGGTGTACAAGAGCAAACATGCGGGTAAGAATCGGGTTACGAAGGTATAAGGAAGGGGTAAGGGGGCTAGGGGCTAGGGGCTAGGGGCTAGG
>JACUTZ010000009.1 GCA_014859545.1 Gammaproteobacteria bacterium
ACGGCTGGGACGAAGAAGCGCAGAAGTGGTTCGAGCGTAAGGCCCAGGCCTAATCAACACACCCGCGAGCGGGCTGATCTTGGCTCGCTCGCATTACCATTTAACTATGAGTCGGAGGTAATTATGTCTGCACCTCGTATGCCTATCGAAAGCGGTGTACCGGATCCGTTTCCGTTCATGCACCCACTGCTGAAGAAGAACTTTGGCCAGTGGAGCTACCACGATCGTCCGCGTCCTGGCGTACTGCGCCATGTCGCCAAGGGTGGTGATCAGGTTTGGACCGTTCGCGCTGGTACCCAGCGTCAGATGGACGTCTACACCATTCGCAAGCTGTGTGATATCGCTGATGAGCTGGCCGAAGGACACGTTCGTTTCACCATGCGTTCCAACATCGAATTCATGGTCAGCGACGAAGCCAAGGTTAAGCCCCTGATCGACAAGCTGACCGCTGAGGGCTTCCCTGTTGGTGGCACCGGTCCTTCCGTGGCGATGATCTCCCACACCCAGGGCTGGTTGCACTGCGACATCCCTGGCACCGACGCCTCTGGCGTGGTCAAGGCCCTGATGGACGAACTGCACGATGAGTTCATCAAGGAAGAAATGCCAAACCGTGTTCATATCACCACTTCCTGCTGCCAGATCAACTGTGGTGGCCAGGGTGATATCGCGATCAACATCCAGCATACCAAGCCACCAAAGATCAACCATGACCTGGTTGGTAATGCCTGTGAGCGTCCGACCGTTGTGGCTCGCTGCCCGGTAGCTGCCATCCGTCCTGCGATGGTAAATGGCAAGCCCACCCTGGAAGTTGATGAAAAGAAGTGCATCTGCTGCGGCGCCTGCTTCCCGCCCTGCCCGCCGATGCAGATCAACGATCCTGAGCACTCCAAGCTGGCCATCTGGGTTGGCGGCAAGCACTCCAATGCCCGCTCCAAGCCGATGTTCCACAAGCTGGTTGCCGCTGGCATCCCGAACAATCCGCCGCGCTGGCCTGAGGCTGCCGATGTCGTGAAGAACATCCTGGCTGTCTACAAGGAAGATGCCAAGGAATGGGAACGTATGGGTGACTGGGTAGAGCGTATTGGTTGGCCGCGTTTCTTCGAACTGACCGGTTTGCCGTTCACCAAGTACCACATCGACAACTGGCGTGGTGGTCGTGCGAACCTGAACGCTTCTGCTCACATCCGTTTCTAATTAGGAGAGGACATGAAGTTTACCATTCAGGTTAGTGAAGGTCCGTATAACCATCAGGCCTCTGACACTGCGTATCAGTTTGCCAAGGCCGCATTGGCAAAGGGACACGAGATTTATCGCGTGTTTTTCTATCACGATGGCGTGAACAATGCGACCCGTCTGACCACCCCGCCACAGGATGACCGCAATGTGGTCAACCGCTGGAGTGCTCTGGCCGCTGAACATAACCTTGATCTGGTAGTCTGTGTTGCCGCGGCTCAGCGCCGCGGCATCGCCGATGCAGATGAGGCCAAGCGCAATGGCAAAGATGCCGACAACATTGCTCCCGGTTTCCGTATTTCCGGTCTGGGGCAGTTGATCGAAGGCGGTATTCAGTCTGACCGCCTGGTCGTATTCGGCGATTGATTGGGGGTTATGATGAGTGACGAAATGATGGGCGGTGACGTAAAGAAGTTCATGTACGTGAACCGTAAGGCTCCGCACGGAACTGTTTACGCACTGGAATCGCTGGAAGTGGTACTGATTGGTGCCGCCTTCGAGCAGGATGTAAGTGTTGTCTTTATTGATGATGGTGTATTCGAGATCGTAAAGGGTCAGGTCACCACTGAAGTTGAGATGAAAAACTTCTCCAATACCTACAAAGCCCTTGAGATGTACGACGTTGAAAAGCTCTACGTTTCCAAGGATTCTCTGGAAGAGCGTGGTCTGAGCGAAGACGATTTGATCGTTGACGTGGAAGTGAAGACTGCTGCTGAGATCGCTGCTCTGATGGAAGAGCAAGACGTGATTCTGAGCTTCTAACGGAGGGCATGACGATGTTGCATACAGTAAACAAATCACCCTTTGAGAAAAACAGCCTTAGCAGCTGCCTGGCGCATGCCAAAGAAGGTAGTGCAATCCTGTTGATTGAAGATGGTGTTTATGGTGCCCTGAAAGGTAGCAAGATGGCTGCCGAAGTTCAGGATGCCATGGGAAAATTCACCCTCTACGCCCTGGGCCCTGATCTGAAGGCCCGTGGTATCGCCGACAAGATTATCGATGGCGTTAAGGTGATTGACTATGCCGGTTTTGTCGACCTGGCTTGTGAAAACGACAAGGTTCAATCCTGGTTGTAATTGAAACACTCTCAAACGAGGAGATACTGAAATGGCTACCATGAATGTAAACGGCCGCGAGCTGGAAGTAGATGAAGAAGGCTACCTGATCGACCTGAGCCAGTGGGACCGTGCCGCTGGTGAAGAATTGGCCAAGTCCGAAGGTGTTGAAATGACTGAATCTCACTGGGAAGTCATCGACTTCCTGCGTGAGTACTACGAAGAATACCAGATCGCCCCAGCAGTACGCGTTCTGACCAAGGCTATCGGCAAGAAGCTGGGTCCAGATAAAGGTAACAGCAAGTACCTGTACGAGCTGTTCCCCTATGGTCCTGCCAAGCAAGCTTGTAAGATTGCTGGCCTGCCCAAGCCGACTGGCTGTATCTAAGCCATAAATGATGGGAGGAGAATCCTTCTCCTCCCCTCTTTTTGTCTATTCCGTAGCCCGGAGGGTCGATAAATGTCAGTGCTGTATGCACTCCTGTTTTACGTAGCGACTGTGCTGCTGATTGCTGGTCTTGTTTACAAGATTCGCCAGTATTGGATCACGCCTGCACCGCTCAAGATTCCAACAACACCCGCGCCAACGACCCGTGGCGGTGTGGTGTTGCGTATGGCCCGTGAGGTTGTACTGTTTGAAAGTCTGTTCAAATCCAATAAATGGATTTGGCTGTTTGGTTACATGTTCCATGTGGGCCTGGCGCTGGTGCTGTTGCGCCACTTCCGTTACTTCGTTGACACCACCTCCTTTATTTGGAGCTGGGTACCGTTGATTTCGCCAATCGGCAAGTATGCCGCCTTTGCGTTGGTCATCGGTCTGCTGGGTCTGTGGGCGCGTCGTATTCTGGTCGATCGCATCCGTTATATCAGCAGTCCCTCTGACCATCTGATGCTGGCCTTGCTGGTCGGGATCGGCAGCAGCGGTATGCTGATGACCTATGTGGTGCACACCGACATCATTGCGGTCAAAGTGTTCTTCATGGGCCTGATGCGCTTTAGCATCCAGCCACTTCCGACCGACCCATTGCTGCTGTTGCATCTGGGCCTGGTAGCGCTGCTGATGATCATCTTCCCGCTGAGCAAGCTGCTGCATGCACCGGGCGTGTTCTTTAGCCCTAGCCGTAACCAGGTGGACAACCCGCGTGAAAAGCGTCATATCGCTGCGTGGGCTGCCAAGCTCGATAAGTAATTCAGGCAACTGAAACAAGACCGAGGATAATTGCGTGGCCGCTGAATTTCAGACACCAGAATTCCGGGAATATCCCGCTGTGCCGAATGCGCTCGTTAAAGATGCCACTGCGCACCTGAGCCCATTTATTGCCAAACCCAATCACCAGGAACAACTGGGTTTTCCCGGTGAACTGGTAGAAAACTGGGAAGAAAAAGCCATCGAGAAGATGGGCGATCTGTTGAGCAAGTACCGCGGTCTGCGCGTATACCTCGACAGCTGTGTCAAATGTGGTTCTTGTACTGATAAGTGTCACTACTATCAGGGTACCAGCGACCCCAAGAATATGCCGGTAGCTCGTCAGGACTTGTTGCGCAGTGTCTATCGTCGCTACTTTACCTTCGCCGGCAAGTATTTCCCCAAGCTGGTCGGTGCCCGCGACATGAACCGCGAGGTGCTGGATGAGTGGTATAGCTATTTCCACCAGTGTTCCCAGTGCCGTCGTTGTTCGGTGTTCTGCCCCTACGGTATCGACACCGCCGAGATCTCCATGGCGGCGCGCGAGATTATGGATAGCATCGGCCACGGCCAGAAGTACTGTAACGAGATCCTGGGCAAGGTGCAGACTGTGGGTAACAACCTCGGCCTCCCCGGCCCCGCACTCAGTGCCACGCTGGAAGAATTCGCCGAGGAGATCCAGGATGACACCGGCCTGCCGGTACAGATCCCGCTGGATGTGAAGGGTGCCGAGGTGCTGCTGATCACCCCATCAGCCGACTTCTTTGCCGAGCCACATATCGATGGTCTGATGGGTTATGCCAAGGTCTTCCATGAGGCCGGTGTGAGCTGGACCCTGAGTTCCCATGCTGCCGAGGCCGCCAACTTCTCCATGTTCATCGGCTCCTACAGCAACATGAAGAAGGTTGCCGAGCGTATCCGTGATGCGGCGCTGGAACTGGGCGTCAAGCGCATCATCGTGGGCGAGTGTGGTCACGCTTGGCGTGTCGCCTATTCCTTCTGGAATACCCTCACCGGGGTTGGTGCCGGTGCCGATGCCAGCGATGAATATGCCCTTAAGCTGCAACGTCAGCTTGATCCGAGCGTGCCGCAGCCGATGCATATCTGTGAGTTCACCTATGATCTCATCCAGAAGGGCAAGCTGCGTTTTGACAAGTCTGCCAACGACCATCGCACCGTTACCTTCCATGATTCCTGCAACGTGGCGCGCGCCTCGCGCATGGGTGATTGGGCCGGTGGCCAGTTCGATATTCCACGTGCGGTGATCAAGGCGTGCTGTAACAATTTTGTTGATATGGATCCCGATTCGATCAAGGAAAAAACCTACTGCTGCGGTGGTGGTGGCGGTCTGCTGACCGATGACTTGATGGAGATCCGTGTCAAGGGTGCCCTGCCCCGCATGGAGGCACTTAAGGAAGTAGTGGATGATCGTGGTGTCAATACACTGGCTGCGATCTGTGCCATCTGTAAGGCACAGTTTGCCAAGGTACTGCCCTACTACAACTTCCCAATGCATATGTTGGTCAGCACCCACCAGTTGGTTGGTGAGTCACTGATCATGACCGGTTCAAACCAGGAAAAGGCGCTTCAGCCAAAACAGCAAGCTGAAGCAGAAGCCACCGCCGAGGAATAAGGCAAAAATCACTTTCACAGTGCTAACCCGGATCGGTGGCTTCAAGCAGTGCCCCATCCAACAACTTGACAGATTATCTGGCATAGGAGACTGAAAAATGGCAACTTCTAGCGATGACATGAATAAGACTCATACCTTCCGTCGTTACAATGACGGTGACGAAAGCTGGGGCCGCCTTAGCGAGAATATCTTCCAGGCTAGCTGGACCCACAAATGCCCTACATATGTGCATCGCACCCCGCCTTGCCAGGGTAGCTGCCCTTCAGGTCATGATGTGCGTGGCTGGCTGGACATCGTGCGCGGTATGGAAAAGCCAACCGGCGGCATGACTATGCAGGAATATGCCTTCCGCCGTGCCACCGATTCCAACCCCTTCCCTTCCGTAATGGGTCGCGTATGTCCTGCGCCCTGTGAGGACGGCTGTAACCGCAACATGGTTGAAGATCATGTCGGTATCAACTCGGTTGAGCAATACATCGGTGACCAGGGTCTGGCCAATAACTTTACCTTTGTGGCTGGCGCTGACACCGGCAAGAAGATTGCCATCATCGGTGGTGGTCCTGGCGGCATGGCGGCTGCCTACCAGCTGCGTCGCAAGGGTCATGGTGTCACCCTGTTTGATGCCCAGGAAGAACTTGGTGGGATGATGCGTTATGGTATCCCTGGCTATCGTATGCCCCGTGATATCCTCGACGGTGAAATCAAGCGTATCACTGACATGGGCGTGAATGTACGTCTAAAGACCCGTGTTGGCAGCGATGTCAGCATGGATGAGATTGAAAAAGAATTTGATGCAGTCGTGTTCGCGATGGGTGCATGGGCCGGTCGTGCCCTGCCAATCCCGGGTGCCGATGCAATGAACTGCATCACCGGTGTCGCCTTCCTGGCCGCCTTTAACGAAGGTCGTCTGAAGCACGTTTCCGGCAAGGTAGTGGTTATCGGTGGTGGTGATACCTCTATCGACGTGGCCTCTGTTGCCCGTCGTCTTGGCCACATCACCGTCGAGAACGATAAGGATCGTCCTGAACACATCATCATCAATCAGACTGCCCATGACGTGGCGTCTACCGCAGCCCGTGAAGGTGCTGAGGTTACCCTGATCTCCCGCTCGCCCATCGCCAAGATGCCGGCTGCACAGCATGAAATTGAAGATGCCACCCGTGAAGGTGTGGAAATCATCGGTCAGCTGAGCCCGGTCGAAGTGGTTAAGGGTGCCGATGGCCGTGCCACCGGTCTGAAGGTTGTGCGTCTGGAAGAAGACGGCTCTACCCCGATCGAAGGTTCTGAGTTTGTGATTGATGCCGCGCTGATTGTCGCAGCCATCGGTCAGACCGGTAATTGGGAAGGGATGGAAGGCTACTCGAACGACCGTGGTCTGGCCAACGCCGATAAGCATTACCAGATCCCCGGCAAGCCTGGCTATTTCGCCATCGGTGACATTGTGCGCCCGCATCTTCTGACCACCGCCATCGGCCACGCCTCGGTTGCCGCAGACAGCATTGACTTCTACCTGAACAACAAGGAATTGAAGAGCCGTCCCAAGGTTGATGTGCATCACTTCAACCTGCTGGAAAAGCTGCGTGAGACCGAACACACCCCGGCTGAATACCACAGCATGACCAAGGAAGAAATTATCGAGGCAGAAGGTTTTGCCAAGGATATCGACCTGGGTATTCGTGGTACTTCCGAAGCAGATTTTGCGGTACACAACTACGAGGATCGCTCACACAGCGAGATCATCTCTGCCGACCAGCTGTTCCTGGGACACTTCAAGGATGAGCCACGTTTCAAGCGCAAGCACATCGAAGTCTCCGCCGAAAATGTTATCGGTAACTTCCAGGAACGTCTGGTTGCACTGACCGAAGATGAGGCCATTGCTGAAGCCAAGCGTTGCATGAGCTGTGGCATGTGCTTCGAGTGCGACAACTGCGTAGTGTTCTGTCCGCAGGAAGCCGTCAAGCGTACCCCTGCCAAGGACCGCACCACTGGCCGTTACGTTTACACCGATTACAACAAGTGTATCGGTTGCCACATCTGCGCAGATGTATGCCCCACCGGCTACATCGACATGGGTATGGGTGAATAAGGGGTTATCATGAAACCACTGTTCAAGTTGCTTAAGGCCCTGATGGCAGGACTGGTGCTGATGATTTCAGCACCGGCCTTTGCCGGTGGGCTGGGGCCGGATATCCCGGCCCCGGTCAAGGGCGATGAATGTGTGGCGGATACGCAGGAAATGCGTGTCAACCACATGAAATATCTCAAGGGTCATCGCGACGACGTACTTCGTCGCGGTATCCGCAACAAGACCTATCATCTGAGTGAATGTCTGGAGTGTCATGTACCGGCTCGCGAAGAGGCTTCCCAGCCAACGCGCGCGGATAATGAGCATTTCTGCATGTCCTGCCATGCGTTTACTGGTGTCAAGGTGGATTGCTTCAGCTGCCATGCCACCATGCCTGAGAAGTCGGCGGCCTTTCACCCCATCGTGACCCCTGCGATGCAGACACTGAGAGAGGTTCATCAGCCGCCTTCTGCACAGTTGCTCAATGAACTTGCCGCCAGAGGTGCTCGCGATGAGTGATGCTTCCCTGAACAACACCAGCAAAACCGATCTGGGTCGTCGTGAATTTATTGGCAATGGCGCAAAGCTGGCCGCTGGCGTCAGTCTTGCCCCTGGGGTGATGCTGTATGGGGTTGCCCATGCACGTCCCGCCGATCAGGCCGTTACGGATGATGTCCGTTGGGGCATGCTGATCGATACCAACAAGTGTGCCAAGGGCTGTGATGCCTGCGTCACAGGCTGTCAGCAGGAAAACGGCTGGGGTCCGCAGAGCGGTAATGAAACCAAGTCCAATGAGTACCAGGCCGCGCAGTGGATCCGTAAAGTCGATCTACGCAACACCTCGACCGGTTCGGTACACTCGCTGCCGATGCTTTGTCAGCACTGCGAACACCCACCCTGCGTCGATGTTTGCCCCACTGGTGCATCGATGAAGCGTGCCGATGGCATTGTACTGGTGGACAAGCATATCTGTATCGGCTGCCGCTATTGCATGATGGCCTGCCCATACAAGGCCCGCTCCTTTATTCATGAGCCTATTGTCAATCCCCGCACCCATGCCCCGCGTGGAATGGGTACGGTGGAGTCATGTACCCTTTGCGTACACAAGCTGGATGCCGGCGAAGGCACCACCGCCTGTGCCGAGGCATGCAATAGTGCAGGACATCAGGCCATTCTGGTCGGTGATCTGAAGGACCCGAACAGTGAAATCGCCAAGAAGGTCGCCAGTGTCGCTACCACACAGGTACGAGCCGATCTGGGACTGAACACCGGTGTTCGCTACCGCGGGATCTGATTGGAAACCACTGGACAACAAGACGGATAGACAGGCATGAAAAAAACGCTATTTACGCAAATTGAGGGCGGCAAGGGTTTTTATGCCCTGCTCGCTACCCTTGCTGCGGTCATTCTGATCGGCATGTTCGCCGTGTATCAGATGGAGCACAACGGCCACTGGATTACCGGCATGAACAACCAGATCGTCTGGGGGATGCCGCATATATTCGCGATCTTCCTGATCGTGGCCGCATCTGGTGCGCTGAATGTTGCCTCCATTGGTTCGGTCTTCAGCAAGAAAATCTATAAGCCACTGGCCCCACTCTCCGCTTTGCTGGCAATCGCCTTGCTGATCGGCGGTCTGGCCATCTTGGTGCTCGATCTGGGTCGTCCGGATCGCCTGATCATTGCGATGACCTACTACAACTTCAAATCCATCTTTGCCTGGAACATCATCCTCTACAATGGCTTCATTGCCCTGGTGGCCGTCTATCTGTGGACGATGATGGAAAAGCGCATGAACCGCTATACCACCATCGCGGGGTATGCAGCCTTTATCTGGCGTCTGATCCTCACCACCGGTACCGGCTCAATCTTCGGCTTTCTGGTGGCCCGTGAGGGCTATGACGCGGCGATCATGGCGCCGATGTTCATCCTGATGTCCTTTTCCTTTGGCTTGGCATTCTTCATGCTGGTGTTGATGAAGACCTACAAGTGGACCGGCCGTCCTTTGGGTGATGTCATACTGCGTCGTCTGAAGAACCTGTTGGCGATCTTTGTCGCCGGTGTGCTGTATTTCGTCGTCACCATGTACATCACCAACCTGTATGCCACCGAGCACCACGGCGTAGTATCCTTCATCCTGCGTGACGGTGGTATCTATCCGATCCTGATGTGGGGTGGCTATCTGCTGCTGGGCACCCTGATCCCGCTGGCGCTGCTGTTCCACCCGGCCACCGCCATGTGTCGCAAGGCAATGACGGCCGCTTCCTGGCTGGTGATCCTCGGTGGTTTTTCACTGCTGTATGTCATCATCATTGGTGGTCAGGCATACCCGCTGAATCTCTTCCCCGGGTATGAGGTGATTAGCAGTTTCGAAGGTGATGTGGGCTCTGGCTTCTATGCCTACACCCCCACCCTGAACGAGATCCTGCTTGGCTTCGCTGGTATTGCCATTGCTTTGGCGATGACTGCGGTAGCGGTCAATGCCCTGCGCTTCCTGCCGGAAAGCCTGGCCGATGAAGAGGTCGACCCGCACGCCAAGGGCTAAGCACTAGCCCGCCCCGTGCCAAAAACACCGGTGACCCGCAAGGGCACCGGTGTTTTTTTATATGCGGAAAACTTTGCCACCGAGATCACAGAGGACACGGAGCGAGACAACCGCTTTCGTGTAATCAAATGCTGCGATGTGATCCTCGGTCAATACGCTAGTCAATCTTTCTCTGTGTCCCCTGTGAGCTCTGTGGCTTAAGCTGTTCAAGGGTTTAAATCCACACCAACTGCTCCCATCTCTTGGCGATGGAATCGCGGTATAATCCCCCTATCAATCGCAGTGAGGTTTCGGCATGAGCCAGCAAGAACATCCTTTTGCACAATATGTACGTATCCTGGGCAAGGGCCGTAATGGCTCCCGTGGTCTGAGCGGCGACGAAGCCTACGAGGCGATGCGGATGATTATGGCCGGTGAGGTGGCGCCCATTCAGCTGGGCGCTTATCTGATGCTGATGCGCGTCAAGGAAGAGACCCCGGAGGAGGTTGCCGCCTCGGTACGGGCGATCCGCGAACAGCTGGCGATCCCGGCCAACGCCCCCAAACCGGATCTGGACTGGTCCTCCTATGCCGGCAAGAAGCGTATCCTGCCCTGGTATCTGCTTTCTGCACTGCTGCTGGCGCAACATGGCATCAAGGTATTCATGCACGGCGCCAGTGGGCATACCGCTGGGCGTCTCTACACCAAAGATGTACTGCCGCAGTTGGGTGTGCCGGTTGCCACCTCGCTGGATGAGGCCTGTAATCAGCTGGCGACGCAGAACTTCAGCTATATCGACCTGGAACACCTGAACCCGCGCCTGCACGATATCATCGAGCTGCGCCCGCTGCTGGGGCTGCGTTCGCCGGTGCATACCATCGCCCGCATGCTCAATCCCTTTAATGCGGATCATGTGATCCAGGGGATCTTCCATCCGGGCTATCGCCCCACCCATCAGGAGGCCGGGCAGCTGCTGGCTATCCCGCGAATGATCGTGATTAAGGGTGAAGGTGGCGAGATCGAACGCAATCCTGACCAGGAGGTGCTGTTGCAGGTGGTCAACAAGGGCGAGATGAGCGAAGAGACCTGGCCTGCCATGTTCAGTCGTCGTCATGTGCGTCCGGACGAAATGAATGTGGCTGATCTCAAGTCCCTGTGGACCGGTGAATTGAACGAGGAATACGCTGAAGCGTCGGTGCTCGGTACCACTGCCATTGCCCTCTACACCATGGGCCGGGTCGCCAATCGGGAAGAAGCCGAGGCCGAGGCCGCCCGGATGTGGGCAGCGCGTGACAAAACGCGTTTTTTATCGGCCTAGGGCATGGGCTTGAGCGCTGAAGCAAGCCAGGCCAGCATGGCCGCACTGCTGGCACAGCCACGGGTGATGCTGGCTGCGCCGCACAAGTCCTCGGGCAAAACCACTATCAGTCTTGGCCTGTGTGCAGCACTGCATCGGCGCGGCCTGCGGGTTCAGCCCTTCAAGAAGGGTCCTGACTATATCGATCCCATGTGGCTGGCACAGGCGGCAGGGCTGCCCTGCTACAACCTGGATTTTCACACCCAAAGCCCGAGCGAGATTCAGACCTTGTTCAGCCAGCATGCGGCCCTCGCCGAGATCAGTCTGATTGAAGGCAATATGGGCCTGTTCGATAGCCTGGACGTGGCCGGGACTCAAAGCAATGCCGCACTGGCCATCGCGCTGCAAATCCCGGTGGTCCTGGTACTCGATGTACGTGGCGCAACCCGCAGCCTGGTGCCCCTGATCCAGGGATTCATGCAATTTGAACCGCGCCTGCGGATTGCCGGGCTGATCCTCAACAAGGTGGCCGGGGCACGCCACGAGCAACGGCTTCGTGAGGTGATTACACAGTATTGCACTATTCCGATCCTGGGCTGTGTTCATCGGGAGGCGGCATTGGCCATTGATGAACGTCACCTGGGTCTGATCCCCAGTAGCGAGAGCCAGCACAGCGATGCCCTGCTGCACACCATCAGCCAGCGCATCGCGGCCCAAATCGACCTGGATCAATTGCTGGCGATTGCCCAGACCGCCCCGCCCCTGCCGACAGTGGCCACTGCCCCCGCCCCGGCTGAGTATGCCCCTCTGCGGATTGCCATTGCGCAGGATGCCGCCTTTGGTTTTTATTATCCGGATGATCTGGAAGCGATGCGAGCGCAAGGGGTGGAGCTCATCCCGATTGATACCCTCCATGATCAAAGCCTGCCTGAGAGTATCGACGCCCTGTTTATCGGTGGTGGTTTCCCTGAGACCCAAATGACCGCTCTGGAGGCCAATAGCCCGATGCGCATGGCGATACGCGAGGCGATTGAGCAGGGTCTGCCGACCTATGCCGAGTGCGGTGGCCTGATGTATCTGTGCCGCCAGCTGCGCTGGGGTGATAAACAGAGCGAGATGGTAGGCGTGATCCCAGCCGACTGTGTGTTGCATCACAAGCCCATTGGTCGGGGCTATGCACTGATCCAGAAAACCGCCGCCCATCCATGGCCAACAGTCCACGAGCATGACCAGGGCGTCCGGCATGTGCATGAGTTTCATTACTCCAGCCTTGAAAACCTCGACACTGGCCTGCACTATGCCTATGAGCTCGAACGCGGTGTCGGGATTACCGCCAAACGTGATGGGATTGTGTATAAAAACCTGCTGGCCAGCTATGTTCACCAGCGCCAGGTACAGGGCAATCCCTGGATCGCCGAGTTTCTGTCCTTCGTGCGTCGGCATCAGTTGGCCGGGCTAAATGCCGGATACCTGCCGCCCTTCATGTAACAGGCCTGCTAAGATACACAGGTTCGACCTATTCAAGCCAAAGAGAGACTAGCAATGATTACACTGACCCCCGCCGCTGTGGAACAGGTGAAAAAATCTGCCCAGGAAAGCCAGGCCGACGGCATGGCGCTACGTTTGGCCGCACGCAAAAACAGCGATGGCAGCATTGATTATGGTATGGGCTTTGATGAGCCCAAGGATGAGGATCTGCTGTTCAAGTTCGATGGTGTCGAGGTGGTAATGGGTGGCGAATATGGCCCCCTGCTGAATGGCACTACCGTCGATTTCGTCGAACTGGAACAGGGACAATTCAGCTTTATTTTCATGAACCCCAACGACGCCAACTACACCCCCCCGGGTGACAGCAGTAGTGGCGGATGTGGCAGCGGTGGTTGCAGCTCCTGTAATTAAGGCCATCTGCGCGCCAGCGTCCCGCTCCCGTCGCGGGCTATGCTATGATCCGGCTTCGCCGCCTGCTGTCTGGATCTGAGTGCTCGCCATGGCCCAAATCAATACCGTCTCGCCTACCCAATCCCTGCAACACGGACTGAAACTGCTCAGCTCGGTGTTTCTGTTCAGTGGCAATAATCTGCCGGGCAGACAGCTACGCTTCCTGCTGGTCGGCGTCGGGATGAACTTTGTTCTGCTGGGTGTCGTACTTTCGCTGTTATTGCACTACCCAGGCCAGGAAAATATCTGGCTGCTGCTGTTCGGGCTGTTGATTGTGAGTGGGGTGACGCTGTTATTCGCCATCTCGCTGGCATTTCGCCGTCACCTGCTCAAACCCAGTGACGAGCTCAAGCACTGGTCCGAACACATACGCGAGGGCAATCTGGCGGTGCGACTGCATCCGGAAGAGATGGGCGAACTCAAGGAAGTCGCCAAGGATATCAACAACCTGCTGGCCTATCTGCAAAGCCTTTCCAGTCACATGGATGACGAGATCAAGCGCCAAACCCGGCGATTTGAGCAGAAGGCCAATTCCCTGCAGGTGCTCTACGATGTGGCCGCCAGTCTGAACACCTCGCGCGACCTCAAGGATCTGCTGACCCGTTTTTTGCACACCATGCGCGATATCGTCAATGCCCGCGCCGGCACCGTGCGCTTGTTGACCGAGGACAACAAGATGGAACTGGTCGCCAGCATCGGCCTGGATGCCGAGGTGATCGAGGCTGAGCGGCTGGTCTCGGTGCAACGCTGTCTGTGTGGCAATGCGGTCACCGAGGGCGAGGTGTTGTTCCAGCACGATATGAACAGCTGTAATCGCTGGGTCGGCCGCCCGATGCTGGGAGGTGACGAGCTGGAGATGATTGCCGTGCCCCTGCAGTATCATGGCAAGAATCTCGGGGTGTATAACCTGTTTGTGGAAAAGGCCGACATCGACTCCCACGAGGAGGTCAAGGCGCTGTTTACCAGTATCGGTCGTCACCTCGGGATGGCGATCGAAAAGGCCCATCTGGATGATGAGGCCAAGCGTCTATCGATCATCAAGGAGCGAAATGCGCTGGCCCATGAACTGCACGATTCCCTGGCCCAGACCCTGGCCAGTCTGCGCTTTCAGGTCAGCATGCTGGACGAGGCCATCGACCGCCAGGGTGCCGATGTGACCCATGAGGATATCCAGCAGATTAAGGGGGGGCTGGACGAGGCCTATACCGAGCTGCGTGAGCTGCTGGCCCATTTTCGTGCCCCGATCAGTTCCCGTGGTCTGCTCCCGGCGCTGGAAGACCTGATCAGCAATTTCCGCAAGCAGACCGGCATGCATGTACTGCTGCAAAAGGAATGGGATGAAACCCGTCTGGCGGCCAATATGGAGATGCAGGTGCTGCGTATCATCCAGGAGGCGCTCACCAATATCCGCAAGCATAGCAAGGCGCATACGGTGCGGGTGTTGCTGCGCTGCGACAAGCAGGATAACTATCTGATCCTGATCGAAGACGATGGTGTTGGCATGGAAACACAGGCCTTTAGTGGCCACCCCGGCGAGCACCTGGGGTTGTCGATCATGAAGGAGCGCGCCCGCTTCCTCGGCGGCGAGCTGCGGATTGAAAGCGAGGCCAGTGAGGGCACGCGTATTCAGCTTAGTTTCAGTCGCCCGGCGGTTGGCGAGACACGCGCCAGAGAGCCACAACACTTTGCCCTTATCTAACGAGAACCCCAACATGCGCGTGCTGCTAGTGGACGACCACACCCTGTTTCGTAGTGGCCTGGAGACCTTGCTCGATCGCCATGAGATCGAGGTGATTGGCACTGCCGGTAATGGCCGTGAGGGTTTTTTGATGGCCCGTGAGTTGCAGCCGGATGTGGTCTTGCTGGACATGCGCATGCCGGAGATGAGTGGCCTGGAGGTGCTGTCCGGACTGCGTGCGGTGGGTTTTCGCAATCCTATCGTGATGCTAACCACCAGTAACGAGGAACAGGACCTGGTAGACACCTTGCGCAATGGTGCCTCCGGCTACCTGCTCAAGGACATGGAACCCAGCGAACTGGTTCATGCGCTGCGCGAGATCATGCTGGGCAAGACTATCGTCGCTCCAGAGCTGACCGGGGTGCTGGCGCGGGTAATCCAGGGGGAAGGGGAAGACCTCGAGCCACCGAAAGAGATCTCTCCCTTCGCCGAACTGACGCCCCGCGAACTGGAAATCCTCTGCCTGTTGGCCGAGGGGCAGAGTAACAAGGTGATCGCGCGTAATCTGGGGATCACCGATGGCACCGTCAAACTTCATGTCAAGGCGATTCTGCGCAAACTGGATGTGCATTCTCGTGTCGAGGCAGCCGTGATGGCGGTGGAACAGAATTTTTGCCACAAGGAATAAGTCGTGTATCTTGCTGTGATCCGTTCCCTGCTCGCCCTGTTGCTATTGGCCATCGTTAGTCCGGTAATCGCCCAAGCCGAACCCTGGTATCAGCTTGAGCTGATCCTGTTCAGTCACAATAGCCCCACATTCCGTGACAGCGAGCGCTGGCCGGAGGATCTCGCCTTGCCCAATGTCAATCAGGCGATATCGCTGAGCCCACCGCTAGCCGATCAGACAACACCCACGGCCTTTGCAATGCTGGACGTATCGGCCATGCAGTTGCTCGCCGAGGCCGAACGGATCGAGCAGGATGAAAGTCTACGCTTACTCGCCCACCTGGCCTGGTTGCAACCCGGCTTGCCTGCCGAGCAGGCCAAGGCCGTGTGGATTGCCATCCCTGATCCGGAACAGTCAGCGCAAGCACAGGAGCATCTTGGACCGCCGGTTCTTGAGGGCACCCTGAGTTTGAGTCTATCGCGCTATCTGCATCTGGCGGTGGATCTGCTATATCGGGAGGCAAAGCCGAATCAGGGCCTGCCCTTGAACAGCGCCACCAGCCCGATGGATCTCTTCCAGCTTCGCGAACAGCCCTATGGCATCCACAGCGATGCGGGCCAGTGGCAGCTCTATCGCAAGGAAGAATCACGCCGCATGCGCAGCAATGAATTGCATTACCTGGACCACCCTATGTTCGGGATGCTGGTGCTGCTTACGCCCCACCAGACAGACCAGCAGAGCAGCCAGTAGCGTGCTCTGATGCGCTAAACCAGTCTTGGAACGACCTGCTCAAGCAGCTGGCGTGCGCGCGCCATACCCTCGCCCAGATAGTGTTCGATCATCGCCATGGTGATGGTCGGCTCACCTCGCCCCGCCCCCATATTGGCCACGACCGCCAAACAGACATAGTCCAGTTCCAGCTCACGGGCCAGGGCGGCCTCGGGCATGCCGGTCATGCCGACCAGATCACAGCCGTCGCGCTCCAGCTTGTTGATCTCGGCGGTGGTTTCCAGGCGCGGCCCCTGGGTGGCGGCATAGGTGCCCTCACCGATCACCTCGATACCGTTGTCAGTGGCGGTATCGATCAACACCTTGCGCAGCGCAGCGCTATAGGGCTCAGTAAAGTCGATATGGGTGACATGATTCAGACCTTCTTCAAAAAAGGTATTGGTGCGCGACCAGGTGTAGTCGATGATCTGATCCGGTACCACCAGTTTGCCCGGAGTCATGTCGGCGCGGATCGCCCCGACCGCGTTGACGGCAATCACCTTCTCCACCCCGCTCTCCTTCAAGGCCCAGAGATTGGCGCGGTAATTGATCTTGTGCGGTGGGATGGTATGCCCTGCCCCATGACGTGGCAGAAACAGCAATTCCTTGCCGCACATCTCACCAAACACCAGCGGTGCGGAAGGCTCGCCATAGGGGGTGTGCATCACCTCGCGGCGGGTTAGGTGCAAGTCCTTCAGTGAGGTCAGTCCGGTGCCGCCAATGATCGCCAATGTTGCCATGGTTTTTAATCCTCTAAAAGATGACCTACCGCAGAGGCGCAGAGGCGCTGAGCAAGTCCAAGCAATAACTCTCTGCGTACTGTCACAAGCAAGGGAATGCGTCGGATTATTAACAAAGTGAACCTGTTGTCCTCTGCGCCTGGAAAATATGCTCCCGGCATTTTCAACCGATTGCATCCATGCAATCGTCTGCGGTGAATGATTATTGAATCAGTGGCCTTTGACAGCGAAGATCCCCGGCGCGTTGCGCAGGCATTCCTTGTAGTCCATGCCGTAGCCAAAGACGTAGCGATCAGGGATCTCGATGCCGATAAAATCCGCATCCACACCCACGTTGCGGGCATGTTTCTTCTCCACCAGCACCGCGCTATACACCTCGTTCGCGCCCTGCTCCCAGCACCATTTGATGATCGCCTGCAGGGTCAGTCCCTCATCCAGAATGTCATCGACAATCAACACACAGCGCCCGGTCACTTCAAAGCGAGGCGCGACCCGCCACTGTAGATCGCCACCGGCGGTATCGCCACGGTAGCGGCTGGCGTGGATGTAATCGATGTGCAACGGGAAATCCAGTTGCGACAGCAGAATCCCTGCCGGGATCAGCGCGCCACTCATCACCGTCAGCACCAGTGGATTCTTATCGGCGATACGTGCGGTGATCTCCTTGGCCATGCGACTAAGTGCCTGTTCAACCTGGGCGCGGTCATAGAGGCAATCGGCTTCGGCGTATATCTGTCTTACCTGTTCGGGACTTGGACTCATGGCATTCTCGACTTGCAATAAATAGGGGGGCGATGGGTTCAGGATTCCAGCACCAGTGGCGGGCGATCCAGCTCATTGAGTGCGGCCACCGCCTGTTGCCAGGCGGGCATGCCCTGTAATTGTGGCATGCTCAGTGGCTGACGGCCATGCAAACGTGCCAGGCGGGCATGCAGGACAGGATCCGGGTCGGGGTGCAGACCGGCAAGGATGCGCCTGGCGGCGGCTCGATTGTTGCAGATCAAGGCCACATCGCAGCCGGCAGACAAGGCTGCTTCGGCGCGCTGTAGCGGACCGCCGGCCACGCTGGCGCCTTCCATATTGAGGTCATCGCTAAAGATTACCCCCTGAAAACCCAGTTGCTGACGCAGCACCGTTTTTAGCCAGTAGGGTGAAAAGCCCGCAGGCTGCGTGTCCACCGCCGGGTAGATCACATGGGCTGGCATGATTCCGGCCAGGCCGTTGTCGATAAGGCGTTCAAAGGGATGCACATCATCGCTGAGGATGTCGACCAGGCGGCGCGGGTCTTCGGGGATTGCCAGGTGGGAATCTGCTTCGACGGCACCGTGTCCAGGAAAGTGCTTACCAATGGCGGCCATCCCGGCCCGGTGCATACCATGCACATAGGCCAGGGCCAGATCGGCCACCCCATGCGGTGTATGATGAAAGGCACGATCACCAATCACCTGGCTGATCCCTCGGTCCAGATCCAGCACTGGGGCAAAACTGAAATCCACGCCTACCGCGCGTAATTCAGCAGCCATCAGCCAGCCCGCCTGCTCGGCCAGCTGGCGGGCGCGCCGCTTGTCCTGATCGTAGATCTCGCCAAAGCGTCGCGCCGCTGGCAGGCGGGAAAAGCCCTCACGAAAGCGTTGTACCCGCCCGCCCTCATGGTCGACTGCGATCAGCAGGCGAGGATTGCGCAAGGCATGGATCTCTGCAATCAATTCGTTGAGCTGACGGATGGATTGGTAGTTTCGGCTGAACAAGATCACTCCACCCACCAGCGGATGCAGCAGCAGTTCACGCTCTTCCGCGCTTAGCGCAGTGCCCTCCACATCCAGCATTATCGGTCCCAGGGACATGCTTTTCCTTATTTGCTGTTCACGTTTCTATCAATACCCGGGTACCGGGTACAAGTAGATCATACAGGCGAATGATCTCTGCATTGCGCATTCGAATGCAACCATGGGAAAGCGGCACCCCCATCGGATAGTCATCCGGGCAGCCGTGCAGATAGATATAGCGGCGCATGGTATCCACCTGGCCGAAACGATTTCGTCCCGGCTCCAGGCCGCTGAGCCAAAGGATGCGGCTGAGGATCCAGTCCCGCCCAGGCTGCGCGGCAGCCAGCTCAGGACGATAAATTTCACCGCTGGGACGGCGTGCGACAAACACCGTACCGGCAGCGCAGCCGCCACCGATACAGGCACGGATTTGATGCCAGCCGCGTGGGGTGCAGCCACTGCCGTTTTCCTCCCCCGGACCATTGCGGGCACTGGATATGGCCGCTTCAAACAGGACCGCGTCGCCCTGACGCAATTGCAGTTGCTGCTGCGCCAGGCTGATGTGGATCCAGGCCTGTGTGCCTGGCGGTGTTATCTGCTTGCCCATTACCAGGCACTATAGGGATGTTTGACCAGCGAAACATTGTAATAACGAGGATCATCCGAAACCTCCTCGGCGACCCATGCGGGCAGCTCTAATGTCTCATCTTCACTGCCCAGTTCCACTTCGGCGACGATCAGGCCGGCATTGGCCCCGGCAAAGACATCGATTTCCCACAGATGCGCACCATGCATCAGCTTGTAGCGGATTTTTTCGATCTGTGGTTGTTCGCAGAGGGTATCGAGCATTTCCTCTGCCTCGTCCACGGGAATACTGTATTCATACTCCTGACGACGGATCCCCAGGGTGGCGCTTTTGATGTTCAAGCTGGCCACCTCCCCTTCGATGCGCACCCGTACCGAGGCCTGTCTGCTGCCGACCAGATAGCCCTGACGATAGGCGGTACCGGCATCGGCCTGTTTGCGCCACTCATCATTCTTCAGTAGAAACTTGCGTTCGATCTCCAGGGGCATGTTCTCGTCTGCTCATTTGTCGGATATGGGGGATTATAAATTTCATTGCCAGTGAATAGCCAATCACTTGCTCAGGATTTACCTGCTCACGACAGAACCACGACGTAAATTAGGGTTTTTGTCCAAGGCTGTAGGACTTATACTACGCGGATAGATGTGACTGAGTGGGCACCGGTGCAGTGTCCTGATCCGTAATTTATCCTCTTTGAGGGTGTAGATGTTAAACCTATTGATCAAGGACCGCCGTTTGTGGGTCATTCCAACGCTCTTTTGGTGCTTGCTTTCCGCCCTCTCCCTGTTTTGGAACCTGAGTGAATTACGCCAATACCAGCGTGATTTGATCAGCAATCAGGGACGCATGATATTCAATATGTTCGAATCCGTGCGCCTGTGGAATGCGGGACACGGCGGCGTTTATGCACCGGTCACCGAGAGCACCCCGCCCAATCCCTACCTGATTATCGACGAGCGGGACTTTACGACCCCGGGCGGCAAGCCGATGACCATGGTCAATCCTGCCTATATGACTCGCCAGCTCTCCGCCCTGCTTGAACAGCAGGGTGAGCTGGATGTCAAACTCACCAGCCTCAAGCCGCTGAATCCCGGCAACGCCCCGCGTGACTGGGAACGTACTGCCCTGAGTCTGTTTGAGGAGGATCCCGCGCAAAGCGAGTGGCTGGGCTTCGCAGATGTGGTCGGCGGGGAGCAGTTTCGTTACATTGCAGCACTGTATATCAAACCAGCCTGCCTGAGCTGTCATGCGGCACAGGGCTATCAGCTGGGGGACATTCGTGGAGGCCTGAGCGTCAGCTTCCCCACCGCCTCGATTCAACAGGCCACCCAGGGGCAGTGGCGCAAGCTAGTGATCAGCCACCTGATTGCCTGGGTACTGCTTAGTTGGCTCACTACCATCTGGTTGGGCCGTATGCGCAGCCAGATGTTGCAGATCGAACAGGCGCGCGACACCCAGGAACAACTGGTGCATGAACGCACTCACGAACTACATCTCAAGGCACTTCAACATCAAAAGACAGAAGAAAATCTGCGACTAATCCTGAGTTCCTCGGCCGAGGGCACCTTTGCGCTGGATGATCAGGGTCGGGTGACCCTGTGCAATCCCGCAGCACTACAGCAGCTTGGTTATCGCCAGGAAAGTCAGGTACTGGGTAAGCCCATTCGTCAATTGCTCTGTCGAAACGAACAAAAATCAGATGAAAATTGCCATCACTGTGGTAGTGCCTGCGCCATCCAGGCCAGCTACCTGGATGGGCTTGAGCAGCATTTGGATGAGGCGGAATTTCGCCGTGCCGATGGTAGCCGCCTGGATGTGGAGTTTCGTTCTCACCCGGTGTTCCTCGATGAGAAGATTGCCGGGGCGGTGGTGACCTTTTCCGATATTACCGAACGCAAGGCGCGCCAGCATCAGATCTGGAAACAGGCCAATTTCGATCCCATGACCGGCCTGTACAATCGTCATGCCTTCCTGGAACACCTGCGCACCCATGCCGTCAGTGCCCAGCGCCGCTATGAACAGTTTGCCCTATTGTTCATTGACCTGGATGGTTTCAAGCAGGTCAATGACGAAATGGGCCATGATGTGGGTGATGTCCTGCTGCAGGAGGTGGCGCGACGTCTGCAATCTGCCACCCGTGAATCGGACAGCATCGGTCGCCTGGGCGGTGATGAGTTTAGCGTGTTACTGGGTGGTTGCCATGCCGAAGGGGTAGCGACGCAATTGGCCGATAAACTCTTGAAACGACTCGCTGAACCCTATGAAATATCGGGTTCCATGGCGCGGGTTTCCGCCTCAATCGGGATTGCATTATTCCCAAAACATGGCCGTAGTGGCAAAAAACTGCTTAAACATGCGGATATGGCCATGTATGCTGCCAAGAATCAGGGCAAGAATCGTTATGTCATCTATCAAGCCGAAGACTATTCCAGCAATGCCGTGCATCACCAAACGTGATCAGATCACGCCCTATATCACCCTGGATGGCTCGAAAATCCGAGAGCTGATCCACCCTACCCTGCATGGCAACCAGGCACAGAGCCTGGCCGAAGCCAGCCTGCCGCCCGGCGGACGGACTCAGTTGCATCGCCACCATCGCAGTGAGGAGATCTACCATGTGCTTGTCGGCGAAGGGATGATGCAATGGGGCGAGGCGCACTTTCCGATTGGCCCCGGCGACAGTATCTGCATTCCACCAGGTACGGCCCATGCCCTGGAAAATACCGGAAATACGCCGCTTCGCCTGCTGTGCTGCTGCAGCCCCGCCTATGCCCATGATGATACTGAGCTACTCTCATGAAGCTGGTATTGGCCCCGATGGAGGGCCTGATCGATGCACCGATGCGCGATCTGCTCGGCCGTATCGGTGGCTATGATTATGCGGTCTGTGAATTTATTCGCGTCACCGAACAACGACTGCCGCGGCGTACTCTGCTGCGACTGTGTCCGGAGCTTGCCAGCAATGGCCACACCGCTTCCGGCCTGGCGGTCATCCCTCAGTTGTTGGGTAGTCACCCGGCATCCATGGCGCGTACTGCCCGGCAACTGGCCGAACTGGGTGCCGCAGGGATCGACCTGAATTTTGGCTGCCCCTCCAAGACAGTTAATCGTAAGGATGGCGGTGCGATTCTGTTGCGTGAACCGGAGCGTATACATGCCATCGTTGCCGCGGTGCGCCAGGCGGTCCCGGCAGATATTCCCGTTTCAGCCAAGATCCGCCTGGGTTATGAGGATACCGCCCTGGCCCTCGACAATGCCCATGCGGTAGTGCAGGGCGGAGCACAAGGATTAACCGTGCATGCGCGCACCAAAGTGGATGGCTACCATGCCCCGGCACGCTGGGAATGGCTGGCGCGCATTCGTCAGGCTGTCGATCTGCCAATCATCGCCAATGGTGATATTCGCAGCGTTGCTGATTACTGGCGTTGCCGTGAGATCAGTGGTTGTGAGGACATAATGATTGGCCGTGCCGCAGTAGGTTGTCCCGACCTGGCAAGACAGATCCGCCAGTCCCAGCAGGGTGGTGAGCAAGGGGTAATGGCCTGGCCAGTGCTGGCGATGCTCGTCGTACAGATGGGGGATGAGCTCAAGAGCGCCATGCTTGAGCGCCATCTTGCCAGCCGACTCAAGCAGTGGTTGGTGTTGTTGCGCCAGTTCTATCCCGAGGCGCAGCAGTGTTTTGAACGCTGCCGCCCGCTACGCCTGTATAGTGAGATGAGGCCTTGCCTGATTCAGGGGAGTTTTGAATAACACCATCCATGACTTATCAGAACAGCTAAAGGAAATTAGCACTAGGCGCGACGTTTATAGCTGCTTGCCGCCATGGATGGCTTGGCCAGCAGACGCTGCAGCAATGTCTGGCTACTGATGGGCTTATCGATAAAAAAGCCCTGTGCCTCATCACAGCCCAGTTTGCCCAATACATTTAATGCTGTTTTAGAGGTAACCCCTTCAGCCACCACGCTCATACCAAGGTTGTGGGCAAGGTCGATAATGGTGCGCACGATCACCAGGTCGTTATCATCTTCCAGCATTTCCATTACAAAAGAGCGATCAATCTTGATCTCACTGACCGGCAATTGCTTGAGATAGGCCAGGGAGGAATACCCCGTACCAAAATCATCGACAGCGATGCCCACGCCAATAGCATTCAATTCGGTCAGTATGTTTTTGGCACGAATCGGATCGGTCATGATGTCGCTTTCGGTGAGTTCCAGTATGAAACAGAATGGCGGCAGCTTGTATTCTTCCAGCGCCTGGCTCAGGGTATCAATCAAGGTGTTATCCCGCAGGCACTGGGCAGACATATTTACCGCCACGGTCAACTCGAAGCCATGTTCACGCCAACGAGCGCATTCCTGCAAGGCACGTTTCAATACCAAATTGGTTAAGGGACGGATCAGGCCGGTCTGCTCGGCGAGTGGGATAATCTCATCCGGGTGGATCATGCCGCGTTCCGGGTGTTTCCAGCGTAATAGTGCTTCGGTGCCAATGATCTTGCCACTACGTATATCCAGCTTGCACTGGTAGTGCGGTTCCAGCTCCCCATACTCGATGGCGCGTCTCAGGTCGGTGAGCAGCTCCAGACGACTGACGTGATGGGTATCGGTACTGGGGTCATAGACGGCGAAGATATAGCCATTCTGCTTGGCGTGATACATCGCCACATCGGCACGCTGCATCAGAATATTCACATCATCGCCATGGCTGGGGGATTCGGCGATGCCGATGCTAATCCCAACCTTTAATTCGTGTTCTTCCACGTAAAATGGCTCATCGAAGATGCGACCGATTTGCTCGGCGATCAGTGTGGCCTGTTGCAGGTTAGCGTCGGGCAGCAGGATGCTGAACTCATCGCCACCCAATCTAGCCACCGTGTCGGTTTTACGTACCGTGTTATACAGTCGCTCGGCTGCCTGCTGTAATACCAGATCCCCGACATGGTGGCCGAGGGTGTCGTTGATCTCCTTGAAATGATCCAGGTCACTGAGCATCAGCACCAGTGGTTTGTGTGTCACTTCGCTGCGCATCAGCGCGGATTGCAGGCGCTCGTTGAGCAGCTTTCGGTTGGGCAGATCAGTCAGCGGATCATGGGAGGCCTGGTATTCCAGGGCCTCGGTTTCACGGATGATGGTACTGGCGAGGGTCTTGAACCGGTCCTCGAGGATGGCCAGTTCATCGCGGGTATCGCTCTTGGGGTGACGGATCGCCATGTGATTGGAAAACTCCACCACCCGCTCGGTCATCACCCGTAGTCGCCGGGTCAGCATGTAAATGAGTAGCATGAAAACCAGTACGAAGGTGGTCGTCACCAGCGAGCGTTGCTGGCGGGCGCGGTCCAGCACCGCTCGGGTCAGATCATTGACCTCCTGCAGGGGAATGAAGGAGGCAAAACGAATCACGAAATCTGAAGAGCCATAGTCGAAAAACCCCCTGCCCACGGTGCGATGGGTATCGCTTAGCGCCGACAGGGACATACCGCCTGGGGCGGCGATGGGATCACTGCTGACGATGATGGTATCCGACTCCTCCGAGAGTAAAGCCACAGTATGACGGGTGGTGGACAGGGTCTGGGAGTCACGCAGGAATTGGCTATCGAGGGGTGAGGCGAGCATCAGCGTTGCGACCTGCTCACCATCGATGAGTACCGGCTCCGAGCTTACCAGATAAGGCCCATCGTTCAGTTTGGTCAGATAGCTCTGATTGACCGATAGCGCCAGCAGCATTACCGATGGGGACAGTAATTCGGTGGCAGGCTGTGTACGATCCCAGTTATAGACCTCACGCACCCTGCCCTGACTATCCAGCAACAGGGTGTATCGGGGCATAACAAACTGGCGCAGGATGGAATGATTGGGCATCCAGGCCGGGGCCCGGTGGTGGTAGTGAATCGTCGCCAAGGATGGCTCGACCCAAGTGGTTTGCTGCAGGTAATCATGCAACATCTGCGAACTCACCAGTATCTTGGCAGCCTGGCTGTAGATTTTGATTTGACGATCGAAAAGGGTGCGATGTTCCTGGGCCTCATTGCTGAAACGTTCCGCCAGTTTTTCGTGGAACAGGTGGGTCAAGGTGCGGGTTTGATAATTGTCCGAAACCATCCACAACACCGCCCCAAGCAGGGCGGTGAAAATTAGCATTTTTACCGTCAGTCCGGTACGACGCAGCATGTTGCGCACTAGTGATGATGTCCGTTGGGTGGAAACTGCGCCAGGGCCTGCCCGGAGGGTTCGGCCACGAGTTCATCGTTAACAAACTGCCAGCCATTGGCCTTGAGCATCGACACTGGTGCCATGTGATATTTATCGTGGTGGGCTTCGATGTAGTCGCGCATGTGGTAGATAAGCTTTAGGGTTTCATCCCGGCGGGGATGATCGCGCCAGGTGGTCATGTTGAAGGTGCGATAGGCCGGGTATTGCCCACTGGCAAGATGTGCAATATCGGTCGGTGCATGACCATCGATGTTGAGGAGTTTTACTGCGCCAGGCTTACTGTTTTCCTTGACCATAAAAGCGGTCTCAAGGCCGATGGCAAAACGCTCCTGGGCTACCTTGGCAACCAGATCGGGGATAACGCCCACTTCCTGCAGGTTGGGACTGAACAATTCCTGATTGGCCAGTAACAGGGTCCAGTGTCCGGGCCGCGCCTTGCAATGCAATCGGGCAGTCGGTTCGATCGGTACATCATGTGGGTGATGCTCACCCAGCTCCCGCCAGTTGCGGATATAGCCCTGAAAAACATCCCTGGCCTCGGCCAGGCTCAAATTCTCCTGCGGATTATTACCGTTGACCATGACCGCCACCGCAGTGATCGCAATGGTGTGGTGTTCCAGGCCGGGCAGCCTGTCAGTGTCGCCAGGGGGGCAGCAAAAGCCGCCACTATCGATGGTTTTTTGCATCAGCTTGCCCGCCGAGGTACCACAGGTGCCGCTTTGTATGCCAATTTTCAGCCCGTTTTCCCGGCCGTAGCGGTAGATCTCCTCGGCCAGCACCGGGTAGGTATCCTGATTGAGGGTGATCACCAGATCGGCATCGCGATGGACTGCCTCATGAATGATGTCCTGTGTGACCCAGGCGGCAGGCATCGCTACAGTGCGATCATGATTGGCAAAGAAGGGCAGTCCGCGTAGTTTGGATTCGCAGGGTTGTCCCAGGTAAGAGCCGTCTACATCGGCACTACCCGTTTGGGCGGTGGCCTGGCAGGCCTGGAGTAGATTGGGAAGCATCAGCAGTGGCAGCATAATCGCCAGCATCTTAAAACGGCTTTGATAGCAAAACATGAGCGCTCTCCTCATTCAGGCATACCTCACGTGGTCTGGCCACAAAGTTTGTCCTTCCCATACATGCAAGACAGGCAAAGGCCTGTGTTTCAGCTTGTTATCGGAGTTCGACTTCGTAGGAACCGGGCCGCTGTGTTGTGATGCAAGATCAGCCACGATGTGAACGGCATCCTGGCTGACCACCTGTTGTCACTATCTGCGGAGACCCATATATACTGGCCTGTCGGCCTTGTTGTTTTATTTATGATGCCTGTTGTCAGACATGGCTACCAGTCTGAATATATTAATATTTTAGCTTATGCTTAGCTGCTTGGGCTGGATTCATCAGACTGTCATATATGCATAATGAAACCAGCATCCGGCTAAAACATCAAGCACTATTCCGGTGCAAGCAAGACGGCCAAATCCGCTTCGCTGGTGCTGAACGGCAGGATTGCCGTTACCTCACAATGCTGGCGCATCTTTTCGGCATGCTCAAACTCACCGGGTGCGGCCAGGATGATCACCCGGGCCTGTGGGGCAAATTTGGCCAGACTCATCAGAAATACATCCAGATTGCTGATATGCACCCCACTGTAGTTATTGCTGTAGCCGTAGACAAAATCAGCCACCACAAGGTCCGGCGGCTGTTTTTTTAGCTGGCTCACCGCCTTGCGGGTGGAGGTGAGCGGCACCACCTGATGACCCAGGCGCTGATAGAGGCTGGTAAAATTTGGATGGTGTGGGGATTCGATGATCTCAAACAGAACCGACAAGGCAGCTCTCCGTTACTGGATACAGTTGAAGAAGCATAACACGGCGATCGGGGAATTTTGCATCGATCCCGTGGACGTGGTAAAAATTCAGTCCTTTCAAGGATTACTCGATTGATCCACTCTGCGTCGTTCGGCGTCCTCGGCGGTGATCATTTTATGGCTCTCCCTGAGAACGCCCCATTCATACATCACGGGAGTTGTCACCATGTCCATGCGCCACGGATTCCTTGCTGCGCTAATCACCACTGCGGCGTTGTTGTTCACCAGCCAGGCCGGGGCCTCGCAGCCGCGCTTTATCACGATCGGGACCGCCGGGGTGACCGGGGTCTACTACCCGGTAGGTGGGGCGATCTGCCGCCTGGTCAATCAGGGGCGAGCCGAGCATGGCATGCGCTGTTCGGCGGAAAGTACCGGCGGTTCGGTGTTCAACCTCAACTCGCTGCGCGGTGGGGACTTTGACATCGTGCTGGCCCAGTCCGACTGGCACTATCACGCCTGGCACGGCAGCGACCGCTTTGCCGACAACGGCGCGGATGAAAAACTGCGCGCGCTGTTTTCCTTGCAGATCGAGGCCTTCACCGTGCTGGCCCGCCCCGATGCCAAGATCGAAAAATTTACCGACCTGAAGGGCAAGCGGGTCAACATCGGCAATCCCGGCTCCGGTCAGCGCGGCACCGCCGAAACCCTGCTGGCGGCACTGGGTATGTCGACCGACGACTTTGCCCTGAGCACCGAATTGCCCTCCCGTGAGCAGGCCCAGGTCCTGTGTGATAACCGGGTGGATGCGATCTTCTTTACCGTCGGCCACCCCACCGGCTCAATCCAGGAACCGATCAGCACCTGCAACGCCCGCCTGGTGCCAGTAGTCGGTGACAAGGTCGATGCACTGGTGGCCGATCGCCCCTACTACGCCGCGACCACTATCCCCGGTGGCATGTATCCGGGCAATCCGGATGACACCCGGACCTTCGGCGTGGCCGCCACCCTGGTGGCCTCCGCCGACACCGCCGATGAAGCGGTCTATCAGGTAGTCCGTGCGGTGTTCGAAAACTTCGATGCCTTCCGCCGCCTGCATCCGGCGCTGGGCCAGCTTACCCCCGAGGCGATGATCCGCGATGGTCTGAGCGCGCCGCTGCATGAGGGAGCCAAGCGCTATTATCGTGAGGCCGGGCTGCTCCAGGACTGAAATTCTACTCAGGCGGCACGACAGGGTGTTAAAAGCGTCCGCAAAATGCTCATTTACTCCATGTAAACTGCGCTTTTTCGTCCGCTTTTGCCTACTGTCGCACTCGCCTGAGCGAATTTCATTTCATATGGCAACAGGCCCAACAACATGATTCGCTTGGAACGCCCCCTGCAAGGACTGATCTGGCTGGTGGCGATCAGCTGGACCCTGTTCCAGCTATGGATCGTCTCCCCGCTACCCTATACGCTGGGGATCGGTCTGGTCAGTGACACCCAGGCCCGCGCCATCCACCTCGCCTTTGCCCTGCTGCTCGCCTTTGGTCTGGGGGCCAGCGGTCAGCAGCTAGCGGGACGCCATCGCCTGTTTGGGCTGTTCTACCTGCTACTGAGCGGTCTCTCCCTCTACCACGGCTGGCAGCTGGGTGGGGAAACACCGCAAGCCCTGCTGTTTCTGATGGGGGCCGCTGTGCCGCTGCTATTGGCAGCGCATTGCCTGCTTGCCGACAGCTCGCTGCGGCGCCTGCTCGATCTGTTGCTGGCCTTGCTCGCCGCGGGCTGCGCCCTCTATCTCTACCTCTTTCACCGCGAACTGGCCGATCGCCCCGGCACCCCGCTGTTGCAGGATCTGGCGGTGGCCGGCTTTGGCCTGCTGCTGTTGCTGGAGGCCAGCCGTCGCAGCATGGGCCCGGCGCTAATGGTGATCGCCGGGGCCTTTTTGATCTATGGCTTTGCCGGCCCCTGGATGCCGGAGGTGATCTCCCATGCCGGGGCCTCCTTCCAGCGCGCCATGGCCCAGCACTGGCTCTCCAACGAGGGGGTGTTCGGCATCGCGCTGGGGGTCTCCACCAGCTTTGTGTTTTTGTTTGTGCTGTTTGGTGCCCTGCTCAACCGTGCCGGGGCCGGTAACTGGTTTATCCAGCTGGCCTTCGCCCTGCTCGGCCACCTGCGCGGCGGCCCGGCCAAGGCCTCGGTACTGGCCTCGGGAATGAACGGACTGGTCTCCGGTTCCTCCATTGCCAATGTGGTCACCACCGGTACCTTTACCATCCCGCTGATGCGCAAGGTCGGTTTTAGCCGTGAACGGGCCGGGGCGATCGAGGTGGCCAGCTCGGTGAACGGCCAGATCATGCCACCGGTGATGGGGGCCGCGGCCTTCCTGATGGCCGAGTATGTGGGGATCGCCTACACCGAGGTGATCAAACACGCCTTCCTGCCGGCGGTGATCGCCTATGCCGCACTGCTCTACATCGTCCATCTGGAGGCCTGCAAGGAGCACATGGGCGGACTGCAGCGCCCCCCTGCCCCACGGCGTTACGCGCTGCTGCGGATGGGACTGAGCACCAGCGGAATCTTCATTTTACTGGGTCTGGCCTGGCTACTGCTGACGACCCTGCAAACACTGCTGGGGCCATACGCCGCCTGGGGGATCGGCCTGTTGCTGTTCGGGGCCTATTTGGCCCTGCTGGCACTGGCGGTGCGTCACCCGCTGTCCACGCCGGAGGACAGCGACACCCTCACCCAGCTGCCTCGCCCTGGCGAGATCGCCCTGGGCGGACTCTACTTCCTGCTGCCGGTGGCGGTACTGATCTGGCTGCTGGTGATCGAACGGCTCTCCCCCGGCCTGGCCGCATTTTGGGCGGTAGTATTACTAATGGTGATCACCGTCAGCCAGCCGCTGCTACTCGCCTGGCTGCGTCGTGAGGGCCGCCCCATGGCTGCCCTGCGCCACGGGATCACCGAGCTGTTTGCCGCCTTCAACGAAGGGGCAAGGGGCATGGTGGGGATCGCCCTGGCCACTGCCGCCGCCGGGATCATCGTCGGCACCGTCAGTATGACCGGACTGGGGCTGGTAATGACCGATCTGGTAGAAACCCTCTCCGGTGGCAACCTGATGGCAATGCTGTTGCTGACCGCCGCGATCAGCCTGATCCTCGGCCTGGGCCTGCCCACCACCGCCAACTACATCATCGTCGCCACCCTGATGGCGCCGGTGATCGTCGATCTGGGTGCCCAGCACGGCCTGTTGGTGCCGCTGATCGCGGTGCACCTGTTTGTGTTCTACTTCGGCCTGCTGGCCGATGTCACCCCGCCGGTGGGACTGGCCTCCTATGCCGCCGCAGCGGTTTCCGGCGGCGACCCGATCCGCACCGGCCTGCACGCGATCCGCTATAACCTGCGCACCATCGTGTTGCCGTTTCTGTTCCTGTTCAACACCCAGCTACTGCTGATAGGGATCGCCTCGTTCTGGCACGGCTTACTGGTCTTCCTCGCCGCATTGCTGGGCATACTGCTGTTTACCGCCGCCACCCAGGGCTGGATGCTGACCCGCAGCCGCCTGTGGGAGAGTGCCCTGTTGTTGCTGGTGGCCTTCACCCTGTTCCGCCCCGACTGGTGGATGAACCAGTTTAGCCCCGAGTTCGACCACCACCCCGCCAGCCAGCTGATTGCACTTGCCGCGACGGCGCCCGCCGACGGTCAGTTACGCCTGGTCGCCAGTGGCATGAACTGGGATGGTGAGTCCATCCAACGCACCCTGATGCTACCCATGGGGCCAGCCGACAGCGGCGCGCAGCGCCTGCAACAGGCCGGGCTGATGGTAATGATGCTGGGGGATGAGCCCAGCATCACCGGCATCACCCACAACAGCCCCGCCCAGCGGGCCGGGCTGGACTTCGGCTGGCAGATCGAAACGGTACTGGTGCCTGCCGAACGTCCCGCACCGGAATGGTTCTGGCTGCCGGCCCTGCTGCTTGCCGCGCTGGTATGGACGAGCCAGCGGCGGCGTATGGATAGGGAGTAAGCGCAAAGGCGCCCAGGGTACGGAGAAATACGCTAACTGACTGCCCGAGCAACAGAAAGCCCCTTAATCACCGGAAAGTCGGACAATTCATGGGAATCGTTTTACCACTCAGTCGCTTGCGGAACGCGCCAAGCAAAACTAAACTCTGTCTTATAAAAAAGACGCAAATTTATCTTTCGTCTTATATATAGGACAAAGCTATGCCAAAACCACGCACCCGCAGCTACTCCGGCTACGCCATCGAGGCCCTTGCCCTGCTTGGCAAGATGGTGCGTTGTGCGCGTACGGAACGTCGCATGACCACCCAGGAGTTGGCGGAGCGGGCCGGTATTTCCCGGGACATGCTGCATCGTATCGAAAAGGGCGACCCGCGCTGTGAGATCGGGGTGGTATTTGAGGTGGCAACCATCGTCGGAATAACGCTATTCGAACCGGAAAGCATCGCGCTGCAGGGACGCAGTCGCTCAGTTGACGACAAACTGGCACTGCTCCCCAAGGCGGTACGCCAAACCAAAACGGAGGTAAAGGATGACTTCTAAAGGGTATCAGCGCCCAGAAGAAACTTATGTGTGGATCTGGCTGCCGCAGCACGTCGAACCGGTTGTTGCAGGTCGACTGGCGATCGCCGCACAAGGTATGCAGTTTAACTACGGTCAAAGCTATCTGGCGCGTGAGGATGCGATACCGATATATCAGCCGGAACTGCCACTGCGGCCCGGCAACCTGCCGCTGTTGCCGGGCCTGTCCATGCCTGGCTGTCTACGTGATGCCTCCCCCGATGCTTGGGGACGTCGGGTGATTATCAATCGGGTGTTGGGCGGAATGGCGAGCAATGTTGACACCGATGCCCTGGATGAGTTGAGCTATCTGCTTGAGTCCGGCTCTGATCGTATCGGCGCACTAGACTTCCAGTGTTCGCCGACAGAATACCAGCCACGACTGGCAAGCGAAGCCTCTTTGGAGGAATTACTAAGCGCTGCTGAGTGTGTGGAGCAAGGGCTTCCGCTATCGGCCGCTTTGGATCAGGTTCTGATACACGGCACTTCTATCGGCGGTGCCCGCCCCAAAGCGATGCTGCAGGATGGCAAGCACAAGTACATCGCCAAATTTTCCAGCAGCACGGATCTTTACAACGTCATCAAGGCCGAGTATCTGGCCATGCGTCTCGCCGCCAAACTGGGTCTGCAAGTGGCCCCGGTGAAACTGGCCAGCGCAGCAGGCAAGGATATCCTGTTGGTAGAACGCTTTGATCGTCGCCACACCCCGCAGGGCTGGCAACGCAAGGCAATGGTTTCTGCCCTCACCCTGCTGGGGCTGGACGAAATGATGGCGCGTTATGCCAGTTATGAGCAACTGGCCGAGATCATCCGCCACCACTTTGCATCACCCAAAGCCAATCTGCGCGAACTCTTCTGCCGTCTGGTCTTTAATATCCTTTGTGGCAACACCGATGACCATGCGCGCAACCACGCCGCCTACTGGGACGGGCATAGCTTGACACTCACCCCGGCCTTCGACCTCTGCCCGCAACCACGCACCGGCAATGAGGCTACCCAGGCCATGTTGATACGGGGAGCAAATCGTTTTAGCCGCCTCAGCGTTTGCCTGGATGCCGCCCCACAGTTTTTACTCTCAAAAGACACGGCTCGTGAAATTATCGAGGCGCAGATAGCGGGTATCCATCACCATTGGCACGATACCTGTGAAGAGGCACAACTGACAAAGGTGGACCGACAGTTATTGTGGGGGCGGCAGTTTCTCAATCCCTATGCACAGGAAGCCTGGCCTGCTAATGAGTAAGCTATTTGTATCTACTCGCCCCTTAAAAAAGATCTCACCGCAGAGGCGCAGAGGCGCAGAGG
>JACUTZ010000252.1 GCA_014859545.1 Gammaproteobacteria bacterium
CCCCGCATCCAATAAGCCGTCGCGCTAGCGACACAAAACCATGAATAGGACAATTTTTCAGTAAATTGCGAAGACCACAGTTTTAATAAGCAAGCCATGAATGAGGGATAGACGATGTTGCTGCGTAAGATGGGTTTGTTGTTCGGGATGATGTTTTCGTTTCATGGCACTGCGGCAGAGACGGTTCCGGATCTGGACGCCCTGCTGGGCCATGATCTCAAGCGCCTGCATGCCAGTGAGGTGGTGGACCTGCGTGCGCGTTATGCGGGCAAGCCGCTGCTGTTTGTAAATACCGCCAGTCGCTGTGGCTTTACCGGCCAGTTTGAAGGACTGGAGGCCCTGCATCAGGAATATAAAGACCGTGGTCTGATGGTGGCAGGTTTTCCCTCCAACAGCTTCCGCCAGGAAGAGGCCGAGGAGGCCGACACCGCCACGGTGTGCTTTGTGAACTTCGGGGTCAGTTTTGATATGTACAGCCCAATCAGCGTACGTGGCCGCGACGCCCACCCAATATTCCAGGAGCTGGCGCGCCAGTCCAGCGCCCCCAAGTGGAATTTCTACAAGTATCTTATCGACCGTGATGGTCGCGTGGTGGCCAGCTTCCCCAGCACCACCAAACCTGATAGCCCTGCAATGCGCCGGGCGATAGAGGCGCTGCTTACTCCGTGATAGAGGATGGGGTAACTACTCGCCCTATCCATGATGTATTCACCCTGTAGAGGGCGTTAACCGTTTCCGATGAAAAACACCTTTACCGCAAAGGCGCAAAGACGCAAAGGTGTTCAATGGTGCATGATTACCACGCGGATCGAACCTGCATGCTCGATCGTACGTGATAACCCCTCTTATCTAGGTATCAAACCGATGTTTGGTGCGTGGTGTGTTCATTAACCCTTTGCGCCTTTGCGGTGAATTTTTTTTCAAAAGGTGCGAGTAGATACAGGATGGGTATTGTTATTTTTGTGACGAAAAAATTGTAACTACTCACTGCTTTCATCGCGGGGTCAGTGGCTTAGTGAAAACCTGCCTCGCGAAGAGATGTAATTCAGCATTCGATTTCTATGCAAAGCGCTAAGTGAGTAGCTATCTCTATGG
>JACUTZ010000120.1 GCA_014859545.1 Gammaproteobacteria bacterium
AAAAAAAATTTCACCGCAAAGGGTTAATGGACACACCAGGCTCCTAATATCGGTTTAATACCGATATAAGAGGGGTTATCACGTACGATCGAGAATGCAGGTTCGATCCGTATGGTAATCATGCACCATTGAACACCTTTGCGTCTTTGCGCCTTTGCGGTAAAGGTGTTTTTCATCGGAAACGGTTAGCTCCCTCTACAGTGTGAATACATCAGGGATAGGGCGAGTAGTTACGGCATGAAAAACATATTAATCGTCCAATATGCACAGACCGGCCAGCTCGCCGAAGTCACCCGCCAATTCTGCGCCCCACTGGCGCAGGCCGAGGGGATCACTGTACACCATCTGGCCCTGCAAGCCGCCGAGGAATTTCCCTGTCCCTGGCCCTTGCTGCGTTTTCTGGACACCTTTCCCGAGACCGATCTGCGCCTATCACCGCACAGCTGGAGCAGGCCGCCGAGCAGAAGGCCGAGCTGTATCGTTGGCTGAGCGAAGACATCAGGAAAAAAGCCCCCCTCTTGGGAGTATTCATGCCGCAGAGATAACGGCTTACTGTCCACAAAGACAATCTTACCGCAGACGACTACAGGACGTAGTCGTCTGCGCCTGGGCGGTGAGATCTTTTTCAAGGGGCGAGTCGATACGAAGACGGATGAACAAGATCTCGAGCGCCCTGGCTGGAACCCTGCTGCTGGCCTCATCTTCTCTTGGCGTTCTTGGCGGCTTGGCGAGAGACCTTGAATAAGCAGAAGTGGGCGGCAAACAGGGCCGGTGCCGAAATACGCGTCATGGGGTCACTCCCAGCGGGGCCAGATCCTGCTCCAGTCGCTGCAAACAATCCTCCGCCTGGCCCACTGCACACTGGCGTGGCGGGCGACTGGCCAGGCGGGCATGGGCGCGCCGGAATACCGGCGTGAAGATCTCACCCTGGGCCTGCATGCCGTCCAGGCGCACCGGGTAGATGGGGCAGTTGGCCAGCTCGGCCAGACGCACCGCACCCGGCTTGAGGCGTCGCCGGGGGGCATTATCCAGGTGAATCTTCCCGTGCGGAAAAATCGCGATCACCTCGCCGGCCTGCAAGGCCTTGAGCGCCTCGCGAAAGGCCTTCTCGGGCCGTCCATGGCGATCCACCGGGATGCAACCGACCGCACGAAACAGCCAGGTAAAGCCGAAGCGCCGATATTCTTCGGCGGCGATCAGAAAACGCAAGGGACGCGGGCTGGCCGCCAGCAACAGCATCGGATCCAGTCCGGAAAGGTGATTGGCCACCACAATCGCCCCACCCTGCTCCGGCAAGGGGATGGGCTCCCCCTGCAGGCGATGATAGTGACGACAGAACAGCCGATTCAGGCCATCCAGTGGCTGCAGATACCAATGCCCCCAGTCGGCCTCGGCCTGGCCTGCCAGCCACCAGGCCAGCAGCATCAATGCCGGGATGAGGATCAGCCAGTATCCGCTCATCGGCCCGCGCTATTTCTGGTAGACCTTGCGGCGAAACAGGTCATTGCGCCGGCTGACCAGGCGGTCGAGGAACAGCATCCCATCCAGGTGGTCGCATTCATGCTGTAGCGCACGGGCCTCAAAGCCCTCGCACTGATATTCATGCTGTACCCCATCGGCATCGAAGGCCTGCAGGCGGATGCGCTCGGCACGGATCACATTGCCGGTGTAATCGGGCACCGACATGCAGCCTTCACGCCCGACCGTCATCCCTTCCCATTCGCTGATCTCCGGATTGATCAACACCAATAAACCATGATTGGGCACCGGCTTGCGCGTCACCGAACAGTCCACCAGGGCGATGCGTTGAAAGCGCCCCACCTGGGGGGCGGCAATCCCCACCCCGCCGGGACCGGCACGCATGGTCTCCTCCAGGTCGCGCAGAAAGCTGTGTAATGCCTGATCGAATACCGTCACCGGCTCGGCCAATTGTTTCAGGCGCTCGTCCGGGTAGGTCAGGATCTCCAGAATCGCCATGCCCCACCCTTAGCCGATCATCGTATCGATGGCTTCCAGATGGGCCTCGACCCCCTTCTGCGCCACCACATCCAGCGCGGATTGCAGCGCCGCCAGGCCCTCGGCGGCATGGCCTTCGATCTGCATGATGTAGATAGGTTGCTCGACACTGCCGGCGACACTGGTTTCCATCTCCAGGATGTGCAAACCGGCCTCGGCCAGTGCGCCGGTGATACGTGCCACAATGCCAGCCTTGTCGGCACCATAGACGGTAATGCGCAGATCCGGCTCCAGGTGCTGATGCAGCTGCGCGGCGATCCGATCCAGGTGCAGATGCAGGCCCATCGACTCGGCCACCGGCGCCACCATCTGTTGCAGGGCGTGGCTTGTGCCGTCGAACTCGACCATCATCATGATGCTGAAATTACCGCCCAGGCGCATCATGCTCGCCTCGCCGAGGTTGCAACCGCCGTCGAACAGCGCCGCGCTGATGTGGGCGACGATGCCACTGCGGTCCTTGCCCACCAGGGTCAACATATACCAGTGTTTCATGGTCTTCCCCATCAAGTGAAGGCGTCGCCAAGGCTCAGGGGGTTAACATGCCGCACCCCGGCAAAACGCTTGAAATCATTATCCGTTGAGTAAATCGTATAGCCGTGTTCCAGGGCCAGGGCCGCCAGATGGGCATCCGTACTCAGATTGGCAGCAGTGCCCACCTCGCGCAGCAACCCCTGCAATATCGGCCAGTGTCGCTCGCCCGGCACCACCATCGACACCACAGGCTGCGCCAACCAGCCATCCACGTAGGCACAGGCCTGCTCCACCGACAGGGGGGCTTCAAAAACACGCGAGTTGGTGGTGGTGCGAAGAAAGGCCAGCATCACCACCCAGGGCAAACCCACCGTTGCGCTCCCGGACATCACCTGTTCCAGCCAGGAATGCGCCTTTTCATGCTGGGGCAGATCCTGGTTGACCGCATAGATCAGCAGATTGGCATCCAGCAGGATCACTTGCGCATCTCCAGCTTGCTGGTGATCGCCGCATCCTCCAGCATATCGGCCAGCAGCAAGGCCCGGTCCAGATCCCCATGGCCACGCAGCTGCCCCATCTTCGCGGCAGGCAGGTGATAAGGTCTGGCCTTGGGTTGCTTGAGTTCATGCAGGCCCAGGCGCAGGGCCTCATTCACCACCTGCTTGAAGGGTCGGCCGCTTTGCTGTGCCGCCTGCTTGAGTGAATCCAACAATTGGTCATCGATCGTCAAGGTCGTACGCATCATGATGCCTCATTACCTGTCGTCATGATGTCACACTATACCCGGCGCTGGGCAGTCGTCAAACCAGCCAGATCAGCGAGGCCATCCGCCCGGTGATCCCGTCACGGCGATAGGAGTAAAACAGCTCGGCCTGACGATGGCTGCAGTATTGCCCACCATAGACGGCGGTAACACCGACTCGTGCCAGGCGCATCCGCGCCAGGGCGTAGAGATCGGCCAGCCAGTGACCGGGGCGATTGGCGACAAAGGCGGCACTGGCGGCGGCATCTTCATCCACAAAGGCGGCGTAGACCTCCTCACCGACCTCAAAGGCCTGCGGGCCGATCGCCGGACCCAGCCAGGCCAGCCAGTCCCCCTCACCAGCCCGGATGATAGTTTGTTCAATCACCCCGGCCTGCAGGCCACGCCAACCGGCATGGACCGCCGCCACCGCGCTGGCATCGCGCCGACACAGTAGCAGCGGCAGGCAATCGGCGGTCAGCACCACACAGACCTCGCCGGGCCGTTGGCTATAGCTGGCATCGGCACAGGGCGTAGCAGCGCTGGCAGCAGCGGCATCAAGCACCGTCGTGCCATGCACCTGTGCCAACCAGCGCGGCTCGCCCGGCAGCTGTGCCAGTTCGCGCAGGCGCGTCCGGTTTGTGGCCACCGCCGCAGGCGCATCGCCCACATGATCGGCCAGATTAAAACTATGGTACGGCCCCTCGCTGAGCCCGCCCTGGCGGGTGGTCTGACAGGCCCGCACCCCCGCCGGGCAGGGCCAATCGGGCAGCAACAGGCCCTCAGCCACCATGCTCCGCCAGGTCCTGCTCCAGGGCGCGCAACAGCGCCTGCATGTCCGCCGGCATCGGCTGCGTCCATTCCATGTACTCGCCGGTTTCCGGGTGTTCCAGGCCGAGGCGCGCCGCATGCAGGGCCTGGCGATGAAACTGGCGCAGGGCCTGGATAAAGCCCTCGCTGGAGGCCGGTGGCACCCGCAGCCGACCGCCATAGACCGGATCGCCGATCAAGGGGTAATGCAAATAGGCCATGTGTACGCGGATCTGATGGGTGCGGCCGGTCTCCAGCTTGACGCGGACCTGGCTGTGGGCGCGAAACCGCCGCACCAGCCGGTAGTGGGTGATCGCCTCCTTGCCACCACGCTGTACCGCCATGCGCTTGCGATCGGTGGGATGGCGGGCCATCGGTTCGTTGACACTGCCGCCACCGGTCAGCACCCCGTTCACCACCGCATCGTACTCGCGGGTAAAACTGCGCGCCTGCAACTGCTCGACCAGGGCGGTCTGTGCCTCCAGGGTCTTGGCCACCACCAGCAGGCCGCTGGTTTCCTTGTCCAGGCGGTGTACGATCCCGGCACGCGGCACATGTTCCAGTTGCGGGGCATGGTGTAACAGCGCGTTCAGCATGGTGCCCTGCCAGTTACCGGCCGCCGGATGCACCACCAGCCCGGCCGGTTTGTTCAGCACCAGGATCGCCGCATCCTCATAGAGGATCTCCAGCGGGATCGGCTCGGCGGCATAGGGGGTTTCCACCGCCAGCTCCGCATCCACCGCGATCTGCTCGCCACCGACCAACTTGTCACGCGGGCGCAGCACCGCACCATCGACCGTTACCTGCCCGGCCTTGACCCACTGCTGCAAACGGGAACGGGAAAACTCCGGAAACAGCTCGGCCAGCACCTGATCCAGTCGCCGTCCACCCATTGCCTCGGGAACCTCGGCCTGCATCACGCGCCGCTGGGGATTATCTTGTGTCATGGGGCTTCCGTTTCTTCTGAGTCGTGCAAAAGGTATACTGTGCGGCATCGAGCCCGCCGTCCCTGCCACCATAGCAGATCAGGCCGTGCGGCACCCTTAACCAAAGATGCGGATACTATGCGTATAACAGGAATGCTGTCCATCCTTTCCCTGCTGTGGCTGATCAGCGGCTGCAGTACCATCGGCAAGGATGAAACCTACAACTGGACCGTCGAACAGTTCTACGAACGCGCCAGCAATGAGATGAGCAGCGGTAACTACGAACAGGCGATCCAGACCTTCACCCAGCTGGAGGCCCGCTACCCCTATGGCCGCTATGCCCAGCAGGGCCAGCTGGAGGTCATCTACGCCCACTACAAAAACGGCGAACCCGCCTCGGCGGTGGCTGCCGCCGATCGCTTCATTCGCCTGCACCCGCGCCACCCCAATGTGGACTACGCCTACTACCTGCGTGGTCTGGCGGTATTTGACCAGGGCAGCAGTTTCCTGGAACGCTGGGTACCGCAGGATCGCGCCAAGCGCGACCCGGCCGGGATGCGCGAATCCTTTGCGTATTTTCGCGAACTGGTCGAGCAATTTCCGGAAAGCAGTTACGCCCCCGATGCCATCGCCCGCATGACCATCCTGCGCAACAACCTGGCCCGCCACGAAGTGCTCGCCGCCGAGTACTATCTGAGCCGCGGCATCCACCTGGCCGCCGCCAATCGCGGCAAATTCGTGCTGGAAAACTATCCTCAGTCCACCGCCATCCCCGACGCCCTGGGGATCATGGTGCGCGCCTACCGCGCCATGGAAATGCACGACCTGGCCACCGATGCGCTGCGGGTCTTGCAGCAAAACTACCCGGACTACGTCTTGCCCCAGGATTAATCCCTGACGCCCTGCAAGATCTGACAAAGTAAAAGCCTCTCACCACAGAGGACACAGGGGACACAGAGGAAAACGATCGCAGGTCATGGTTGGCACAGCTCTGTGCTGACAACCTCCTCGATCAGGCCGCTGGTTCGCCAGCGAAACACCCGCAGTTCAAGCCGTCACCAAACCATCACGAGCCCCCACCTTGCGGTCTTGGCCAGGGCATAAGCCTTTCGTCCCGGATTGTTTTATCTCAGTGCCCTCTGTGCCCTCTGTGGTAAACGTGTTTGCCTGTCAACATCACAGTTCCCCCACAACGCTTGT
>JACUTZ010000253.1 GCA_014859545.1 Gammaproteobacteria bacterium
GTTTTTCGAAGTCGGCCATGAAGGCCACCAGGGCATCCACGCCTTCTTCGGGCATCGCATTGTAGATCGAGGCGCGCATGCCGCCGACCGACCGGTGGCCCTTGAGGGTAACCAATCCCTCTTTCTTGGCCTCGGCCAGGAAGCTGGCGTCCAGCTCCGCATCGGCCAGGGTAAAGGGTACGTTCATCCAGGAGCGGGAAGTGATCTCCACTGGATTGGCGTAGAAATCGGAGCCGTCGATGGCCGCATACAGCTTGGCCGCCTTGCGCTGGTTGGTCTCGGCCATTTTTTCCAGGCCGCCGTTGTTCTTCAGCCAGGCAAATACCAGACCGGACAGGTACCAGCTATAGGTGGCCGGGGTGTTGTACATCGAATCGTTCTCGGCATGCGTTTTATAATCGAACATGGTGGGGGTGCCAGCAATGGTCTGGCCGATCAGGTCTTCACGCACGATCACCACAGTCAGCCCGGCCGGGCCGATGTTCTTTTGCGCACCGGCGTAGATCACCCCAAAGCGGGAGACCTCAATGGGGCGCGAGAGGATGGTCGAGGACATATCCGCCACCAGCGGGATATCGCCGGTTTCGGGGATGTAAGGGAACTCCACCCCACGGATGGTTTCATTCGGACAATAGTGCACATAGGCGGCATCGGTGGAGAGCTTGAGTTCAGCCTGGGCCGGGGCGCGGGTGAAATTGCCCTCGGCGGTGTCGGCGGCGATGTTCAACTCGCAATAACGCTTGCCCTCGGCAATCGCCTTTTTCGACCAATCGCCGGTGTTCAAATAGTCGGCCTTGGTTTTGCCACGCAGCAGGTTCATCGGCACCATCGCAAACTGGCTGGAGGCCCCGCCCTGCAGGAACAAGACTTTGTAATTGGCCGGGATCTGCATCACCTCGCGCAGGTCCGCCTCGGCCTGCTCGGCGATCGACATGTATTCCTTGCCGCGATGACTCATCTCCATCACCGACATGCCACTGCCATGCCAGTCCAGCAGCTCGTCCCGCGCCTGCTCGATCACCGCCTGCGGCAACATCGCAGGGCCTGCACTAAAGTTGAATACGCGTGTCATGTCGTTCT
>JACUTZ010000121.1 GCA_014859545.1 Gammaproteobacteria bacterium
CTTTGCGCCTTTGCGGTGAAATTTTTTTTCAAAAGGTGCGAGTAGATACTTTATGAGTCATCAATATCGAAATAGTGGTACTGATTCTTGCCTTGGCGCTTGGCCTGATACATTGCCCCATCGGCATGATGGATCAATTCTGCCGGATTGTTCGCATGATCCGGATAGAGGCTGATCCCCAGGCTGGTGGTGATCTGCACTTCGTTGCCGTCCAGCTGATAGGGCTTGGCCACTTGCTCGATGATCTTTTTGGCGATCTGTGCGGCACTGCGTACACCATCAACATCCGGTAGCACGATGGTGAATTCGTCGCCACCAAAGCGTGCTACGGTGTCGCTGGCACGCAGGCAGTCCTTGAGGCGCTGCGCTACCTGGTACAAAAGTTGGTCACCGGCGGCATGGCCAAGGGTGTCGTTGACCGGCTTGAAACCATCCAGGTCGAGAAACATCACCGCGACCATTTTTTTATTGCGCTCGGCCTGACTGAGTGCGTAGCGCAGGCGCTCATTGAACAGGATGCGATTGGGCAGGCCGGTGAGCTGGTCATAGTGGGCCAGCTTGTGCATGCGCTCCTCGTTTTCCTTTTCCGAGGTAATGTCGGAAAAGACAGCCACATAGTGACTGAGCACACCCTGATCGTCGCGCACGGCGGCAATCGACAGCCATTCCAGGTATTCCTCGCCGGCCTTGTTGCGGTTCCAGATCTCCCCCTGCCACTGCCCTTCACGTTCTATCTGCTGCCACATGTGGTGATAGAAATTTTCATCCTGGCGGCCGGAGGAGAACATCTTTGGGGTCTTGCCGATGACCTCTTCCGCGCTGTAGCCAGTGACCTCGCTAAAGGCCTTGTTGACACTGATGATGGTGGTGTCCTGTGCGGCGATGATGACCCCCTCATCGGCGTTCTCGAAGACCTTGCCCATCAGGCGCGCGATCAGGTCGCGGTTGCGGTTCAGGCTGCCGCGCAGATTGGTAAGGTGTTCGCGCAGGATATCCGAGAGCATTACCAGCTCGTCGTACTCATCGGGGGTGATGGCCTGGCCCTGCTGGGTCTTGTGTAATAGCTCACGGGCGACGGCATGCATCTTTTCATGGACCGGGCCGATGATGCTGAAATCTTCCAGCGCCTCGAAGGCGGGATTATTGATGCTGTGATACCAGCGACCCAGGTGGCAGAGCAGGTGCGGGGCCTCCGCGATATCGTTGGCCTGGGGGGGCAGCTGGCAGATGATGGTGCGATTGAGGTGATTGAGCCAGCGGGCGAGGCTATTCGCCGCCAGTTCCAGCTCGAGCGAATATTGCTCGATTTCAGAGAGTGTCAGTTGCTGGATGAGTTCACGATTCATAGTCGTTGATTATATACACTTCCAGCTCGTCTGTATTGGCGATCGCCGCTTCCGAGACGGCAAAGTTGCATACCTTGGGCACAGCACTGGCATCGCCGCGCAACAGCGGGTGCCAGTCGGGTAGGGGGCGTTGCTCGGCAATGCGGCGATAGGCGCAGCTTTCCGGCATCCAGTCCAGACCGGCGAGGTTTTGCGGGGTCAGTGGCACGCAGTCCGGTTGTTGTTGGGCGCGATCCGCATAAACCGTGCAGCGGCAGTTGTTGAGCGCCAGATGCCGGCAGGCCACACCGGTCAGATGCCGCTCGCCGCTATCCTCGTCCTCCAGCTGGATCAGACAACAGCGCCCGCAGCCATCACAGAGGCTCTCCCATTCCTCCTGGCTGAACTCAGCGAGGGATTTTTGTTTCCAGAAAGAGGGCATTAGTTGAACCTAGCAGGCTGTTGTTGTCGCTCAGGTGAGCATGAGAGAAGGCATTGCGGGCGACCCATTTGCCAGGAGCAAATGGGAACAGCCATAGGCTGGCCCGCAAGGGCGCAGGGCAGGATGCCCTGCGTAAAAAGCGGAGTTTACACGTAGTAAATGAGCATTTTGAGCCGGTTTTTAACGCCCTATCATGCCACATGAGTAGACAACAATAGCCTGCTAGCCGCCAATCGCCTTATCCATGCGCATATCCGCCTCGCGCCAGTCGGGGCTGGCGCTGCCACCCTGGGCCATCAGCTCCATCAGCCCATAGGCCAGCTGGCGGGTATCCGGATTCATCTCCTTAAGCTTGGTCAGCAGATACATATGCCCACCCTGGGGGATGCTCAGGGTCTTGTACAGGGCATACAACAGCAGCGACTGGCCGGAACGCGGGTCGGCCTCAATACGGGCCAGGGTGTTATGCAGCGGGCTGAGATCCATGGGTATCACCTCATCAAAACGGGTGCGCATTTTAGCCCAAAACCTCGTGGCTTGCGGCGTTTATTGGGCTGGCGGGCTGTTGTTATCATTCATATGGGTGCCAGGGAATACAAAAAACAGCCTGCTACGCCAACATCCTGTCCAGATCCAGGTGTTGCTCCAGGGCATCGGCCAGGCGCTCGATCTCCCGTTCGCGCAGGGCGCTATAGTCCAGGCCCTCGGCCTGCTCAAGGCCGGCCCATTGCAGCAGGGCGGTACAGGCCTGGGGCTGATCAAAGATGCCATGCAGATAGCTGCCGGCGACCTGTCCATCGGCGCTGATCGCCCCATCCGTGCGGCCATCCAGGTGTAGCAGCGGTCGGCTTAGCGCCGCGCCACTGCTGCGCCCCATATGGATCTCGTAGCCCACTACCTTGGCGGCATGCAGGCTCAGCCGCCCCTGCACCCGCTGTAATTGTTTGTTGGCCTCCAGTACGGTGTGCATCGGCAACAGCCCCAGGCCCTCGGTGCTGCCTGCGGCATCCTCCAGACCCAGCGGATCATCGATCGCTTCGCCGAGCATTTGAAACCCCCCGCATATCCCCAGCAATTTCCCCCCATAGCGCAAATGCCGTTGCAAGTAATCCGTCCAGCCCTGCTGGCGCAGCCAGGCCAGATCGGCGCGCACGTTTTTACTGCCGGGCAGGATCACCAAATCCGCTGGCGGGGGTGTTGCATCCGGGGCGATAAAGCGAAAATCCACCTGGGGGTGATGGCGCAATACATCAAAATCAGTGTGATTGCTGATCCGTGGCAGGGCCGGCACCACCACCCGCAAGCCTTCACCGCTGGCCTGGCTGAGCGGCAGTGCATCCTCCGCTTCGAGATGCAATCCGTGCAGATAGGGCAATACCCCGAACACCGGCTTGCCGGTGTATGTCTCCAGCCACTGCAGGCCCGGCGTCAACAGGGCGAGGTCGCCACGAAAGCGGTTGATGATAAAGCCGCGTATCCGTGCCTGTTCGCTGGGCGAGAGCAGTGCCAGGGTACCGACGATCTGGGCAAAGACCCCGCCCTTGTCGATGTCCGCCACCAGCACCACCGGGCAGTCCACCGCCTCGGCAAAGCCCATATTGGCAATGTCGTTCTCACGCAGGTTGATCTCCGCCGGGCTGCCAGCCCCCTCGACCAGCACCGTCTGGTATTGCTGGCACAGGCGGGTGTGGGAATCCAGCACCGCCTGCATCGCGGTGCGTTTGTACTGGTGATAATCCTTGGCCTGCATCGCCCCCAGGGCATGGCCATGGATGATCACCTGGGCCCCCATGTCACTGCTGGGCTTGAGCAGTACCGGGTTCATGTCGGTATGGGCATCCAGACCGGCCGCCTGGGCCTGCACCGCCTGGGCACGGCCAATCTCGCCACCATCGGCGGTCACTGCGCTGTTCAGGGCCATGTTCTGCGGCTTGAAGGGCACCACCGCCACCCCGCGACGGCGCAGTACCCGGCACAGGCCGGCCACCACGGTGCTCTTGCCCGCGTCCGAGGCGGTGCCCTGGATCATCAGTGTTTTTTGCATGGTGGGGATGATACGGCAGCGGCGCGGGAAAACAAACGATGCACGATGCGTGGTTCGGTGATGGCAGCTTCGCTGCTTCCCCCTCAGCCATACAGTCACGGTGCGGTTCGTGCCTCACCGCACCCGACAACTACACAGATTTATTTACAGGCTCATGGGGGAGGATTGGGGACGTAAAGCACTTGCCGTGGCGATGCCTAAGCAAGCGCCCTGCGCTCGTAAACTGCGTTTTTTCGTCAGATTTTGCCTTCTCACGCACTCGCCTGAGCGAATTTCAACCGCCTGTTAATGTATGCTGTGCCACATCATGCGCGACGGAACATCCCTATGACCTTATTTACCATCATCCTGCTCGCCCTGTTGCTCGATTTCTGGCTGGGCGAGCCGCGTCATTATCATCCCCTGGTTGGTTTTGGCCGCATCGCCGGCTGGCTGGAGCAAAAATTCAACCGGGGAGAGGCCCGCAAGCGTCGCCGGTTTGGGGTCCTGGCGCTGTTGCTGGCGGTGTTGCCCGTGGTGCTGCTGGTCGCCCTGTTGATCTGGCTGGCGGAGATGGCGGTGGTGTTCGAGGTCCTGATCCTCTATCTGGCCATTGGTGGCAGCAGCCTGGCCCAGCATGGGCGCAGCGTGATGGCGGCACTGGTGGCTGGCGATCTGGCCCAGGCGCGCGAGCGGGTCGGCTGGATGGTCAGCCGCGATAGCGCCGAGCTGGACCAGGCGGGGGTGGCCCGCGCCGGGGTGGAATCGGTGTTGGAGAACGGCAACGACGCCCTGTTCGGGGCGATCTTCTGGTTCATCCTGCTGGGCGCACCGGGGGTGGTGCTGTATCGCCTGGTCAACACCCTGGATGCGATGTGGGGCTATCGTAATGAGCGTTATCAGGATTTTGGCTGGGCCGCCGCGCGCCTCGACGACCTGCTCAACTGGCCCCCGGCGCGTCTGACCGCACTGTCCTATATCCTCTCTGGCGATCTCCGGCGCGGCTGGCGCTGCCTGCGTCAGCAGGGTGGGCGCACCGACAGCCCCAATGCCGGCGTGGTGATGGCGGCGGGTGCCGGTGCCCTGGGCCTGCAGATCGGCGGCCCTGCCAGCTATCACGGCGAGTCGCAGGACAAACCCCAGCTGGGCGAGGGCCTGGCCCCCACTGCCCATGACATCCAGCGCAGCATCGTACTGGTGCAACGGGCCTTGCTGTGGTGGCTGGGGGTGATCCTGCTGGTGGCCGTGCTGATCCATGTCTTCTGAATCCCTGTTGGAGCATGGCGGCGCGCTGCGTCGAGCGGCGCGGCAATACGGCATCCCCCTGGCCGACTGGCTGGACCTGTCCACCGGCATCAACCCCCATGGCTGGCCGGTGCCGCCGCTGCCCGCAGCATGCTGGCAACGTCTGCCCGAGCCGGACGACGGCCTCGAAGAGGCGGCGCGGCAGTATTACCGCAGCGAATGTCTGCTGCCGGTGGCCGGTTCCCAGGCCGCCATCCAGGCCCTGCCACAGCTACGCGCCCCCAGCCGGGTCGGGCTATGGCAGCCCAGTTATGCCGAACACGCCACCGCCTGGCAGGGCAGCGGGCATGACTGTATGCCATTGCACAGCATCGATGCGATCAACGCCGCCCTGAGCGCGCTGGATGTGTTGCTGCTGGTCAACCCCAACAACCCGGATGGCCAGCGCGTCAGCGCCGCACAACTGCGACACTGGCACGCCGAACTGGCCGCACGTGGGGGCTGGCTGATCATCGACGAGGCCTTTGCCGACCCCGAGCCACAACACAGCCTGGCGGCCGATACCGGCCAGCCGGGGCTGATTGTGCTGCGTTCCCTGGGGAAATTTTTTGGTCTGGCCGGGCTGCGGGTGGGGTTTGTACTGGCCTGGCCTGCCCTGCTGAATACCTTGCAGGCCCGGCTTGGCCCCTGGACCGTCAGTGGCCCGGCCCGCGAGGTGGCGCGCCTGGCCCTGAGTGACCGCCCCTGGCAGCAACAGATGCGTATCGAGCTCCCGCAGCAAGCCCAGCGCCTGGCCGCGCTGCTAGCCCGACATGGCCTGGCACCGCAGGGCGGCACCGCCCTGTTTCAGTATTGCCCAACACCCCGGGCCGCGACGATCCACCAGGCCCTGGCCCGCCAGGGGATATTGCTGCGCCTGTTCAGCGAAACACCAGCACTGCGCCTGGGCCTGCCCGCCACCGCGCAACAATGGCAGCGGCTGGAGCAGGGATTGGCTGGGGTGGTGAGGG
>JACUTZ010000010.1 GCA_014859545.1 Gammaproteobacteria bacterium
ACGGATGCAGGGTTTCCTGCCAGGCCAGCCATTGGTCGAGTGTGTCAAAGCGCATGGGGGGAACCTGTTTAACCGCAAAGGACGCAAAGGTGCGCAAAGTAAATCCGGCTGGTCTTGATTCGTTTACCAATTCTCAACCTGAAGGTATGCCATGTAACCTGCAAAATCCTATATGTCCTTCATGTTCCTTAGCGTCCTTTGCGGTTAATCAATCCATCAAGCCGCCGGGGCAGGCTGGCGGGTCATGATCGACAAGACGCTGGCGAGGCGGTCGCGCATCTGGCGGCGGTCGATGATCATGTCGATGGCGCCGTGCTCGACCAGGAATTCGGTACGCTGGAAACCTTCGGGCAGGGTTTCGCGCACGGTCTGTTCGATGACGCGTGGGCCGGCAAAACCGATCAGTGCGCCGGGCTCGCCCACATTCACATCACCGAGCATCGCCAGGCTGGCGGACACGCCGCCCATGGTGGGATCGGTCATCACCGAGATGAAGGGGATCCCCCGCTCGCGCATCTTGGCCAGCACCGCCGAGGTTTTGGCCATCTGCATCAGCGAGAACAATGCCTCCTGCATGCGCGCCCCACCACTGGCGGAAAAACACACCAGCGGAATGCCGTGTTCCAGGCTGGCATTGGCGGCGCGCACGAAGCGCTCGCCGACCACCGAGCCCATCGAGCCACCCATGAAACGGAACTCAAAGGCCGCCGCCACCAGCGGCACACCCTTGACCTGGCCCATCATCACGATCAGCGCATCGGTCTCGCCAGTGGCCTTCTGCGACTGGGTGAGACGGTCCTTGTACTTTTTGCTATCGCGGAATTTGAGCGCATCCATTGGCAACACCTCGGCACCGATCTCCACCCGTGGCTGGGGATCAAGGAAGGCTTCCAGACGGCGGCGCGCCCCAATGCGCATGTGATGGCCACACTTGGGACACACATCCAGATTCCGTTCCAGCTCGGCGCGGTACAACACCCCGTTACAACCGGGACACTTGGCCCACAAACCCTCGGGAACGGTCTTTTTGTTACCGCCCTCGGTGCGGATCTGCGAAGGCAGAAATTTCTGTAACCAACTCATGGCTGTTCCTCATTAAAAGCTTTTTTGCCACAGAGGCCACAGAGAACACGGAGGTAAAAAGTCACTGGTTGAAAATATGTGCCCAAATCAGATACCCAGTACCCTGACTACATAAAAAACCGTTGTTTTTCTCTGTGCCCTCTGTGACCTCTGTGGCAAATAATCATTCATCCATCGCGGTACGCAGCTCGCTGATGAAGGCGGCGGCCTGTGCCGGGATCTTATCACTTTCGTGCTGCAATGCCTCAAAACGGCTGACCAGGGCACTGCCGACGATCACCGCGTCGGCCATCTTCGCCACCCGTGCGGCCGAGGCGCCGTCCTTGATCCCAAAGCCCACCCCGACTGGCAGGCTGGTCTTGCTGCGAATCAGATCCAGACGCCTGGCCACCTCGTCGGTATCCAGCGAGGCCGAACCGGTGATGCCTTTTACCGAAACATAGTAAACAAAGCCGCTGGCCTGGTCACAGATCCGCTGGATACGTGCCTCGCCAGTGGTCGGCGCGAGCAGGAAGATGGTGTCGATGTCATGGGAACGCAGGGCGGCAGCCAGCTCGCTCCCCTCCTCGGGTGGCATGTCAACGGTCAGCACCCCATCGACACCGGCCTCGAGTGCGGCACTGGCAAAGGCCTCGTAACCCATCACCTCAATCGGGTTGAGGTAGCCCATCAACACCACCGGGGTCTGGCTGTCCTGGTGACGGAATTGCTTGACCATCGCCAGCACATCGCGCAGGCCGACATGGTGCTTGAGGGCGCGTTCGCTGGCGTGCTGGATCACCGGGCCATCGGCCATGGGATCGGAAAACGGCACCCCCAGTTCGAGGATGCTGGCACCAGCCTCGACCATCGCATGCATGGTCGGCACGGTGATCCCCGGCTCGGGGTCACCGGCGGTGATAAAGGGGATCAGGGCCTTGCGGCCCTGTTCCTGCAAGCGGGCAAATGTAGCGGCAATGCGGCTCATACCTCGATCCCCTCCAGACGTGCCACGGTATGTATGTCCTTGTCACCACGACCGGACAGATTGACTACGATGATCTGGTCCTTCTTCATCGTCGGGGCCAGCTTGGCCGCATAGGCCAGGGCATGGCTGGACTCCAGCGCCGGGATGATGCCCTCGGTGCGTGACAATTCATGGAAGGCAGCCATTGCCTCATCGTCGGTGGCGATCACGTAGTTGGCGCGCCCGGTGTCCTTGAGCCAGGCGTGTTCCGGCCCCACCCCCGGATAGTCCAGCCCGGCAGAGATGGAATGGGTGCCGGTGATCTGGCCGTCCTGATCTTCCATCAGGTAGGTGCGGTTGCCGTGCAGCACCCCCGGCTTGCCCGCACACAGCGGTGCGGCGTGCTGGCCGGAGTCCAGGCCCAGGCCTCCGCCCTCGACGCCATAGAAGGCCACATCGTCATCGGCGAGGAAGGGATGGAACAGGCCGATCGCATTCGAGCCACCACCGACACAGGCCACCAGCGCATCCGGCAACTTGCCGGTCTCCTGCTGGATCTGGGCACGGGCCTCACGGCCGATCACTGCCTGGAAGTCCCGTACCATTGCCGGATAGGGATGGGGACCGGCCACGGTGCCGATGATGTAGAAGGTATCATCCACATTGGTGACCCAGTCGCGCATCGCCTCGTTGAGCGCATCCTTAAGGGTTTGGGTGCCGGAGGTCACCGCCTCGACACGGGCACCGAGCACCCGCATCCGGTAGACATTGATCTTCTGGCGCTGGATATCCTCGGCACCCATGTAGACCACACACTCCATACCGTAACGCGCGGTGACCGTGGCAGTGGCCACCCCATGCTGGCCCGCGCCGGTTTCGGCGATGATGCGCTGCTTGCCCATGCGCCGCGCCAGCAGGGCCTGACCAACGGTATTGTTGATCTTGTGCGCACCAGTGTGATTGAGGTCTTCACGCTTCAGCCAGATCTGCGCGCCGCCGAGTTTTTCGCTCCAACGCCTGGCGTGATAAATCGGCGAGGGACGGCCGACGAAGTGGCGTAGCTCATAGTCCAGCTCGGCCAGAAACTCGCCATCGTGCTTGTAGTGATCATAGGCCTGGCGCAACGCATCCAGGGCCTCCATCAGGGTCTCGGAGGCGAAAATCCCGCCATAGGGACCAAAGTGTCCCTGCGCATCGGGCAGATCGAGCAGGGCCTTGAAACGGCTGTCATTCGACATCGGCTGTATGTACTCCTCGCATAAAGGCGTTAATCTTGTCGGCATCCTTGATGCCCTTGCTGGCCTCGACGCCACTGCTGACATCGACCGCCCAGGGGCGCACGGTCTGCACCGCCTGCTGGATATTCTGTGGGTTCAAGCCACCGGCCAGGATGATCGGCATCTGTAAGCCTGCCGGAATACGCGCCCAGTCGAAGGCATGGCCGGTGCCACCGGGCAGCCCCTGCTGAAAACTATCCAGCAATAGCCCCTGGGCATCGTGGTAGCGCTCGGCCTCAACGGCCAGTTCCACCCCCTCGGCCATCCGCAGGGCCTTGATCCAGGGGCGACCAAAGCCCCGGCAAAACGCCGGCGGCTCATCCCCATGGAACTGCAACAGATCCAGTGGCACCTGCCTCAATACCTGTTCGACCTCAGCCTGGCTGGCATCGACAAACAGTCCTACCGTGGTGACGAAGGGCGGCAGCGCCGCACAGATCGCCGCCGCCTGCTCCACCGTCACCGCACGCGGGCTGGGCGCGTAAAACACCAGCCCGATCGCATCGGCCCCGGCCCTGGCAGCCAGCAGGCCATCCTCGGGGCGGGTGATGCCACAGATCTTGATGCGGGTTCTTGTTGGCAAGGCTTTACTCCAAAACAGGAAAAATCAACCGCAAAGGACGCGAAGGGCGCAAAGAAAACCAATCGGTAGCTCGGGGGGTTCCAGGGTATAACCCGACCTGCCCACTGAACAACAAATTTAACCGCCAAGGACGTGTAGGTACACAAAGTAACGCCCATTACACAATCAAATCCGGGTGACGGCAGAGGCAACACGCATTGAGTTGAGGCCTGATCACAACACAACCCGAATTTCACCTTCGCGTTCCTTCGCGCCCTTGGCGGTTAAACACTTTTGTCCGAACCAAGCAGATTACCAGACCGGTGCATGGGGCGAAAGCACGGGCAACTCGAATTCTGCCGGATAGCCCACCTGGGTCAGGTACAGACCACCGGGGGGGGCGGTTACCCCACCCAGGGCACGATTACGCCCTTCCAGTACCTCATGGCTCCATTCGATGGGTCTTTCCCCAGCACCGATGGCCATCAAGACCCCGGCGATATTGCGTACCATATGGTGCAAAAAACCATTGGCCTCGATATCAATAAAGATAAATGCTCCCTGCCGGTTCAGTTCCAGTCGATGCAGGGTACGCACCGGCGACTTGGCCTGGCAGGCCATCGCCCGGTAGGCGGAAAAATCATGTTCACCCAGCAGCGGCTTCGCCGCTGCACGCATGCGCTCAAGATCCAGCGGCTGATAATGCCAGCTTACCCGCCGTGCCAAAAAGGTCGGGCGCACCTCACGGCTGAAGATCACATAGCGATAAGCGCGGCGCTGGGCTGAAAAGCGGGCATGAAAATGTTCCGGCACCGGCTTGGCCCACAATACCGCCACCGATTTGGGCAGATTGGCGGTAGTGCCAAGCATCCAGGCCCGCATCTCTCGTACGGCCTCGGTGTCAAAATGGATCACCTGGCCACTGGCATGTACCCCGGCATCGGTGCGACCGGCACAGAACACCTCGATCGGGTGGTTGGCGACGCGACTGAGTGCCTCCTCCACGACCTGCTGAATGGTATTGCGATCATGGGATTGGCGCTGCCAACCACGAAAACCACTGCCATCGTACTCCACACCCATAGCGATGCGCATTGCAAAACCTCTGCTCAAAAAAACGCCCCGCATGACAATATTCATGCGGGGCGAGATTGTAACGCGAAAAGGAAATCAGATCTTATTGAGCAGCTCCTGGGCCTGGCTCTTTTGTTCCTCGTTTCCGGCCTCAACCACCTCTTCGAGCATGCTGCGGGCACCTTCGGCATCACCCATTTCGATATAGGCCTGGGCCAGATCCAGCTTGGTGGTAATCTCATCGGCATCATCGAGCATGCCTTCGTCGAGATCATCCAGACCACCCAGCTCATCCAGATTCAACGCATCCATATCGGCATCATCCAGCTCCAGGTCGCCCAGAGCATCCGTTGTTTCAGTGCTTGGTGCTGGGGCATTATCCTCAGGGCCGAGATCACCCAAATCCAAGTCACCCAGCTCCATATCGAACTCACTCTCAGTGGTGGCAGCATCGGCAGCATCCCCACCAAGATCGAAGTCCAGGCTGAATTCATCGCTGGCTTGCGTCGGCTCAGCTGAGGCCAAACTCGGTTCGCCCACCTGCTCATCGGCCAGGTCCATATCCAGGCTAAACTCATCGGCAGCAGCATCAGTGTCCTGTGGCTCAGCAGCGGGACTGGCTGCTTGCTCATCCAGATCAAGATCCAAATCCAGATCAAACTCATCAGACGCCGCAGCAGCCGGCGGACTCATTTCGGCAGGCTTGTCCTCGGCATCAAACATGTCCAGATCGAGGTTCAGCAGATCATCGCTCCCTTCCGCCTCACCTTCCATCTCGGCACTCAGCTCATCCAGGTCCAGACCGATGTCCAGGACATCGTCGCTCATGCTTGAAGTGGACTTGCTCGCCACCGGTGCCACCTCAGCTGAGTCGGCGCCGGCAAACATCTCATCCTCGGGCAACAACTCATGCCCCATAGCGACAACTTTGCTCCAGATTTCTTCCTTGGCTTGCAAGGCGGCAGCAGAGCTGGCGGCCAGTGCAGCAAAAGCGGTCGCATTGCGGGTGCTGTAGTAAACCTCCAGCAGCTTGGCAGTCAATTCATGACGATCAGGCGTTTCGATCAGGGCATTTTTCAAGACCTCTTCCGCCTGCTGATTACGACCGTAGGCCATGAACACATCGGCTTCGGTGAGGGGATCCACCTCCCCTTCTTCACCGTGGGTGGCCGCCTGACCCATGCCGCTGATGGCCAGATCGCTGAGGAAGCTGGTCTCACCACCTTCACTGGCCTTGGCCGCCAGCATTGATGAGGTGCCACCGGAGAGAATGCTTTCCTGGAAGGCATCCTTGCGACGGCGGCGAATCACCAACATCGCCAGAATCAATAACACCAGCAACACAACCGCTGCCAGAGCCAGCATGGTGGTATCGGCCATCAGACTTTCCAGCAGCGTCGGCTCCGGCGGTGGCGGTGGCGGTACCACCCGACGTGGACGTTCAGCCGGGGCGGCTGCCACCGGCGGTGCGGCCACTTCCGGCTCAGCAACCGATACCTCTGGCAAGACCTCGGCAGCCGGGGCCTCCGTCACGGTTTCGGCTGGAGCGGCTTCAGCCGGTGCCGCCTGTTCGGAAGGCAGTTCTGCCACGTCCTGGCCCTGTTCCCGTAGCTGCTGCTGTAGCACTGCCAGATCGCTGCTCTTGAGATTGAGTATGCGCTCCATGTCGGTCAATTGGGCCTCCATGGCCGCGATACGCTTGAGCAACTCTTGATTTTCCTGACGCTGGGCTGCCGAGCTTTCCAATGCCAGCATCAAATCCTGGCGCACCGCAGCGGCGGTTTCCTTGTCTACAGCCTCGTCGCTACCGGCCGGGCTATCGGCACGCCCTTCGGGACTCACCAGCTTCAGTTCCGGCTCACGACTGGGCGCGGCAGCCACCGCAGCGGGGGCCGCTGCGCTGCTTTCCGGTGTGACGCGCTCGGCAGCGCGCTCGGCAACGGCCTGACGACGTTGCTGCCAGGCAGTGGTCTGCCGGGACACCTCACGGGCGGCCTCGGCCTGACTCATTGCCCGCAGCAAGGCAGGATCATCGATACGCAACACATAACCGGCCTTGAGCCGGTTGATATTGCCATCCACAAAGGCATGGGGGTTGGCCTGAAGCAGGGCCATCATCATCTGCTGGATAGTAATGTCGTCACTGGGACGCATTTGCTGTGCGATACGCCACAGGGTGTCATCGTTCCTGACCGGGCCGTAAACCAGTTCACCGGGCGCCGCCGGTGCCACAGTAGCTGGCGCACGGGCTGCCGGGGCGGCACTGGCAGCCGGACGGGGAGCCGCTCCGACAGCAGGACGACTGGCTGGTGTTACGGGGGATACGGTAGGCGCTACCGCAGGTGCCGCGACCGGGGGCGGGGTCAGCTCGGCATAATTTACCGGAGGGTCCAACAACAGGGTGTATTCACGAACCAGACGCCCGGTACTCCAGCGCGCCTCGACCAGGAAACTCAAAAAGGGTTCGCGCATTACCTCACGGGAGGTCACTCGGATCAGTGGTCGGTCGGAGTTCTGGCCGGACAGCTCGAAACGCAGGAACATCAAATTGGCGTCACGCTCCACCCCAAGCCGGGCAAAGGTTTGTGCATCGGCCAGGGCGACCTGCAGACTTTCCAGTTCTCCTGGTGCAACGGAAAGGAGTTCGATATCCGCATTCAATGGCTCATTGAGTGCCGAATGCAGGGTGACATTTCCCAATCCCAGCGCCAGTGCAGCCGCCGGCGCCATGATCAACAGAGACAGCAGCGTTTTTAGCAGCTTCCGCACTATCCTTACTCCCTTCAAGAATGGACAATTATTTTACTTAGTCTTGCGCATTTCGAGCATCTTGCCCGCTAAACTTATCAATGAACTTTAGTTTATGCAACTAACTATGGCTGTTATATAGCATTTTCCCTGTTTTCCGACAATCAACAAAGGGCAAGATTGTGCGCCTTTCGAGCATTCTAGAACGGATAAAGCCCATGCCGACGTGACGAAACCGTCAATTCGGCATGGGCTGAGGGACAGCCTGAACGGGATTCAGCGCTCCAGCAGGATCCGCAGCATGCGACGCAGTGGCTCGGCGGCCCCCCACAGCAGCTGGTCACCCACGGTAAAGGCCGACAGGTATTCCTTGCCCATGTTCAGCTTGCGCATACGCCCGACCGGAATATCGAGGGTGCCGGTAACCGCCGCAGGGGTCAGTTGGTCCATGGTCAGTTGACGGTCATTCGGGACGACCTTGGACCATGGATTGTGGCTATCGATAATATCGGCGATCTCATCCAAGGGCACATCCTTGGTCATCTTGATGGTCAGCGCCTGGCTGTGGCAACGCATCGCACCGATGCGTACGCACAGGCCATCGATGGGGATCTGTTTGTCGAAACGACCGAGGATCTTATTGGTTTCCACCTGGGCCTTCCATTCCTCCTTGGACTGGCCGGATTCCAGCGGCACATCGATCCACGGGATCAGTGAGCCGGCCAGCGGCACTCCCCACTTGTCCTTGGGATAGTCACTGGAACGAACGAAATCGGCCACCTTGCGGTCGATCTCGAGGATCGCTGCCGCAGGGTCGTCATTCAGCGCCTTGACCGAGGCATCGATAGCACCCATCTGCTTGATCAATTCGCGCATGTTTTGCGCCCCGGCACCGGAGGCAGCCTGGTAGGTCATCGGCGAGATCCACTCGATCAGGCCCTGTTCAAACAGCCCCCCCAGACCCATCAGCATCAGCGAGACGGTGCAGTTGCCACCCACATAGGTCTTGATACCCTTGTCCAAACCCTCGTCAATCACCTTGCGATTGACCGGGTCGAGCACGAGGATCGCATCACTGGCCATGCGCAGGGTCGAAGCCGCATCGATCCAGTAACCGTCCCAACCGGCGATGCGCAGTTCAGGATAGACCGCCTTGGTGTAGTCACCGCCCTGACAGGTGACGATCACATCCATCTGCTTCAGCTCTTCGATGCTGTTGGCATCCTTCAGCGGCGGCACCTCCTTGCCCACATCAGGGCCGGCCTGACCGGCCTGGGAGGTGGTGAAGAAAACCGGTTCGAACTGGGAAAAATCCTGCTCCTCGCGCATGCGCTGCATCAGCACCGAACCAACCATGCCGCGCCAACCTACCAAACCAACTCGTTTCATATCACCAACTCCTTAACTACTACATTAAAAATTTCATCGCAAAGGCGCAAAGACGCAAAGTAAAGGCACGATAATGTTTTTTAACACGCCAAACGTTCACAACCGAGTCAACGCCTGACATTCCATCAGCGGCCTAATTGATCAACTTACACCTTTGCGCCTTTGCGCCTTTGCGGTAAATGCCTTTAGCCACACATCGCTGCGACCACCGCATCGCCCATCGCGCTGCAGGAAACGATCTGGCAGCCGGCGGTGGCGATATCGACGGTACGGATACCCTGGGCCAGTACGGCCTTGACGGCGTTCTCGACGCGCTGGGCATTGGCCTCGTCGCCGAAGCTGTAGCGCAACATCATCGCGACGGACAGGATCGTCGCCAGCGGATTGGCCTTGTCCTGCCCGGCGATGTCGGGCGCGGAGCCGTGGATCGGCTCGTACATGCCCTTGTTGTGTTCGTCCAGCGAAGCCGATGGCAGCATGCCGATGGAGCCGGAGAGCATCGAGGCCTGATCGGAGAGAATATCGCCGAAGATGTTGCCGGTGACGATCACATCAAACTGCTTGGGCCACTTGACCAACTGCATCGCGGCGTTGTCCACATACATGTGGCTCAACTCCACCTCAGGGTAGTCCTTGGCCACTTCCAGCACCACCTCGCGCCACAGCTCGGAGCATTCCAGCACATTGGCCTTTTCCACCGAGCAGAGCTTCTTGCCGCGTTTCATCGCGATATCAAAGGCAACGCGGGCCACCCGGCGTACCTCGCTCTCGGCATAGATCATGGTGTTAAAGCCGACCCGCTCAGTCTTTCCATCAGCAGTGGCACGCACCTCAATCCCGCGCGGCTGGCCGAAATAGACATCGCCGGTCAGCTCACGCACGATCATGATATCCAGCCCAGAGACCACCTCGGGCTTGAGGCTGGAGGCCTCGGCCAGCTCGGGATAGAGCAGCGCCGGACGCAGGTTGGCGAACAGGTTCAGTTCCTTGCGGATACGCAACAGACCGCGCTCCGGACGCAGCGGACGATCCAGCTTGTCGTACTGCGGGCCACCAACCGCACCAAGCAGTACTGCGTCAGACTCACGCGCCAGCTTGAGGGTGGCCTCCGGCAGCGGGTCACCGGCCGCATCGTAACCCGCGCCGCCAATGGCGCCCTCTTCCATAACAATATCGAGTCCATCGGCCTTCAATACATCCAGCACCTTCACTGCCTGGGCGACGATCTCAGGGCCGATCCCGTCACCGGGCAATACCGCAATCTTCTTTGTCATTGATTAACTCCAAAATGCTTTTGCCACAGAGGTCACAGAGAACACAGAGTTGGAAACAAAACCTTTTTTACTCGGTGCCCTCTGTGCTCTCTGTGGCTAATAATAATTTCAGTTAAACAGCCAGGGGGCCTCGGCCTTGCGGCGGGCTTCGTAGGCCTTGATCGCGTCCACGTGCTGCAGGGTCAGGCCGATGTCGTCCAGGCCGTTGAGCAGGCAGTGTTTGCGAAAGGCATCCACCTCAAACGCCATCGCCTCGCCGGAGGGCGTGGTGATGACCTGTGCCGTCAGATCCACGCTCAATTGATAGCCTTCACTGGCCACCACCTCCTTGAACAACTGTTCGACTTTGGCCTCGTCCAACACAATGGGCAGGATGCCGTTCTTGAAGCAGTTATTGAAGAAGATATCCGCATAGCTGGGGGCGATGATCACCTTGAAGCCGTAATCCAGCAGAGCCCAGGGAGCGTGCTCACGGGAGGAGCCGCAGCCGAAGTTCTTGCGCGTCAGCAGGATATTGGCACCCTGATAGCGCGGCTGGTTCAGCACGAAATCCGGATTGACCTGGCGCTGGCTGTTATCCATGCCCGGCTCACCGTGATCCAAATAACGCCACTCGTCAAAGGCGTTGGGGCCAAAGCCGCTGCGCTGGATCGACTTCAGAAACTGCTTGGGAATGATCGCATCGGTGTCCACATTGGAACGGTCCAAGGGCGCGACAATCGCCGTCATCTTTTCAAACTTTTCCATAAAAACCCCTTCTAGCCACAGAGGTCACAGAGGGCACGGAGGTATCAGCCTCTGTGCCCTCTGTGTCCTCTGTGGCAAATCATTTGAGTTCACGCACGTCGGTGAAATGGCCCTTGATCGCCGCGGCGGCGGCCATTGAGGGGCTGACCAGGTGGGTGCGTCCTCCCTGGCCCTGGCGGCCCTCGAAGTTGCGATTCGAGGTGGAGGCACAGCGCTCGCCGGGTTCGAGACGATCCGCATTCATCGCCAGACACATGGAACAGCCTGGTTCGCGCCATTCAAAACCGGCTTCAATAAATATCTTGTCCAGCCCCTCTTGCTCGGCCTGCTTTTTCACCAGACCGGAACCGGGTACCACCAGCGCCTGCTTGACCGTGGCGGCCACCTTACGACCCTTGGCCACCACCGCCGCCTCGCGCAGGTCTTCGATGCGCGAGTTGGTGCAGGAGCCGATGAAGACGATATCCACCGGGATGTCGGTGATCGCCATGTTTGCATCCAGGCCCATGTATTCCAGCGCACGACGCATCCCATCGGCCTTGACCTCGTCGGGCTCCCTGGCTGGGTCCGGTACGGTATCGCTGATGCCAACCACCATCTCCGGCGAGGTGCCCCAGGTGACCTGCGGCTGGATGCTGGCGGCATCGATGCGCACCACGGTGTCGAAGCTCGCATCTGCGTCGCTGACCAGTTCGCGCCAGGCGGCCACCGCCTGGTCCCACAGCTCACCCTTGGGGGCGTAGGGACGACCCTGAAAATAATCGATGGTCTTTTCATCCACCGCCACCATGCCGGCACGTGCACCGGCCTCAATGGCCATGTTGCACACGGTCATGCGCCCTTCCACCGACAATGCACGGATCGCCTCGCCACCGAACTCAATGGCATGGCCGGTACCGCCAGCGGTACCGATGCGGCCGATGATCGCCAGCACGATGTCCTTGGCGGTCACACTGGGGCCGACCTGCCCGTCCACCGAGACCAGCATATTCTTCATCTTCTTCTGCACCAGGCACTGGGTGGCCAACACATGCTCCACCTCAGAGGTGCCGATGCCGTGGGCCAGTGCACCGAAGGCGCCGTGGGTGGAGGTGTGGGAGTCGCCACAGACCACCGTCATCCCTGGCAGGGTCGCCCCCTCCTCCGGCCCAACCACGTGCACAATCCCCTGGCGGACATCGTTCATCGGGAAGAAGGTGATGCCGAACTCGCGTACATTCTGCTCCAGCGTCGCCACCTGAATACGGGCGATGGGATCGGCGATCCCCTCCACCCCGGCGCTCTGCCCGGTGGTCGGCACATTATGGTCGGGGGTGGCCAGCACCGAGTCGATGCGCCAGGGCTTGCGCCCGGCCAGACGCAGCCCCTCGAAGGCCTGCGGCGAGGTCACCTCATGCACCAGATGGCGATCGATGTAGATCAGACAGGTGCCGTCGTCATCGCAACGCACCACATGGGCATCCCACAGTTTATCGTACAGTGTCTTTCCGGCCATGCTCGTTCCTCGAATCAACTGCCGCCTAGCTTAGCGAGGCACAACCTATTACACAAATTCATATTTTTCATATAAGCTATAAACAAAAAGAATTTCACCGCAGAGGCGCAGAGCCGCAGAGGGTTAGAATGCTGTTCCGTTTTTTGCAAATACGTCTGCCACAGGTGACTCTGGCACGGTCAGGACTATTTGCATTAATGCATAGGCTCTTTTCTCCGCGCCTCTGCGTCTGGGCGATATGTTCCCGACATCACCAACCGACTACATCCCTGTAGTCGTCTGCGGTAAAAATTTTTCTGGGTTAGAACAATGGAAATCGCTTCACTACAAGCCTTCATCGCGGTGGCGGAACAGCAGTCCTTTTCGCTGGCGGCGCGGCAGTTGTTCATCACCCAGCCGGCGGTGAGCAAGCGTATCGCCGCGCTTGAGCAGGAGCTGGACGCGCCGCTGTTTGATCGTATCGGCAGGCAGATACACCTGACCGAGGCGGGCCGGGCGCTGATGCCCCATGCGCGACGCATCCTGGACGAGCTGGCCGACAGTCGCCGCGCCATCCACCAGCTCTCCGGCGAGATCGGTGGCGAGTTGCTGCTGGGCACCAGCCACCACATCGGTCTGCATCGCCTGCCTCCCATCCTCAAGGAATACACTCGCCGCTGGCCGCAGGTGGCGCTCAACCTGCGTTTCATGGATTCGGAGGCCGCTTGTCGCGCCATCGAGCACGGTGAGCTGGAGCTGGCGGTGGTCACCCTGCCCTTGCATCCGGGCAAGCCATTGCGCACCGAGCTGTTATGGGACGATCCCTTACAGGTGGTCTGCGCCCTCGATCATCCACTGGCAGCCCAGGGCCAGGCCAGCCTGGCAGAGCTCGCCCAACACCCGGCGCTACTGCCCGGCCCCGGCACCTTTACCCGCGAGATCGTCGAGCAGGCCTTTGCCCCCACCGGACTCGAACTACACGAGGCCCTGTCCACCAATTATCTGGAAACCCTGAAGATGCTGACGGTGATCGGCCTGGGCTGGAGTGTGTTGCCGGCCACCATGGTCGACAAGGAATTACAGGTACTCGACACCCCGCTCAAACTGGCGCGCCAGCTCGGCCTGGTGCAACATACCAGACGTACCCCCTCCAATGCGGCGATGGCGATGGTGGAGCTGTTACGGGGAAAGATTAAAAGCTAAAAGATCTCACCGCAAAGGCGCAGAGGCGCAGAGGATAGGAGAAAGCCATAGTGAAATCGGAAACCGCCGTATGCTTATGCCCGTGTGAATTACCCAGAAATTCACCAAATATCCAAACATGTTCGCCAAGCATCCCTTACCACAACACCTCTGCGCCTCTGCGCCTCTGCGGTGAAATTCTTTAAATCATCATGAATGAAGACCCCAAAGGCCTGTTAGCTCAATGGTTCGCCACACCGCTATCGCCCGGTGAGGCCGAGGCCCTGTGGCAACAGGCCACCGAGCGCCATGATCGCTGCCTGCGCCGGGGTTGCCCCTGCCTGCTGCCACGCCTGCAACAGCTCTGTGCCCGCTTTTGGCTGGAGCAATCCATCGAGGCAGACTATCAACAACTGCGTGCCGGGTTTCAACGCCGCCACAGCCGCCGCGCCCTGGCCCTGCTGGAACTGTGTGTCGGTCAGTTGTTCGCCAGCCGGGGGCTGAAAGATGCCCTGCCCCACCTGCAACGGGGCTTTGCCCTGGCACGGGAGCTGTTTGCCGCCGGCGACTACTTTATTGTGCACCAGCGTCACCAACTGCTTGCCCAGCTCCCTCTGGCCAGCCAACCAGGCCCGCCACAGGACCTGACACAGCTGCTCAATACCGCCAGGGTGATCGTCCGCATGAAACAAACCCGGCCACAACGCGGCCCCTACCAGCACGACCCGAACGACACCTATGGATAAACAAAACCTTTGGCAATCACTGCCCGATGCCCGCGCCGCCGAGCAGTTCACCGAACTGCTGCATGCGGACAATCTGCGCATCGAGCGCATCGTCTCCCAGGGACAGGCCTCGCCGGAGGGCTTTTGGTACGACCAGGCGGAACACGAGTGGGTACTGCTGCTGGAGGGGGCGGCACGGCTGGAACTTGAGGGGGGCAAGTGCATCGCCCTTAAGCCCGGTGATTACATCAATCTGCCCGCCCACACCCGCCATCGGGTGGTATGGACAGATCCGGATAAGACCACGATCTGGTTGGCGGTATTTTATCGTTAATCGCTGCCAGGTTTTCCCGTTAACTCTTCCGGCCGGAGGGTCGAGATCCAGGTCGAGATGGCGTTAAATTAACCCACTATCATCGAGCTGGAACTCGACGCTCTGACCTAACGCTCAGCCCTGACGATCAGGCATCGACTTGATATACACATCCCGCTGCGGATAGGGGATGGTGATATGGGCTTCCTTGAAGGCGCGCCAGATTGCCAGATTCAAGGCCGAACGGATGCTGCCCAGGCCCTCCTCCGGGTCATTGACCCAGACCCGCAGCTCCAGATGGATACCGTTGTCGCCGAACTCCATCAGGCGTACCGAGGGTACCGGCTCGGCCAGCACCCGTTCGTTCTCCTCGGCGATGCGCTGCATGATCGCCATCGCCTGTTCCGGATCATCGTCATAGCTTATAGAAACCGGGATCTTCACCCGCACATTCGGATCGGAATAACTCCAATTGATCACCTCGGAAGTCACCAGGTTTTCATTGGGGATCAGTGTTTCAACGCCATCACGCGAACGCACCACCACATAGCGTCCGCGCAGGGCCTCCACCCAACCCATCTTGCCCTGTACACTGATTACATCGCCGGGTTTGATCGAGCGATCCAGCACCAGAATAAAACCGCTGATAAAGTTGCTGGCAATGCGCTGCAGGCCAAAGCCAATGCCCACACCCAGCGCACCACCGAATACAGTCAGGGTAGTCAGGTCAATGCCAACCGCATTGAGTGCCAGCAGGAAGGCGATGGTGATCAGGAAGAACTTGCTGAACTTGGCCAGCGCCACCTGCAAGGCAGGATTGACGTGACCGGAACTTTGCAAACGCCGTTCCAGCGAGGCGGACAGCCAGAAGGCCAGCCCCAGTAACAGGCCGACCAGCAGCAATAATTCCAGCGTAGAGAGCAAGGAAATGCGGGTCTCGCCAATACTCAGTGCCAGCGCGTCCATTGCCGCCAGGGCCGGCTTGAGCCAGTCCAGCATGTGCAACGCAAACAGGATCCAAATACTGGAGGCGATCAGCCCCTCCCAGGCCTTGATCGCTGGGGAGGGCGGAAAGGCCTTGCGCAGGCCAAAGACCAGAAAACGCACCGCCGCCAGGGACAACAGTAACGGCACCACCACATTCAGGATCAGGGTCTGGTAGTCCAGTCCTTCCAGGATCGCCCGACCGATCATCACCCATAGCAGCATCACAAAGGGAAACAGCACCCGGCGCACACTGCTCATGGTGAAACGGCGCAGGGCATGGCTACCATCTGGTACACCCTGTTGCAGGAAACGCCGCAGGCTGCGCTCCAACAGCCAGGCACCGAGTACCGCCACCAATATCACCACCAGCTGCCACCAGAACACGGGCTGCACCAGCAGGCTCAACCAGTACTCGGGGGCCAGGTAATCGTGGAGATTTTCGGCTTCCATGGTATTCATGATATGGTTGAGGAGGAAGGGACAATCTACCCTATCCATCCAAACAGAGAAAGAAAAGAACACCACCCTGGAGGAGTTATGATGAAAAAAACCATTACGGCCATGGCAGCAGCAGTTCTACTGGGCATGAGCACCGCCCATGCCAGTGGTACGCATACATGGTGGGATGATGCCTGGTGGCAAAACGGCGTGCTGGAAACCCCGACCAACCACAAGGTACGCACCAACCGCGAGAGCTACATGAGCGGCGATGTGGAGGTCCCGGTGCTGGTGGCCCGCCCGGATAATAATCGCAAATACCCGGCAGTGCTGTTCGTCCATGGCCGTCGCGGTGTGGATGATCTGATCAGCCTGCATGTGAAGCGCCTGGCTGCGCGGGGATTTGTGGTCTATGCACCGGATCTGTACGAAGGACGCTTTATCGAGAAATTCCCCATCGAGCATGACTACGAGCTGGAAGACGATCTCAATGCCGGACTGGATGCCCTGCTCAAGCGCCGCGATATCAGCAGCCAGCAGGCCTGTGCCTATTCCCATACCCGTGGTGGTTACTATGCCCTCAAACTGGCGGTGACCAAGGAACGTCAGCACAATGGCCTGGCCTGCTATGTGAGCTATTACCCGCACATGCAGGACCCCAATGCACCGGAGCCGATGCAGGTCTATCGCTTCGCTATGGAGGTCGCGACCTTCACCTTGCCGACCCTGATCTTCATCGGCGAGAACGAGCAGTACCAACGTCGTCGCGGGATTGAAATGGCGGTGGATGTACTACGCGACCGCGAGCGCCCGGCCGAACTGATCATCTATCCTGGTGTCGGTCGTGGTTTTGATTTCCGTGATCCCTCGGTGCGGACTTTCGCCGATGATCTGGCCAGCAAGGACGCAATCCAGCGCGCCACCAAGATGATGAATCAACATTTGAAGTAAGCCCAATCACCGCAGGGTCGGCCGGCCCTGCGGTATCTCCACAAACACCTTTCATTTCCCGCGCAATACCTCTCGCCAAGGCGCCAAGAACGCCAGGGGAGCACGGATATGGCAACACGACTTCAGCAGGCCAGCGCAAGCACTTCACCGCATGCCATCCTTGAACGCAGATGTTTTCTTGGCGATCGTGGCGAGATCATCGCCTTTCAGTATTACAGCCCAAACTAGCCACGCAACCAGCGCCAGCTGATCAAGGCCGCCAGCAGCGCCATCCCAGCCGCCATCAGGTAGGCCGGCAAGGGTCCGGCACTGTCCCACAGCATCCCGCTATACAAGGCCCCAAACGCCCCGCCGCCGCCAAAGGCCAGCGAACTGTACAGCGCCTGTCCCCGGCCCTGATTGCGCCCCACAAAGAACTGGTGAAACAAGGCAATCGCCACCGCATGAAACACCCCGAAACTGGCCGCGTGCAACAGCTGGGCAAACAGCATCACCGTCAGGCTTTGCGGCAACGTGCCGATCAACAGCCAGCGCAAGACCGTTAGCAGGGTCGCCCAGAGCAATAGCCGGCGCAGACCAAAGCGGGGGACCATCCGCGACATGATCAAAAATATCACCACCTCGGCCACTACCCCCAGCGCCCAGAACTGCCCAATCAGCGCGCGCGAGTAACCGATCTCTTCCATAAAGATGGTGTAAAAGGTGTAATAGGGTCCGTGACTGGCCTGCATCAGGAAACACACCGCCAGCAGCGCGATCACCTCGGGCTTGCGCAGTACCTGCAGGATCGGTTGATGGGGTAGTTCACTGTGGCGCAGCGGCTGTTCGGCAACACTAAGCGAGCTGAGCCAGATCGCCACGAACAGGCCAACCATTACCAGCGGCAGCAGGCCAGGACCGCTGATATCGAGGATCGGCCCCAACACCACCACCGCGATGATAAAACCAATCGACCCCCACAGGCGGATCATGCTGTAGCGGTGAGACTGCTCACCCAACTGGCTCAGGGTGGTCGCCTCGAACTGCGGCAACACCGCATTCCAGAAAAAGCTGAAGGCCAGCATCACCAGCGCCATGCCCCAGAAGCCTTCGACCACGAAGATCCCCAGGTAACTGAACAGGGCCAGCAGGGAGCCCAGGCGCACCACCGCCATGCGCTTGCCGGTGTGGTCGGCCAGCCAGCCCCACAGGTTGGGCGAGATGATCTTGGTTGCCATCAGCAGGGCCATCAGCTGGCCGATCTCAAGGCTGCTGAAACCCTCGGATTTCAGATACAGCGACCAGTAGGGGATCAGCGCACCCAGGCTCGCGAAATAGAACAGGTAGAAACCTGACAGTCGCCAGTACGGGGGTTGCATCACAGCGCCGACGCTCAGACTGGTGAGGCGGGGATAATCGGGGTAGCGCTCTCCACCCCGGCATTCTGGGCACGATGGCGAAGCAGATGATCCATCAAGACCATCGCCATCATCGCCTCGGCGATGGGGGTGGCACGGATGCCGACGCAGGGGTCATGGCGTCCGGTGGTGATCACCTCGATGGGATCGCCAAAGCGATTCACGCTCTGACCGGGCAGGCGCAGGCTGGAGGTGGGTTTAAGCGCGATCGAGGCGATGATCGCCTGGCCGGAGGCGATCCCGCCCAACACCCCACCGGCATGATTGGAGAGAAAGCCTTCAGGGGTGATCAGATCACGGTGTTCGGTGCCCTTTTGTTCCACACAGGCAAAGCCGGCGCCGATCTCCACCCCCTTGACCGCATTGATGCTCATCAGGGCATGGGCCAGGTCTGCATCCAGGCGATCAAAGATCGGCTCGCCCAGCCCCGGCGGCACCCCTTCGGCCACCACCGTTACCCGAGCCCCGATCGAGTCGCCGGATTTGCGCAGCGCATCCATATAGGCCTCCAGCTCGGCCAGCTTGCCCGCATCGGGGAAGAAGAAGGGATTTTGTTCCACCTGGGCCCAGTCATGGGCCTCGGGACGGATCGGCCCCAACTGGGAAAGATAAGCACGAATGCTGATCCCCTGCCCGGCCAGGTATTTCTTGGCGATACCACCAGCGGCCACGCGCATCGCGGTCTCGCGCGCCGAGGAGCGGCCACCACCACGGTAGTCACGAATCCCATATTTCTGCTGGTAGGTGTAGTCGGCATGACCGGGACGGAAGGTATCCTTGATATCCGAATAGTCCTTGGAACGCTGATCGGTGTTTTCGATCAGCAGGCCGATCGGCGTGCCGGTGGTCTTGCCCTCAAACACCCCAGAGAGAATGCGCACCGCATCGGCCTCGCGCCGCTGGGTGGTATGACGCGAGGTGCCCGGCTTGCGCCGATCCAGATCCATTTGCAGATCGTCCTCACAGAGCTCCATGCCGGGCGGACAGCCATCGACAATCGCGCCCAGCGCCGGACCGTGGCTTTCGCCAAAGGTGGTCACGGTGAAAAGTTTACCGAAGCTGTTTCCTGACATGGTTTTGAATCCTGTCTAAATCAAAATAATTTCACCGCAGAGGCGCAGAGACGCGGAGGAAAAACCCTTACTGACAACTCTTCATGGGGGATGGGCAAGGGGCGGTTACCCTTCCCTACCCCACCGCTTCACCATCGGAGAGGAACGAAAACGCTATTGAGCCCTAACATTGTGTTCCTCTGCGCCTCTGCGTCTCTGCGGTAAAGCCTTTTATATAACCTTGGAAAAACGCTGGTTCTGTTTTTCGCGCAGGTAGCGGTCGAACACCATACAGATGTTGCGGATCAGTAATTTTCCCGCATCCTGCACGATGATCCGTTCTGCACTCAGCCGTACCAATCCGTCGCCCTGCATGCCTGCAAGGTCATTCAGCTCGGCATTGAAATAGTCATCGAACACAATGCCGTAGGCCTGTTCGACCTTGGCCTTATTCAATTCAAAATGGCAGATCAGATCGGTGATCACCGCACGGCGCAGTTTGTCATCCGCGTTCAGATGATAGCCGCGATAGACCGGCAATTGCCCGGCGTCGATGCTGGCATAGTATTCCTCCAGCGCCTTGCGATTCTGGCTGTAGCTATCCCCCACCTGGCCGATGGAGGTGGCCCCCAGCCCGACAAGATCGCAATTGGCATGGGTGGAATAACCCTGGAAGTTGCGATACAGGGTACCACTGCGCTGCGCCACCGCCAGCTCGTCATCGGGCTTGGCAAAGTGATCCATGCCGATATAGACATAGCCATTGGCGGTCAGGGTTTCAATGGTCTGTTGCAGGATGTCGAGCTTTTCCTGCGGGGCCGGCAAGTCTGCCTCGTTGATACGGCGCTGCGGTTTGAACAACTCCGGCAGGTGGGCGTAATTGAATACCGAGAGGCGATCCGGCGAGATATCCAGGACCTTGTTCAGGGTATCGGCAAAACTGTCGGCACTCTGGAAAGGCAGGCCGTAGATCAGATCAATGCTGATCGATTTGAAGCCTTCCTGGCGTGCCCCCGACAGGGCCGCCAGGGTCGAGGCCTCGCTTTGAATCCGGTTGACCGCCTTTTGCACCCGCGGGTCAAAATCCTGCACCCCCAGGCTCATGCGATTGAAACCCAGCTCGCGCAACAGCGCGATGGTGTCGGTCTTGACCTCGCGCGGATCGATCTCGATGGAGTACTCGCCACTGTCGTCATCGCGCAGCTGGAAATGCTCGCCGGTAACGCGCATCAATTCACGCATTTCATCATGGGAGATGAAGGTCGGGGTACCGCCGCCCCAGTGCAGTTGGTCCACGGTGCGAGAACGATCGAACAGCGCCGCCTGCATCGCCAACTCGCGGTGCAGCCGCTCCAGGTAGGGCGCGGCACGGGAACGGTCCTTGGTGACCACCTTGTTGCAGCCGCAGTAGTAACAAACCGTATCGCAAAACGGAATATGAAAATACAGCGACAGCGGTCGCCCACTGGCGTTGGTTTGCTGCGCGATGGCGCGATATTCGGCCTCGCCAAAGCCCTCATGAAACTGCACCGCAGTGGGGTACGAGGTATAACGCGGCCCGGACTTGTCGTAACGTTTGATCAGTTCCAGATCAAAAATGATATTTTGCGTACTCATGGGTTAACCTTTGTTAGGGACGCACCAGGCGGAATAATTCGTGGTGTTCGCGCACCTGTTCCGCAGTCAGCAGGAATACCCCGTCCCCGCCACGTTCGAATTCCAGCCACAGGAAAGCCACCTCCGGCAGCAGTTCCTCCAGGGCGACACGACTATTGCCTACCTCGACGATCAGGATGCCATGGGGCTCCAGGTGATACATGGCCTCGTACAGGATGGTGAAGACCAAATCCAGACCATCCTCACCGGCTTCCAGCGCCAGTACCGGTTCGTGACGAAACTCCGCCGGCAGACTGTCCATGTCCTGGCGATCCACATAGGGCGGATTACTGACGATGATGTCGTAGCGACGTCCCTTGAGGGCACTGAACAGATCGGACTCCACCGGACGTACCTGCTCCTGCAGGTGGTGACGCGCCACATTGATGCGCGCCACCTCCAGGGCATCGGTGGAGATGTCGGCCGCATCCACCTGGGCATCCGGGAAGGCCGTGGCACAGGCGATCGCGATACAGCCACTGCCGGTGCACAGGTCGAGAATATTCCAGACCTTGTCCGGATCCACCCAGGGTTCAAAATGGGCTTCGATCAACTCGATAATCGGCGAACGGGGGATCAGCACCCGCTCGTCCACATAAAACGGCATGCCGCCATACCAGGCCTCCTTGGTCAGATAGGGCGAAGGCAGGCGGGTCTCGATGCGCTTTTGCAATACCGCTACCACCCTGGCACGTTCAGTTTCGGTCACCCGGCAGTCCAGATAACGCTCCGGCATCACCGGTGGCAGCTGCAGACTGTGCATCACCAGATAGGCGGCCTCGTCCAGGGCATTGTCGGTGCCATGGCCAAAATACAGCTCTGCCTCATTGAAACGACTCATGCCCCAGCGGATCAGGTCACGAATGCTGCGCAGTTCACGAATGGCCTCGGCATCGGCTGTCATGGTGATCAATCCTGGGGCGGTTTGGCGTGTTTGGGACGAAAGGCCTTGCAAAAGGCCTCATCGGTTTCGAGATACGGCCCTTCGATCAGGTCGATGCAATAGGGCACAGCGGGAAAGACCGCATTCAGGCAGTCGGCGATCGCCGAGGGCTTGCCCGGCAGATTGATGATCAGGCTCTGGCCACGCACCCCGGCGGTCTGGCGCGAAAGGATCGCGGTGGGCACAAACTTCAGGGATTCCTGGCGCATCAGCTCGCCAAAGCCGGGTAGCATCTTCTCGCACACCGCCTCGGTCGCCTCGGGGGTGATATCCCGTACTGCCGGGCCGGTGCCGCCGGTGGTCAATACCAGGCAACAGCCCTGCTGATCGCACAGCTCACGCAAGCTTGCCTCGATCTGTGGCTGCTCATCGGGCACCACGCAGGCCACCGCCTCCCAGGGACTGCTGAGCGCCCGGTCCAGCCAGTCACGCATTGCCGGGCCACCCAGGTCTTCATAATCGCCACGGCTGGCCCGATCAGAAACGGTAAGCAGGCCAATGCGAATAGGTTTTTTGCTCATACCTTGCCACTCAAACGCGAATTCGGCGGGCATTATACCCTGCCAGCGTGTGCCGTGCAGGGGCTATTCTGTATCGGCATGCTCCGCCAGGCGGATCGGCTGACGACGATTCCCCCAATCCCCTGCCACCGCCTCGAACACCCCCGGACAGGGTGTGGCGCAACGCAGACAGCGTCCCTCCCCATCCAGCTGCCAGCTATCCAGTTGATAGGCATCCCGCCCGATCAGGCACAGGCCACAGTGGTGACACCAGGTGCTTTGCCCGGTTTTATCCCGCAGATTGCCGGTATAGGCGTGGTGCACGCCGTTTTTCATCGCAATCAGCCTTGCCCGCTGCAGGGTCGCCAGCGGGGTAGCGGGCACATCCATCATCTTCCAGTCCGGATGGAAGGCAGTAAAGTGCATCGGCACCTCGGAGCCCAGCTCACGCACCACCCAGCGGGTCATTGCATCGATCTCTTCGTCCGAATCGTTCCAGCCGGGGATCAACAAGGTGGTGATCTCCAGCCAGACCGAGGTCTGGTGACGTAGGTACAACAGGGTATCCAGTACCGGCTGCAGGTGGCCACCGGTCAGCTTGCGATAAAAGTCCTCGCTAAAGCCCTTCAGGTCCACATTGGCCGCATCCATGTACTGGTAAAACTCGCGCCGGGGTGCTTCACAGACATAGCCGGAGGTCACCGCCACCGATTTAATTCCCTCAGCACGACAGGCCTTGGCCACATCGATGGCGTACTCATGAAAGATGATCGGATCATTGTAGGTATAGGCGACACTGCGGCAGCCATTTTCCCTGGCGACACGGGCGATCAGCGCCGGGCTGGCGGCATCGGCCAGGGTATCCAGCTCGCGAGACTTGCTGATATCCCAGTTCTGGCAAAATTTGCAGGACAGGTTGCAGCCGGCGGTACCAAAGGACAGCACCGGCGTGCCGGGCAGGAAGTGATTGAGCGGCTTTTTTTCGATGGGATCGATGCAAAAACCACTGGAACGGCCATAGGAGGCAAGCACGATCTCCCCCCCCAGATTGCCACGCACAAAACACAGGCCACGCTGGCCCTCGGCCAGCTTGCAGTAACGCGGGCACAGGTCGCACTGCACCCGTCCATCCGCCAGGGCATGCCAATAGCGGGTCGGTACCACCGTCCCTGCGGGCAGACTATCCGCTTCCAGTCGATGTTCAGTCATGCTTTATCCCCCATAGCTTGCGTGATCGCAGGGTCGCCCCTAAGCTTGAACTGGCTGTTGTCATACGCCCTATAGTGTAGGGTATTGTTCGAGGAGAATCGCCATGCCCAGCCTGCGTCCCCCGGCGGTTGCCGGCCAATTCTACCCCCAGCGCAGCCAGGAGCTGGAGCTCATGGTCGATGATTTTCTGGCCGGGGCGACTGCCAAGACCAGCGTGTGCCCCAAGGCCATCATCGTCCCCCATGCCGGTTATGTCTATTCCGGTGCCGTGGCCGCCAGCGCCTATGCCCGTCTGTTGCCCTGTCGCGAGCGAATACAGCGAGTGGTACTGTTGGGGCCTGCCCACCGGGTCGGTTTCCACGGTCTGGCCAGCAGCAGTGCCGATGGCTTTCGCACCCCGCTGGGCACGGTACCGCTGGATCGCGATGCACTTCTCGGCGTAGCGGATCTTCCACAACTACAGACCCTGGACCAGGCCCATGCATTGGAACACAGCCTTGAGGTTCAACTGCCCTTCCTACAGCGCCTGCTGGGCGATTTTCAACTGGTACCGCTGGTGGTCGGCGAGAGCCGTGCCGAGGAGGTTGCCGAGGTGTTGGAACGGCTATGGGGGGGAGAAGAAACCCTGATCGTGATCAGCTCGGATCTCAGTCACTACCTGGATTACAACTCTGCACGCCAACGTGACCAGGCCAGCTCCGCGGCAATCACCGCACTGGATGGCGAGGCGCTTGGCTATGAGGATGCCTGTGGCAGGAACCCGCTACGTGGCCTGTTGCTGGTGGCCAAACGCAAGGGCATGCAGGCTGAACTGGTCGATCTGCGCAACTCCGGCGATACCGCCGGGCCACGGGATCGGGTGGTCGGCTATGGGGCGTATGTATTGCACCAGTGACCTGAAAAAAGGGGCTATCCCTGGCCCCTTCATCTCCCTAGCAGGCTGTTGTTGTCGCTCAGGCGAGTGCAAGGAAGGCAAAAAATGGCGAAAAAGCGTAGTTATGCTCAGGACGAGCGGTATGTCGCGGTAGGCATGGATGCCAAAAACGACGTACATGTAATAAATGCGCATTTTGAGCCATTTTTTAACGCACTATCGCGCCGCATGAGTAGACAACAACAGCCTGCTAGGCCGCCATCCGGCTGGCCATGAACGCCAATCCATCCTTGTCTCGCAACACCGAACCCAGTGCGGCTTCCACCTGCTCCACACTCAGGCCGATCCGCTGCAGCAGTTCCTCGGGGATCTCCATCACCTCGCTCTCACCAATACCATGGCGTTTGAGCAGGACATTGGCCACGAAGACCAGGTTGGCGTAGATGGAATAATCGCCCTGCAACGCCGGATTATGATGACCGGACACCGCATTGGCGATCTCCCGGGGCATATCCCAGGCATCCATCAGCCACAGACCCATCTCGGTGTGGGAGACAGCGAGGATCTCCTGTTCCAGCTTCAACAGAGAGGTATCCGGATGTTGTTCACGGGCCTGATTCAGGCGCTGGAACTGGGCCGGGAACAGATGCCCCAGCAACAGAATGCCAAAGTTATGCAACAGGCCGGCCAGATAACCCATTCCCGCCGAGGGGCGGCGCTGAAAATCCATGCGCTCACACAGGGCCTGGGTCAGGGTGGCGGTATACACCGCATGTCGCCAGAAACTGTTCAGACCAAGCGGGCCTTCCTTGGGATTATTGAAGGCCTTGCCCAGCGCGAGACCAAAGGCAATATCCTGCACAAAGTCCATGCCCAGCACCCGCACGATGGCCTGCTCGACGGAACTAATCTTGCCCTGGTAGGCATACAGCGGCGAGGTGGCGTAGCGGATCAACTGGGCGGACAGACTGGGGTCCTGCTCGATGACCGCCGCCAGCTCGCTGGCATGGGCGTAGGGATTGTTCTTGATCCGAATCAGCTCGGTGGCCAGACCTGGCATGGCCGGTAGATCATTGACCTGCTGCACCTTGCGTCGCATGCCATCACGCTGGTCGGCGCTCTGGGCCTGCTCGGTCTGATCCCGGGCAATGCGATGCCCCTTCCAGGTCTCCGCATGCAGCAGGGCAAAATTAGCCGCATCCGCATTGATCAACAGGCCGGGCACACCCACCGGGAAATAGACCTGTGCCATCGCCTCGACGCTGCGGTCCATGATGGCACGGATCCCAAAGGGGGCGGCCAAAGGCGGCAGCGCCTCCAGCTGGCAGCCGTTCAGCAGTTCAGCACCCTCCACCGGAGTACAGAGGGAAAACTCCCGCTTGAACAACTGGCTGATGCGCTCCAAATCGAGCTGCTGATCGGCACGAATCACCGCCATCAGGTAATTTTTGCCGCTACGCAGCATCACCGGGCGAACGACCTGCTCCAGAGAGAGGCCGGCCAGGGAAACGGTTTCTTCAAGGTGGCGTCCGGCATCCGTTTGACGGCCCTTGAAACGACCTCCACTGTCGGCAAGATAGGTTCTGACTGTCGATGGAATGTTCATGGCAAGCTCCTAATACTTCAGCTAGACAGGGGATACCTGCTATTGGAAATGAGGATATGTACTCGCCATCTCCATCGTTGTGACGACAATCGCAAGATCGTCAGAAAAGAAAGCCCCTAAGAGCGCTTTAAGCCCGCAAATGCGGCCGCCATCGCATTATTGGCCGGTGGCTGCTGAGGGTTTTTCGCCGCTTGTGGGGGGCGTGCCCGTGCCGACTTGCCCCGCTCGGTAGCCGCTGATGGGCGCTGTTCGGCATCCCGTGGGTCATCGGCGAGACGCATGCTCAGACCGATGCGCTTGCGCGGGATATCCACCGCCATCACCTTGACCTTGACCACATCGCCGGCCTTGACCACTTCACGCGGGTCCTTGACGAACTTGTCGGACAGGGCCGAAATATGCACCAAACCGTCCTGATGTACACCGATATCGACAAATGCACCGAAATTCGTCACATTTGTCACCACTCCTTCCAGGATCATCCCCACCTGTAGATCCTTTAACGCCTCCACGCCCTCGCGAAATTCAGCGGTACGGAACTCCGGACGCGGATCGCGCCCAGGCTTATCCAGCTCGGCGATGATGTCGCGCACCGTCGGTTCACCAAAACGCGCGTCGGTAAAGTCATTGGCCGCCAGACTCCCCAAAAAACGGCTATCGCCGATCAAATTTCCGATCACCCGACCACTCCTGGCCAGGATCCGCTCCACCACCGGATAGGCCTCCGGATGTACCGCCGAGGCATCCAGCGGATTGGCCCCGTTCATGATGCGCAGAAAGCCGGCGCACTGCTCGAAGGCCTTGTCGCCCAGGCGTGGCACCTTGAGGATCTCGCGCCGATCCGCAAAGGCACCGTGCTCATCCCGGTAGCTGACGATATTGGCCGCCAGGCTGGTGCTCAGGCCGGCAACCCGCGCCAGCAGCGCCGCCGAGGCGGTATTCACATCCACCCCGACCGCATTCACACAGTCCTCCACCACCGCATCCAACTGGCGGGCCAGGCGGGTCTGGGAGACATCGTGCTGGTATTGGCCCACCCCGATCGACTTGGGATCGATCTTGACCAGCTCGGCCAGGGGGTCTTGCAGACGCCGGGCAATCGACACCGCGCCACGCAGCGAGACATCCAGATCCGGAAATTCCCGGGAGGCAAACTCCGAGGCGGAATACACCGAGGCCCCCGCCTCGCTGACCATGATACGGGTCAGCTTCAGCTCGGGGTGACGCTGACACAACTCGCCAGCCAGCTTATCGACCTCCCGGGAACCGGTGCCATTACCAATACTGATCAGATCCACACCATGGCGCTGGGCCAGCGTTGCCAGAGTCTGGAGTGACTGATCCCACTGATGTTTGGGGGCGAGCGGATAGATGGTCTCGGTATCGAGCAATTTGCCGGTGGCGTCCACCACCGCCACCTTGACCCCGGTGCGGATCCCCGGGTCCAGGCCCATGGTGGCACGCGGGCCGGCCGGGGCGGCCAGCAACAGGTCTTTCAGATTATTGGCAAAGACCTTGATCGCCTCTTCCTCGGCCTGCTCACGCAGGCGGGTTTTCAGATCCGTATCCAGGTGGGTCAGGATCTTCACCCGCCAGGCCCAGCGCACCACCTCGGCCAGCCAGCGATCACCCGGGCGCCCCTGTTGGCGCAGCCCCAGATAACTGGCGATCATCCGTTCAGCCACCCCCGCCTGACCTGGGGCCAGCGCTGCATCCTCGGGCAGACGCAACTCCAGATTCAACACCCCCTCCTTGCGCCCACGAAACAAGGCCAGGGCCCGATGCGATGGGATCTTGTTAAGTGCCTCGGAAAATTCAAAGTAATCGCCAAACTTGGCCCCTTCCTGCTCCTTGCCGCTGACCAGGCTCGAAACCAGCAAGGCGTGTTGCCAGAGATGATCGCGCAAGCTGCCGACCAAGCCGGCATCCTCGGCGAAGTTTTCCATCAGGATCTGCTTGGCCCCCTCCAGGGCTTCGGCCACATCATTCACCCCCAGCTCGGTATTCACATAGACCAGCGCCTCGGACTCCGGGCTCAACCCCGGCTCGGCTAACAGGGCCAGCGCCAATGGCTCCAGACCCGCTTCCCTGGCGATCTGCGCCTTGGTACGGCGCTTGGGTTTATAGGGCAGGTACAGGTCTTCCAGGCGGGTCTTGGTTTCCGCAGCCAGGATACTGGCCTTCAGCGCCTCGCTGAGTTTGCCCTGCTCATCAATCGACTTGAGCACCGCCCCACGGCGATCTTCCAGCTCACGCAGATAAGCCAGGCGTTCTTCCAGGCTGCGCAGCTGGATGTCATCCAGGCCACCAGTGGCTTCCTTGCGATAGCGTGCGATAAACGGCACGGTCGCCCCGCCATCCAGCAACGCCACCGCTGCGGCAACCTGAGGCAGACGCACGGCCAGTTCATTGGCAATCCGTTGGGCAATCGGGGGCAAGCTCATTGGTATTCCACCTGTTATGCAGAGTCAGAGTCAATTAAGGCCGGGGATGGTAACAAAGCACGGCCCGATAGGTAATCTTGACAAATCTGAATGTGACTTAATCGTGACATTCCCATACAATCCCCGTACGAACCCTAATAATCTCTACACCGGGCCGACCAAAACCTGTGAATATCCGCCAAACCCACCGCCTGCAACGCCAACTCATGCTGATGGCCATGGTGGGGATCCTGATCACCGGCCTGGTGGTAGGTCTGGCTACCGCGATCCCCCTCTACCAGCACACCCGCCACTATAATGAAATGGCGATGGGCTTCCAGGTAAGCAGCCAGGCCCAGGCCCTCTCTCAGTTGCTGGGAAAATACCTGGATATCGCCCAGCAGTTCAGCAGCCGCAGCCAGATCCGGGACCGCCTGGAGATGTATAACCGTGCGGAGATCAGTCAGGCTGAGTTGATCGACTATACCGTACCGCGCATGTCCGACGCCCTGGGCCAGGCCAGTGATGTGCTGGCCTTGCTGCGTTTGGATGTGCATGGCGAACTGGCCGTCCCTATCGGAGAGATTCCCGATGGCCTGCGCTGGCAGATCTCGCGCCTGGATTCAACCCAAGCCCTGTTACATGGCCCGCGTGAGGCCAATGGTGCGCTGTATCTACTGGTTTCCAGCCCCATTTTCAATCGTACCGGCATCCAGGTGGGCACCGATCTGGTGGTGGTGCAACTGGATGGTTTGGCCGCCTTGATGGCCACCCACCAGGCCTTTGGGAACGATATTCGCCAGTACATCTATAACAAGCGCATGGGGTTGATCTTCGCGCTGGACAAGGAAATGCAATTTCACCCGATGAGCGGGGTGCAGGCCGAACACTTGCTGGCGCAGCGCCATGAAACCGAGCAACCGACCCACTTTACGGACGAGGTCAGCACCCTGGCCTATTTTCAGGAGCTGCCAAATCTGGCCGACTGGGAACTGGTGATCACCCTGCCGGAAAGCAGTATCCAGCGCTCTGCCCAGCAACAATTGCTACTACCGCTACTGACCATCCTGTTGATGCTGGCGCTCAGCCTGATCGTCACCAACCGGCTGATGCGCCCACTCTCCAGCCAGGTCATCGAAAGCTCACGCAAGCTCAGTGAGCTCAGTCAGGAACAGCAGGTATTACTCGATTTGGCCCATGGCTTTGCGTTTCGCCTCGACACCCACGGGGTGATCCATTACGCCACCCCCGGCATCGAACAGGTACTGGGCACCAGCCCTGCCGAACTGCCCATCCACCAGGGCCGCCTCAACCTTGATGAGGCCAGCAATCAAGAGGCCTCCCAACAACTACGTCAGTTACTGCTACATGCCAATGAACCACCGCCATTCCTAATCACCACCCGCCATACCAATGGCCAAACCGTGGTACTGGAAGTCCATGCCCGTGCGATGCTGGACGATGGCAAGGTGACCGGCATTCGCGCCATCGCCCGTGACGTCACCCAGCGTATTGAGGCCGAGCAAAGTCTGGCAAAATCCAACCAGGAATGGTCCTATGCGATGGACTTTTTCGACCATGCCATCTACCTGGTCGATCTGGAGGATCGTGTGGTGCGTGCCAACCGCGCCTTCCTGCAGCTACTGGGAGTCTCGCGCGAAGAGGTCATCGGCAAGAATATCGTCGAGATCATGCATCCCCATGGTGAACTCAAGGAATGCCCGGTCTGTCGGGCAAGACGCCTGCGCCAAGATGCCTATATCGTGCTCGACGGGGATGACCCGGACAACCCTGTTGGACGACCGATTGAGGTCACCACCCGCATCATTCATGATGCCGACGGCCAGGCCACCGGGGTGTTGATGGGGATGCAGGATCTAACTCGCAGCCGCCAGACCGAGGAACAACTGCGCCTCGCCGCCAGTGTGTTCGAGGGTAGCCATGAGGCGATCATGATCATGTCTACCGATCAGCGCATCATCAACGTCAACCAGGCCTTTTGTACCATCACCGGCTATAGTCACGAGCAGGTTCAAGGGCGGCCACTGAGTGATTTTCTCAGTACCGAGCAATTCGGTGATGAAACGGCCGAACATATCAGGCGTGTGATCGAAGAAGATGATACTTGGCAGGGCGAGCTGTGGTACCGGCGCGAAGATGGCGGCATCTTCCCTGCCTGGCAAAATCTCAGTGTGGTACGCAACAGCATGGATCGGCCGGTACGCTTCATCGGCGTGTTTACCGACATCTCTGAGCAAAAGGCCAGCGAGGCGCGCATCCAACGCCTGGCCCACTACGACCTGCTCACCGAACTGCCCAATCGGGTACTACTGATGGATCGTCTGCATAGTGCGGTGGAACGCATGCGCCGCGGACAGAAACAGCTGGCCGTGCTGTTCCTGGACCTGGACCGCTTCAAAAACGTCAATGACAGCCTGGGCCATCCGGTCGGTGATCGCATGCTCAAGGTCGTCGCCGAACGTCTGATGTCGGTGATGCGTGAAGAGGATACCGTGGCCCGCCTGGGAGGGGACGAGTTTCTGATTATCATCGAAGACCTCCATGACCCACAGCACGCCGCACTGGTGGCACGCAAGGCCCTCGACAGCCTGGCCCAAGCCATCATGGTGGAGCACCATCAGCTGTTTATCGGTGCCAGCATCGGCATCAGCCTGTTCCCCGAAGACGGCGATGAGGCCGATACCCTGATCACCAACGCCGATACCGCCATGTATCGCGCCAAGGAAACCGGCCGCAATACCTTCCAGTTCTATACCCCTGAATTGACCCAACGCAGTCTGGAACGCTTCGAACTGGAACGTGACCTGCGTCTGGCACTGGAACGTAACGAACTGTTGCTGCACTTCCAACCCCAGGCCAGTGTCGCCACGGCATCCTGTCTCGGTGCCGAGGCACTGGTACGCTGGCGGCATCCGGAAAAGGGCTTGATCCCCCCGGATCGTTTTATCTTACTGGCGGAAGAGACCGGGCTGATCCTCGAGCTGGGACGATGGGTATTGCTACAGGCCTGTCAGCAGGCAGTGGAATGGCAGCAGCAGGGCATACCACTACGGATCGCCGTCAATCTCTCCGGCAAGCAGATCATTCATGGCAATATTGTAGAAACCGTCGCCCAGGTTCTCGCCGACACCCAACTGGATCCCGCCCTGCTGGAATTGGAGATCACCGAAGGCTTTGTCCTCAGTCATGCGGAACAGGGTATTCAAACCCTGGAGCAACTCAAGACGCTGGGGCTTAGCCTGGCGATCGATGATTTCGGCACCGGCTATTCCTCACTCAGTTACCTCAAGCGACTGCCCATCGACAGGCTCAAGATCGACAAATCCTTTGTCCAGGGCGTGTCAGAAGATCCGGACGATGCTGCAATAGCGACCACCATCATCGCAATGGGCCGCAGCCTGCGACTGGATGTCCTCGCCGAGGGGGTGGAAACCCAGGCACAATTGGATTTCATGATGGCAAATGGCTGTCACGAGTTCCAGGGCTATTTTTTTAGCCGTCCACTGCCTGCCGATGAATTCATCGCATGGTGTCAGCAACAGCGCTCAGACTGAATTCGCATCGTTCATTTATCGAAACGGCAACCCCCCCTCGCGCAACATTTCCATAACAAAAATCTTGTGCTATAACTACGACCAGTG
>JACUTZ010000122.1 GCA_014859545.1 Gammaproteobacteria bacterium
CAAGAACCCCCCTGGGCAGCAATTGTGCATTTCGGTGGAGATGTGCACATTTTCCGTGCATTTCATCCTATGAAAGTGGAAGTGGGTGAATCTCCTTGCATCGCCCCCAAGCCCTTCTCTACAATCCCCAGCCATGTTTGTCTTGAAATCGATTACTCACAGGCAGCCTGCGGCATGATGTTGAGTGCTGTGTTGTCCGGATTTGTGCTGGCGGCCCTGGCGCCCTGGCTGACCGCCCGCTTAGGTGGTCGGGTCGGTTGGCTGTTCGCGCTGCTGCCGGCGGCGATCTTTGTCTGGCTGGCCAGCTATATCCCGGCGATCGCGGCCGGTGAGACCTTCTATTTCTACACCGCCTGGATCCCTGGGCTGGATATCAATCTTAGTTTTCTGCTGGATGGCCTGAGTCTGCTGTTTGGTCTGCTGATCAGCGGGATCGGGGTGTTCATCCTGATCTACGCGGGCAAGTATCTGCAGGGGGAGCAATACCAGGGGCGGTTTTTCCTGTTCCTGCTGTCTTTTATGGCCTCGATGCTGGGGCTGGTGTTTTCCAGCAATCTGATCGCGCTGTTTGTGTTCTGGGAACTGACCAGCGTCACCTCCTACATGCTGATTGGTTATCACCACGAGGATGAAAAATCCCGCAAGTCGGCCCAGCAGGGGCTGTATGTCACCGTGGGTGGCGGACTTGCGCTGATGGCCGGTTTGATTGCCCTGGCGGTGGCGGGCGGCAGTTATGAGCTGACCGAGCTGCTGTCTTCGCCAGAGGTGATCCAGGAACACGCCCTGTATCTGCCGCTGCTGCTGCTGATCCTGGCGGGCACCTTTACCAAATCGGCCCAGGTGCCCTTCCATTTCTGGCTGCCCAATGCGATGGCTGCGCCGACGCCGGTATCGGCCTATCTGCACTCGGCCACCATGGTCAAGGCCGGTGTCTATCTGATGGCGCGCCTGCATCCGGCGCTGGGGGGCACTGAGGCCTGGCTGATCCTGCTGGGTCTGTTTGGTGCCAGCACCATGTTTGTCGGCAGCTTCCTGGCGATCCGCTCTAGCGGGCTGAAGTCGGTGCTGGCCTATTCCACGGTGATGGCGCTGGGGACTCTGACGATGTTGATCGGTATCGGTAGCCCGACCGCCATCGCGGCGGCGGTCAGCTTCCTGCTGGCCCATTCGCTGTACAAGGGCGCGCTGTTCATGACCGCCGGTAACATCACCCACGAGACCGGTTTGAAGGATTTTCGCGATCTGGGCGGGCTGCGCCACGAGATGCCGCTGAGCACCCTGTTCGGGGTGCTGGCGGCCCTGTCGCTGGCGGGTATCCTGCCCTTCTTTGGCTTTATCGCCAAGGAGCTGATGTTCGAGGCGGTGCTCAGGGCCGATACCATCGGCACCATCATTACTGTGCTGGCGCTGCTGTCGGGGATGATGACGGTGGCGGCGGCGGCGATCGTCGGCCTGCGTCCCTGGTTTGGGGCGCGCAAGCCGACCAAGATCACCCCGCACGACCCGCCGCTGGCACAACTGCTGGGACCGGCGGTACTGGCGACACTGGGTCTGCTGCTGGGGCTGATGCCCTTCCTGGCCGAGCATGGGGTGCTCAGTGCCGCGGCGTTGGCGGTGGCCGGTGAACCGGTCGAGCTGAAGCTGTCGCTGTGGCATGGTTTTAATCTGCCGCTGCTGATGAGTGGCATCAGCCTGGCGGTGGGTGCACTGATCTTCTGGCAGTGGGATCGGATTCGCGAGACCCTGGCGGCGCGGCGCTTTATCGACCGGTTTGGGCCGGAGAGCGGCTACGAGGCGCTGATGCGTGGCCTGGTGATCGTCGCTGACTGGCAGACCCGCATCCTGCAAAACGGCTCGTTGCGCTATTACATCTTTACCACCGTGGCGACGCTACTTGGCCTGCTGGCCTATACGGTACTGACCCGCTACCCGGTTTGGCCGGGGATGGATTTTGCCGGGGTGGAACTGCATACCCTGGCGATCGCGGTGCTGATCATCCTGGCGACGCTGGTATCGGTAAGTACCCACTCGCGCCTCGGTGCAGTGGCCACGGTTGGCGCCGTTGGCTTTGGGGTGGCGCTGATGTATGTGCTGTTCTCTGCCCCGGATGTGGGTATCACCCAGCTACTGGTGGAGACCCTGACGGTGATCCTGCTGGTACTGGTGCTGTTCCGCCTGCCGGGCTTTCTTGATCTCAGTAAAACTGACAAGCGTCTGGCCGATGCCGCGGTGGCGATCCTGCTCGGTCTGTCACTGACCCTGTTGCTGCTGATGGCGGTGCAGGTGCAGTTGTTCCCGTCGATCTCCGAATACTTTATCGAGCACAGCTACCCCAGTGCCCATGGTCGCAATATCGTCAACGTGATCCTGGTGGACTTCCGTGCCCTGGATACTCTGGGTGAGATCTTTGTGCTGGCCCTGGCAGCGATCGGGGTGTACGCGATGATCAAGCTGCGTGCGGAGGACCGAAAACCATGAAGATCGAATCCTCATTGATCCTGCGTGCTGCCGGGCATTTCCTGCTGCCGTTGCTGATCATCTTCTCGCTGTTTCTGCTGCTGCGCGGGCATAACGAACCGGGTGGCGGCTTTATTGCCGGGCTGGTCGCGGCAGCGGCGGTCGCCCTGTACATGTTTTCGATGGACATCCAGACCGCTCGCAAGATCCTGTACGTGGACCCGCGCGATCTGATCGGCGGCGGCCTGACCCTGGCCGTGCTCAGTGGTGTCCCGGCGGTATTGCAGGGCAAGGCCTTTTTTACCACGCTATGGTGGCCGGTGACCCTGCCGCTGTTGGGCGAGGTCAAGCTCAGTACCCCGCTGTTTTTTGATATCGGGGTGTATCTGGTCGTGGTCGGTTCGGTGCTGACCATTGTGCTTAATCTGGCCGAAGCGGAGGACCACGACTGATGGAGGCGCTGATGGCCATTGTAGTGGGCGTGCTGTACGCCAGTGCGCTGTACATGATGCTGCGCCGCTCCATCGTCAAGCTGGTGATCGGGCTGATTCTGCTCAGCAATGCGGCCAATCTGCTGATCTTTACCGCCGGTGGACTACGCTCCGGCGTGCCGCCGCTGGTGCCCGATGGTCTGAGCCAGCCGCTCGGCCTGATCGCCGATCCGCTGACCCAGGCGCTAATCCTGACCGCCATCGTGATCAGCTTCGGGGTATTGGCCTTTGCGGTGGTGTTGATCCACCGTGCCTATGAGGTGGTCAAGCAGGACGACATGGACATGATGAAGGACACCGATCGATGAATCTGTCCGTGGCCCTACCGATCCTGATCCCCTTGCTGGCTGGAGCCGTTTCACTGGTGTTCTGGCGCTCGCATTTTGCCCAGCGCTGGATTGGTGTGTTCGGTACCGGAGCCTTGTTGTGGGCCGCGATAGTTCTGCTGTTGCAGACCTGGGAGGAGGGGATCCAGGTGATGCACATGGGCAGTTGGGTCGGCCCCTTCGGCATCGTGCTGGTCTCGGATCTGCTGGGGGCGATCATGGTGTTGCTGACCGGCATCACCGGCTTTGCCACCGCCCTCTATTCCCTGGTGGCGATCCCGCGCGAGCACGAAAAGTTCGGCTATTATCCACTGCTGCACCTGCTGTTGGCCGGGGTCAGTGGTGCCTTCCTGACCGGTGACATCTTTAATCTGTATGTGTGGTTCGAGGTGATGCTGGTCGCCTCATTCGCGCTGATTATCCTGGGTGGCGAACGGGCGCAGATGGAGGGGGCGATCAAATATGTCACTCTGAATTTGTTTTCCTCGGCGCTGTTCCTCAGTGCCATTGGCCTGCTCTACGGTATTACCGGTACCCTGAACATGGCCGATGTGGCGGTTAAGCTGGGTGAGGTTTCCGGTGAGGAGCAGGGCCTGGTATCGGTGATTTCGATTCTGTTCCTGGTGGCCTTTGGCATCAAGGCGGCGGCCTTCCCGCTGTTCTTCTGGCTGCCCGCCTCCTACCACACCCCGCAGGTGGCGGTGTCGGCGATCTTTGCCGGGCTGCTGACCAAGGTCGGGGTGTATGTGCTGTTCCGCTTCTATACCCTGATCTTCGCCCATGATACCGAGCTGACCCATACCATCCTGTTGTGGATGGGGATGCTGACCATGCTGACCGGGGTGCTGGGTGCGGCGGCCCAGTTTGAGTTCCGCCGGATCCTCAGTTTTCACATCATCAGCCAGATCGGTTACATGATCCTGGGGCTGGCGATTTTTACCCCGCTGGCCATCGTCGGCGGGGTGTTCTACATCATGCATCACATCATCGTGAAGGCGAACCTGTTCCTGGTCAGCGGTCTGGTCTATCGCCTGCGCGGTACCTATGAACTCAAGGATCTGGGCGGCCTGTACCGCAGCCATCCCTGGCTGGGGCTGTTGTTCCTGATCCCGGCCCTGTCGCTGGCCGGGTTGCCGCCACTATCCGGCTTCTTTGCCAAGTTCGTGATCATCCGTGCCGGCATCGAGGCCGAGCAGTGGCTGGCGGTGGCGGTGTCGCTGCTGGTCGGCCTGCTGACCCTGTATTCGATGATCAAGATCTGGAACGAGGTGTTCTGGAAGGCTGCCCCGGCGGAACGCACCGAGGAGGCTCCGGCCTATACCCACCAGGGTAATAGCCTGCTGATGTACTACCTGCCGATCGCCGCGCTGGCACTGATGACGGTGTTGATCGGGGTCTTTGCCCAGCCGATCTATCTGCTGGCGGAGGGCTCGGCCGCGCAGCTGTTGGCCCCGGCCGGTTATATCGAGGCGGTACTGGGGGTGCAGCCATGATCGCCGTGACCTGGAATTTTATCCTGGCACTGGTGTGGGCGGCGCTATGGGGCGACTTTAGCGGCGGCACCCTGATGGTGGGCTTTATCATCGGCTATCTGGTGTTGGCGATTGCGCTGCGTGACCTGCCGGACTTTGCCCGTTATGTGGCCCGGGTGCCCAGGGCGATCAGTTTTTTCTTTTACTTCAATCGCGAGCTGCTCAAATCCAATCTCAAGGTGGCCTATGATGTGCTAACCCGCACCCACTATATGAAGCCGGGGGTGATCGCCTTTCCCTTGCAGGCGGAAAAGGATGGGGAGATCGCCATCGTCGCCAATCTGATCTCACTGACCCCCGGCACCCTCAGCCTGGATGTCTCCAGTGATCGCCGTGTGCTGTATATCCATGTGATGTATCTGACCGATGAGGCCCAGGTGGTGGATGACTTACGCGACCTGGAACGACGCATCCTCGAGATCTTGCGGTGAATGGCATGGAAACCCTGATTGAATTGATACACTTGCTTACCTGGATCGTCCTTTCGGCGGCGCTGGGCTTTGGTTTTGTGCGGCTGGTGCGCGGCCCAAGTCTGCCCGATCGGGTGGTGGCGCTGGAGTTGTTCGCCTCGATCACTGTGGGGGTGATCGCGGCCTATGTACTGGTCTCCGGGGTGGTGGCCTTTCTGGATGTGGCGATGGTGCTGGCGCTGACCGCCTTCCTGACGGCGGTGGCCTTTGCCCGCTACCTGGAAAAGGGAGGTAGCCGTGATGAATGAGTTGATCGCCAGTCTGTTACAGCTATTGGGTGCCGGCTTTATGTTGATCGCCGCGCTGGGCCTGTGGCGCATGCCGGACCTGCTGACCCGCATGCATGCCACCACCAAGGCGGGGGTGCTGGGTGCCGGGTTGATGTTACTGGGACTGGTGTTTGCCTATCCGGAATTGCCGGTACTGGTTCGTGCGGTGGCGATTGTTGGCTTTACCATGCTGACCGCGCCAATCGCCGCCCATGTAATTGGGCGGGCCGCCTATTTCACCGGCGTGCCAATGTGGGACCACACCATCAAGGACGAGCTCAAGGGCAAGTACGATACCGATAAGCATACCCTGGATAGCCCGGATAAAGAGTGAGTTTTCGACAGTGAGCGATGGGGTGATACCGGTTTTAATCTGCTTTAATTAGCTTCTTCACATTTTACAGGGCAAATCATCCTATCCACGGTTTTGTGTCGCTACCGCGATGTGGATTGAATGCGGGGATTTCGCCCCCGCGGGCGAGG
>JACUTZ010000123.1 GCA_014859545.1 Gammaproteobacteria bacterium
GCGGTGAGCGAAGCCACCGTCACGCCGTTGGTGGAGCGCAGGGTGGTGCTGCCGTTACCGAAGTGGGCCTCGCTGGCCTCGCCCGGCAGGCCGCCGAACTCGATCAGGTAGTTGTTGGCGCTCGTGCTGCCATCGGCGAAATCGTTCCAGAAGCCCCATTCCTTGTCTTCTTCTGCGGTATCCGCCGAATTGAAGTTGGTTGCAGCGAAGTGTTCTCCATCGTTGAAGTCGTTGGGCTCCCCATCACTCCAGCTGGCAAAACGCCCGGCGACTGTTTCGCCATCGGCCTCGCCCACCCAGAACTGGGTACACGCCTCGGGGCCGGTAACCCAGTACCAGCGTCCTTCCGAGTAGCCCCGATGGGTTGCGTCATAGTTTGAGCCGGAACTGACGCCAAAACTGCCCTGAGCGTCGTAGGGAGTCCCGCCGCAGGCGAGATTGATGGCACTGCGTTCATCACTGGCACCGATCCAGAGATCCTCGGCGTCCACGCGCTCGGCGATGAAGTCGTTCTCTTCCCGGCTGGTAATGGTGGCCAGGTAACCGGTCATGCCGAACAACGCCTGCCCGGCGGCGGCATTCCGCGCCTGAGTCCAGGTCGTCTCGCCGCCCGGCTCCACCGGCTTGTAGTAGTGGCCGTTGTCCGGGTTGTAGAAGACGTCGGCGGCGGCCTCGGTGACGCTCACTTCCAGCGAAACGTCCTGGCGGTTGAGCGGCGCAGTCCACTCCAGGTGCTCGGCCAGCGCCGTGGTCACCGCCGCACGGCTACCACGGAAGCCGATGGTGCGCTCGCCGGTGAAGCTGTCGTAACCGAACTCCAGTTCGAGGCCGGTGTTATTCGCAATGCTCAGGGTGCCGCCTCCCTCGGGGATGCGGAGGAAGACGAGCAAATCGGCGGCACCATCAAAGCCGCTCAGGGTGACCGGCACCTGGGCCGTCTCACCGCCCTTGATGCGCGGCAACTCGGGCAGGCTCACCGTGCCCTGGTTGGGGCGCTCGGGGACCGTCTCCGGCAGCGCGTAGCGGACGATGACGATGCCGGAGCCGCCGGCACCACCACGGGTGTAGGTTCCGTCACTTGCAGCGACACCGATGCCACCACCGCCACCGCCGGTGTTCGGCTGGCCGGATTGACCATCCTGGCCGTGTTCAGTTTCACCCCTGCCATCGCCACCACCGCCCAGGCCACCGAGGCCGCCACCGGGGGTGTTGGTAGTGTTTCTTGAAGTGGCACCGCCGCCGCCGCCGCCCGCGTACCAGCGCGCCTCGCCACTAATGTTGGAGAGCAGACCACTGCCACCATCACCGCCGCCGCTCCAGCCGTCCGACACAAAGCCATTCATGCCGAGGCCCCCGGCACCACCACCACCGCCGCCTGAGGCGTCACCAGCTGTTGTGGACCCTGTCACCCGACCGCCGCCAAACCCCTGGCCCGGCTCGCCGCTAGCGCCAGAGTCCGGGTTATTGCGGCCACCACCGCCGCCGCCGGAGCCGCCGTCTTTACCGATACCAAAGACATTACCGCCACCACCACCGCCGAGCGCAATGAGGTCGCCCAACCTTGATGATTGACCCGATTCGCCATTTTCACCATTCGCAGTGACTGGAGTATCGACCGAGCCACCAGCCCCGACCTCGACCGTCAAAGCCTGGCCCGGCTCCACCGTCAGCCAACCGGCGAGCAAGCCACCGGCACCGCCGCCGCCGGTACCCTTGGAGTTGCCATCGACACCTGCGCTGCCAGCCGCCCCACCGCCGCCGACCACCAGGTACTCGACCTCGGTGACGCCCTCGGGCACCACGAACTGGTGGGCCGTATCGGGATTGAGGAACTCATGAACCACGAAGGTCTGGCCATTTTCCTCGATGGTGGTGGTCCGGGTATCGGGGACTTCCTGGGCGGTGAAGCGGATCTTCACCACACCGGAGCCGCCGTTACCGCCGTTGGTTCCACGGTTGCCACCCCAGATGGTGACGGTGGAGCCACCACCGCCGCCACCACTGCCGGTGTTGGCGCTACCATTGCCGCCGTGCCACCCATTGTCGCCGTGCCCTCCGATGCCGCCACCACCGCTGCCGCCGCTGCCGCGACTATCGCTGCGGTTGTTGCCGCCACCGCCACCACCGGCGTAGGTGCCTTCGAAAAGATCGGAAATTTTGCCGTTACCGCCATTGCCACCGCGACGGTCGTTAGCCGCGGAGCCGGAGCCATCGGCTCCGCCACCACCACCGGCGCCAGCACCGCTATTGGTGCGTCCACCACGGCCGCCGCTGTGGCCCTGATCAGCTGTGCCCGAGCCGCCATTGCCATAGCGGGAACCGCCGCCGCCCGAACCACCATCACGACCATCGATATTGGCTACAGCGACGCCTCTTGCCCCGCCGCCGCCACCTGCGGCTTCGATCCGACCGGCACTGCGATTAATCCAGCTCGCACCACCGTCACCGCCCATGGTGCTCGCGGTGCTGTTGTCATTGCTGCCCGTTCCACGGGCGCCACCGCTGCCGACCCTGACCGTCAAAGTCTCAGTGGAAACGACCTCCACATGCCCTTCCTTGAAGCCACCGGCGCCACCGCCGCCGCCGCCGTTGCCGTCACCGCCGCCACCACCGCCACCACCGCCGACGACGAGGTACTCGATCTCGCTGATGGTTTTCCCATTCAGATAGTCGGAGAGATTGAGCGTATGATCGCCTGTCGCCGTGAATTCGCAGGTGTAGACATTATTGCCTTCAGCAGTACAGGGATCCGCCTGCACCGGTGCCGCCACCAGCACCATGACCAGCCCCAGCCCCAGCAACAGAAAGACGAAATTGAGCACTGAGTACGGATGTGGGCGTGTGCTCATCGTATAACCGGCGCTGGTAGACATGGGGGCACTCTCTTAGCTTATGGTTGTGTTACCTATACACAAGGTAACCCGCCTCACGGCCTTACCGTCTACTTACAAAATGTTTCCATTCCTCTCACTCCGCCCCACTCCCGCCTTATTGTCATTTAACATTCCTTGCATTCGACAGGCTCCGATGGCTATATAGCCCCACGAGCGCACAGTGTGCCATCGTCGGCACTGTGGCACCCTCGTCAACACGAATCAGGTCCTTGCGTGAATCATGCAGAATGCCCAACATCACAACTCACCGCGCCCTGCCAATATCGCTATCGTTGAAGACGATGCCGACCAGAGCGCCAGTATGGTGGAATACCTGGCGATGCTGGGCCATACCGTATGGGCGGAGGCCGAGGCGAGCGGCTTTTATCGTCGACTGGTGACCAACCCGGTGGATGTGGTGGTGCTGGACATTGGCCTGCCGGGGGAAGACGGCCTGAGCATCGCCCGGCATGTGGTGGAGACCGGCATTGGGATCATCATCGTCAGCGCCCGAACCCGCCTGGATGACCGCCTGGCGGGGCTGGATGCTGGTGCCGACATCTACCTGACCAAGCCCGTGGATCTCCTTGAGCTGGCCGCCCACATCGACGCGCTACAGCGACGCCTCAGTAACGATAACCGCACGCCCCCCAGCCACACGATCCTGAACAAGCCCACCTGGCAGCTGCTCCGGGAGCAGCGCCAACTGCTGACCCCCGACGGCGAGCAGGTGGATCTGACCCCCAGCGAGTACGCCTTCATGGAGTGTCTTGTTGCTGGCGACGGGGAGACAAGCCGCCACGCCATTGCCGAAGCACTGGTTGACGACCCGAGCAGCTTCAACTTTCACCGCATTGATGTGTTAATGAGTCGCCTACGCAAAAAGGTTCGCTCCCAAACGGGATACACCCTGCCGCTAACCACCGCACCACGCCAACGCCTGAAACTGACCACCCGGCTCACGGCGGATTGAACACGATGACCCGCCCCCCGACCGGCCTGCCGCTACTCGCCCTGTTACTGGGCCTGCTCATACCCCTGCTCGCAATGGCCGACGAGGCAGAGGTTCGCATCCACAGCCTGAGCTCGGCAGAGGACCCCAGTGGACACCTGGGCCCGGCGGAGGTGGACGATGGGGCCATCACCTTCAACCCATTGCCCGTGTCGAAGGGGCGCTACCGACTCGGCAGCAGTGATTCGGCCTTTTGGCTGAGATTGGAAGTCAACAACCAGCAGCCGGAGGCCGCCTTACGCTGGTTGGAGGTCGGCCAGGCACGGCTGCGGGAGATCAGCTACTACGTCAAGGTCGATGGGCGCTGGGTGACCCATCAGGGTGGGCGAACCACCCCCATCTCGGAACGGGAGCTGCCCGCCCTGACACCGGTGTTTGCCGTGGATATCCCCGCCCACACCGCCAGGACGCTACTGATCCGTGTCGCCAGCGACACCCCCATCATCCTCCACCCTCGGCTTCTGAGCACCGCCCGCCTGCTGGAAGAGGAGCGAAAGACCTCGCGAATGGAATACCTCATGGCCGGTGCAGTGATCCTGATGCTGCTATTCGGGGTGGTGTTATGGACCATGCTGCGCGAGCCGGGCTTCCTGGTCTTTGGCCTGCTCAGCCTCGCCTTCCTGCTCTTTCGCTGGAGTATCAAGGGGGTCGCCTTCCTGGAATTCTGGCCCGAGTCACCGGAGTGGACCCGCCTGGCCATCGGCATCTCGCTGTCACTGATGGGTGGGCTGATGCTGCTGCTTCATCGCATACTGCTACGCACCCGCGAGCTTTTCCCGCGCATCGATCGGCTACTCATCGCCTTGATCTTCAGCTTTGCCCTCATTGCGGTGCTGTTCCTATTCCTCCCCCATCGCCCACTGATGCACTTCATGGCGATCTGGGGCCTAAGCATCGCCCTGTTCAGCCCGGTGCTGGGGTATATGGCCTGGCGCAAGGGGGTGCTGTTGTGGGGCTATGCCTTTGCAGCTTATGTGCTGCCCTGGCAGGTAACCAAGCTGCTTTACTTTTCCACCATCGGCTGGCTGCCCAGGGTGCCCAGCGAGATTTCCGAACCGGCCATGCTTATCTCCATGCTGCTGGCCTCAGTGATCATCCTGGCTGGACTGGGGGCGCGTGTAGTCCGCGAGCGACGCGAACGCATGCGCAGCAAGGAGGAGAGACGGGCGGAACTGGAGCGACTGGTGAACGAGCGCACCACAGAGCTGGTAAAGGCACGCCAGGCCGCAGAGGACACCCTGAGCGAACACCGCCAGTTTCTGGCGATGATCTCCCACGAATTACGCTCACCCATCGCCTCCATCTCCTCCGCCTGCACGGTGCTGGACGCCCAGCGCAGACAAAACACCAGCCCACCAGAAAGGGTGCTGCAACGTATCCACCGTGCAGTCGCCCGCATGACCGGCTTCATGGATAACCTGCTCACCGAGGATCGCTTCGCATCGGACGCCTGGGCCGTGCGCGCTCAGGACGTTGCCCTGCAGGCCTTTTTGGAAGACGTGGTTGAACAGGCCCGCCACACCATCACCCGCCACGAGCTGGTTCTGGAAGTCGGCACTACCCTCGGGGAGATGACCTTTGATCCCGCCCTGATCCGCATTGCCCTGCTCAACCTCATCGACAATGCGGCCAAGGTGGCACCGGAGAATTCCCGCATCACCATAACGGCGGACTACTCCGAGTCGGCACGACTACGCCTACAGGTAGCAGACCAGGGGCGGGGCCTGCAGGGGGCCGACCCGCGAAGGCTCTTCGACAAATACACCCGGGGCGAAAACATGTCGCAAATCGCCGGGGTAGGAATGGGGCTCTATCTGGTGCGGCGCATTGCCGAGCTTCACGGAGGAAGCGTGGGGATCATGGATGGGCACAATAGGGGTGCGGTGAGTTTTGTGGAATTGCCTGCCCCCTTAGCTCAACAGTGAGCATTCTGTGCACGACACTAAACGGCGAGCCCGATGACAACAAAGTGGATTTAATCCCAGGCACTACGTTTTTCGAGATCGCCAAGCACTGGCAGCCATGCTGCCACTGCAACAAATGAGCTTTAATCCACATTGCGCTGCAACCACAACTCCAGCAAGGCCAGGTGCCACAGCTTGGAGCCTTGCAGGCGGGTGAAGTGGGCCGGGT